>JAOUMX010000001.1 GCA_029881275.1 Gammaproteobacteria bacterium | reverse complement strand
ATTGTCATCAATATCACATTGCCATTGCCGTGAAAGATTGACCTGAAACACGTCACCTTCAACAATATAATCTTTTATGCGAGCTACCTGATCAAGATAAACTGAACTGTCATCTTCCTGCAGGCATGTCACATGGAAAGGTTGTTTATATTGTTGATTTGCAGATTGACTGCTTGCCAGATCATTGAGGATGATGGAATAACAATCCTGTTGACTGTTTTCACATACCACGACAGCAGATTTTGTAATATGATCGACGATAATTGCAGCAGGAAAATGTGTCGCAAAGGCAACAGGAATTTGATGCGAAGATGGTTTTAGATTCAAACTGGGTTCTATTTCAGCCGCAAGTTCGTACCCCAGATAGATAAACCAGCCACCATAAAATGGCAGATCCGTGTCCGCAAAATCAACGAAATTTTTATGATATTCGTTATCGAGTAGCTGGAAAAAATTATCACCCGATACTGTTTCACCTGGACAGGCAAACAATATGTCATGACGAGCATCAGCATTACCACTTGCAGTACTGGCCAATAAATGAGGATAGCGTTCAGGAAATAATGAATGTAGCGCCAGTAAATCAGGAATGAAATCCAGGGTCTTTATTGTGAAATAAGCTGTGCCCATTTTAATGGACCCTGGATTTAATAAGTCTTATATTTTTTTGAATAATATTGTGCCATTGGTGCCACCAAATCCAAATGAATTTGAAATGGCAACATCAATTTTCATATTACGTGCTGTATTGGCTGTGTAATCAAGATCACATTCAGGATCCTGGTTATCCAGATTAATGGTGGGCGTCGCCACCTGATCCTGTAATGACATTACAGTAAAGACAGCTTCAACACCACCGGCAGCACCCAGTAGATGACCGGTCATTGATTTGGTTGAGGTCACTGCCAGTTTATAAGCATGATCACCAAAGGCTGCTTTTAATGCCAGTGTTTCACCCAGGTCACCCGCAGGTGTAGAGGTGCCATGTGCATTAACAAAATCGACATCTTCTGGATTGAGCCCTGCATCTTTTATAGCATTAATCATACAGCGTGCAGCACCTTCACCACCTTCAGATGGTTGTGTCATATGATAGGCATCACCACTCATACCAAAGCCTGCAAGCTCAGCATAAATTTTTGCGCCACGTGCTTTTGCATGCTCATATTCTTCAAGGACCAGCACACCTGCTCCATCACCTAATACAAAGCCATCACGATCTTTATCCCATGGGCGACTGGCTGCTTCTGGCGCATCGTTACGTTTTGATAAAGCTCGAGATGAAGCAAAACCACCAATACCTAAAGGTGATGAGGCTTTTTCTGCACCACCGGTTAACATAACATCAGCATCACCGTAAGCAATCATACGTGCAGCCTGACCGATGCTATGTGTTCCTGTAGTACAGGCAGTAACGATAGCGATATTAGGGCCTTTGAGACCATATTTAATCGATACATTACCTGAAATCATATTGATGATAGAACCAGGAATCAGAAAAGGAGAAATTTTTCTTGGCCCACCACTATCCAGAGCTTCTTTATTTTTCTCAATCATTGGTAAACCACCAATGCCTGAGCCAATAGAAACCCCTATGCGTTCTGCATTTTGTTCAGTAATTTCGATACCTGAATCTTTGATAGCCTGATCTGCAGCTGCAATTCCGTAATGGATAAAGGTATCCATTTTTTTGAGATCTTTCGAATTTATGTATTCAGTTGAATCAAAATCTTTCACGGTACACGCAAATTTCACCGAGAAATCAGATGTATCAAATTCAGTAATGAGTGAAGACCCGCTTTTACCAGCGAGTATATTCTCCCAGGATTGTTTTAGATTCAGACCAACAGGTGAAACAATGCCCAGGCCTGTTACAACAACTCGACGCTTTGCCAAGAAAGTTCTCCAGGTATTATTTATTATTGACTGCTGTTACACATAATATGTGTTAGCAAGCGTTGATATAAAGATGATCGTAAAAAAGGACAGACTAAACGCCTGCCCCCTTTGCTGATCTAAACTATTGATGAGCAGTTACGTAATCCAGAGCCTGCTGAACAGTAGTGATTTTTTCAGCATCTTCATCTGGAATTTCACACTCAAATTCTTCTTCCAGAGCCATTACTAACTCAACTGTGTCTAATGAGTCTGCACCCAGATCATTAACAAAAGAAGCTGAATTTGTTACTTCCTCTTCTTTTACACCTAGCTGTTCTACTACGATTTTACGCACGCGTTCTTCAACACTGCTCATGTTAAGTTTCCTCTTTGTTCGAATTAATTGAGCTGCGGCGTATTTTAGAGAATTACGCTACAGCTTGCCAGTTAATTTTTAGATAAAAAAAAAGATATATAATTATAGATATATCAATGAGTTACAATAATTACTTAATGTAACATGCCAAACTAAGGCATGTACATACCACCATTAACATTAATAGTTTCACCTGTAATATAGGCTGCCAGGGGTGATGCGAGGAAGGCAACCGCATTAGCAATGTCTGCTGGTTCACCCAATCTATTGAGTGGAATTTGCTTAATAAGTGCTTCACGCTGATCTTCAGGTAATGCTTTTGTCATATCCGTATCAATGAATCCGGGAGCCACTGTATTGACTGTAATATTGCGTGAGCCAATCTCACGTGCCAGTGATTTAGTAAAGCCAAGAATACCTGCTTTAGCGGCTGAGTAATTGGTTTGACCAGGATTACCCGTTAAACCAACCACTGACGCAATAGTAATAATTCTGCCTTTACGTGCTTTCATCATTGGACGTAATACTGCTTTAGAAAGACGGAACACAGAGGTTAGATTGGTATCAATAATCTCATTCCACTGATCATCTTTCATCATCATTAACAAATTATCACGGGTTATACCGGCATTGTTAACCAGAATACTGACGGCGCCAAAGTCATCGGTAATTGTTTTTAACACATCTTTGACTGAATCGGCATCAGTTACATTCAACATCATGCCCTTACCACCAGATGCGGATAAATAAGAAGTTATATTGTCAGCACCAGATTCTGATGTGGCAGTACCAATTACAGTAGCACCCTGCCTGGCCAGTTCTTCTGCAATTGCTTTACCTATGCCACGGCTGGCACCGGTTACCAGCGCAATTTCACCCTGTAAGCTCATTTGATTATTCCTCTATAGCTGATTTGAATGCATTAAAATTATCAATAGTATCGATAGTAAAGTTGTTTGCTGATTTATCAATACGACGATTAAGTCCCGCCAGAACTTTTCCTGGACCACATTCAACAAGAGTATCTATCCCTTCTGTTATAAGATTATTAACCGTATCAACCCATAAAACAGGATTATGTAATTGTTGCTGCAGACAGTGTTTAATTTCATCTGGATTAGAATGAGCTTTGGCATCAACATTATGTAACACAGGAATTTCGGGTGTTTTAATCTCTATTGATGCTAAAACCTCGCCCAGTTGTGCAGCGGCATTGGTCATTAATGAACTGTGTGATGGGACACTGACAGGTAACTTTAATGCCCGTTTGGCTTTGGCTTCTTTGGCTAACTCCATGGCTTTTTCAACAGCTGCATTATGACCTGCAATAACAACCTGTCCAGGCGAATTAAAATTAACTGCCTGCACAACAGATTGATCAGAGGATGCCTGTGTACAAATCGCTTTTACCTGATCATCTTCAAGACCCAGAATGGCCGCCATCGCACCAACACCTTCTGGAACTGCATTTTGCATTAAACGACCACGTTCTGCGACCAGTTTTACAGCATCTTCAAATTTCAATGCACCTGAACATACCAGTGCGGTATATTCACCCAGACTATGACCGGCGAGCAAAGCAGGTTTAAGTTGTGTGTTAATGCGAAGAACTTTCCATGCTGCAACACCGGCTGTTAGCATAGCAGGTTGAGTACACTCAGTTTTATTAAGCTCCTCTACTGGACCTTCTGCCATAATTGTCGCCAGATCATAACCTAAAGCTTCTGATGCTCGGCTGAATAAATCTTTAACTTCTGAATACTGTTCTGCAAATTCTGACATCATGCCAATTGACTGAGAACCCTGACCAGGAAATACACATGCAAATTTCATTAATAAAAAACCTTTCTGTTAAATTTAACTAAGCCCTAACACATCCTGCATATCATACAGACCACTATCGTGCTGACTCAACCATAATGCTGCTCGAATAGCACCTTTTGCAAAGGTCATTCTGCTGGATGCTTTGTGGGTAATTTCAATTCTTTCGCCAACATCAGCAAACATCACGGTATGTTCACCGACAATATCACCGGCTCTAATGGTTTCAAATCCAATTGTTTTTCGCTCACGCTCACCGGTTTGACCCTCACGCCCATAGACAGCACAGTCACTTAAATTACGCCCCAGTGCTTCAGCAACAACTTCACCCATCCGTAATGCCGTTCCAGAAGGCGCATCAACTTTATGACGATGATGTGCTTCTATAATTTCAATGTCGACGCTGTCACCCAGTACCTGAGCAGCTGTCTGCAAAAGTTTTAAACATAAATTAACGCCGACACTCATATTAGGTGCAAAGACAACAGCGATATCCTTAGCTGTTGATTGAATAATCTGTTTTTGTGAATCCGAAAAACCGGTAGTACCAATAATTATTTTTTTATGATTATTTTTGCAAACTTGAAGATTATGTAACGTAGATTCAATAGAAGTGAAATCAATGAGAATATCAAATGCATCAACTACATCGGCCAGATTAGCCGCGATAGCAACACCTATTTTTCCAATACCGGCCAGTTCACCTGCATCAGTTCCGATCAATGAACTGTCTGGACGTTCAATAGCGGCTGTAATCTGGCAACCATCTGTTTGCTGGCAGGCTTCTATGATGGTTCGCCCCATGCGACCACCTGCACCTGTAACGGCTATATTCAACATAATCGGACCTTATTGTTATGCCAAAGTAATCAGTTCTACTGATTAAGATTATTCATTAGTGGAATAATCAAACTTATTATTCTCGATTTTACACTTTGACTATAAATTATTTTATAAGCTTATATAGCTATATCCGTTTTCCTGTAGCTCCATGATATCGGCAACGCCCACATTTACAATTTCGACAAATGGCAGCATATCGTCCTTAGTCCATTTCAGCGTTTTCATGGTATTGCCACAGGCATGAAATTTTACACCATATTCGGCCAGGCTTTTAACTTTTTGTTTTGTGTGTTCAGAAACACTACGAAGGGGGTTTTTAGCAAGAATATGGATACCCGGCCCAATTACAGTAACAACAATGGTGATGTTATCACCATATTTTCGTACCATTTCACTTACAGAAAACAAAACAGCATTGTGATAATCCTGATCGGCCTTGTTAAACTGGTAAACAATATTGTGTAATGTTGGATCACCCGGGAACCTGAGGGTCTCTTCCTCGGCCAAAACATGATAACTGATAATAAGCAGCATGAATGTTGCCAGAACATGCTTTATATTGCCGACTGAATTTTTCATGATTTACAGGTTCATATCGTTAAAGAATTTTTTTACACCATCCATCCAGGATTTACTTTGTGGATTATGATTATTGCTATCAGTACCCATACTTTCATCCAGTTCACGTAATAACTCTTTCTGTTTAGCGGTTAATTTTACCGGTGTTTCCACAATCACTTTACAAATCAGATCACCGGTAGCACCACCACGAACCGGTGTTACACCTTTTCCTTTAATACGGAACAATTTTCCTGTTTGAGTTTCTGCAGGTATTTTCAGTTTAATTCTGCCATTCAATGTGGGCACTTCGAGTTCGCCGCCCAGAGCAGCCGTGGCGACACCAATGGGTACCTGACATAACAGATTATTGCCATCACGTTCAAAGATTGCATGGGGTTTAACATGCATATGAACGTAAAGATCACCAGGAGGTCCACCATTTTCTCCCGCTTCACCTTCACCGGATAAACGAATACGATCACCATTATCAACACCCGCAGGCACTTTAACCGATAATGTTTTACGTTCTTCTACACGACCCTGTCCATGGCAATCACCACAGGGACTGCTTATAACTTTACCACTGCCATGGCAATGAGGACAGGTTTGCTGAACTGAAAAGAAACCTTGCTGAATTCTTACCTGACCAGTACCACCACAGGTATTACAGGTAGTTGCCTGTGACCCTTTCTTTGCGCCAGATCCATCACAGGTTTTACAGCTGACTAAAGTTGGTATTTTAATTTTGACGGAAGTACCAAACACGGCATCTTCAAGACTCAGTTCCATGTTGTAGCGTAAGTCGGATCCCCTGAAAGCCCGTGATCGACCACGGCCACCACCGCCACCAAAAATATCACCGAATACATCACCGAAGATATCACTGAAATTAGCACCACCACCGAAACCACCTGCGCCGCCAGCTGCCGACGCATCTACACCCGCATGTCCATATTGGTCATAAGCCGCACGTTTCTGGGCATCAGATAGAATGTCATAAGCTTCCTTGGCCTCTTTGAATTTTTCTTCTGCTTCTGGTTTACCCTGGTTTTTATCAGGATGATACTTCATCGCCATACGACGATAGGCTTTTTTTAGATCTGCTTCATTTACATCTCTGGAAACACCCAGAACTTCGTAATAATCTCTTTTGGACATAGTCGCTTCAGTCACTTTTATTTTTTCACCTGATGGTTCAGGATTATGATCTATATCAGTACTTAAATAAACGAAATGCCTGACAAAGCCAGGCATTTCATATTTTTAAGCTTAAGCCTGGTTAAAGATTACTTATCTTCCTTAACTTCCTCAAACTCGGCGTCGACAACTTCATCATCAGCAGAGGCCTGAGGTTGGTCAGCACCTTCTGCACCGGCATTCTGTTGTGCCTGAGCATAGGCCTTTTCAGCAATCTTGCCAGCAGCTTCGGTTAATGCCTGTGTTTTCGCTTCGATAACTGCTTTATCATCGCCTTTAACAGCTTCTTTAAGCTCTTCAATGGCTTTTTCGATAGTGGCTTTCTCGCCTGCTTCTACCTGATCACCTAAATCCTTAATGGATTTTTCAGTTGCATGAATCATGTTGTCTGCAGTATTGCGAGCTTCAACCAGCTCTTTCATTTTACGATCTTCATCCGCATGAGCTTCAGCATCCTTGACCATTTTTTCGACTTCTTCATCCGATAAACCGCTGGATGCCTTGATAACAATCGACTGTTGTTTACCCGTTGCCTTATCTCTCGCGGATACATTCAGTATACCGTTGGCATCAATATCAAATGAAACTTCGATCTGTGGCACACCACGTGGGGCTGGCGGGATATCAGCAAGGTCAAAACGTCCCAGTGATTTGTTACCCGATGCAATTTCACGTTCACCCTGTAGTACATGAACAGTCACTGCACCCTGGTTATCGTCTGCCGTTGAGAATACCTGTGATGCCTTGGTTGGGATAGTGGTATTCTTGTCCACCAGTTTGGTCATCACGCCACCCATGGTTTCAATACCCAGTGATAACGGTGTTACATCCAGTAACAGGATGTCAGTAACATCGCCACCTAAGACACCACCCTGAATAGCTGCACCAATCGCAACCGCTTCATCGGGATTTACATCTTTACGGGGTTCTTTACCAAAGAAGTTTTTCACAGCTTCCTGGACTTTTGGCATACGTGTCTGACCACCGACCAGAATAATATCATCAATATCACCAACAGATAGACCTGCATCTTTCAGTGCGATTTTGCAGGGACCCATGGTGCCCTGAATCAGGTCATCAACCAGTGATTCCAGCTTGGCACGGGTTAATTTGATGTTCAGATGTTTAGGACCAGAAGCATCCGCTGTGATGTATGGCAGGTTGATATCTGTCTGTGTATTTGAAGACAGTTCAATCTTGGCTTTTTCTGCAGCTTCCTTAAGACGTTGCAGTGCCATTGGATCATTGTGCAGATCCATGCCGGTATCTTTCTTGAATTCATCTGACAGATAATCGATCAGACGCATGTCGAAGTCTTCACCACCAAGGAAGGTATCACCGTTAGTAGACAGTACTTCGAACTGCTGTTCGCCATCAATTTCGGCAATTTCTATAATAGAAACGTCGAATGTACCACCACCTAAATCGTAAACTACAATTTTGGCATCGCCACGTTTCTTATCCATACCATAAGCCAGTGCTGCCGCTGTTGGCTCATTGATAATACGTTTAACATCCAGACCGGCAATTTTACCTGCGTCCTTAGTGGCCTGGCGTTGTGAATCATTGAAATAGGCAGGAACGGTAATAACCGCTTCTGTTACTGTCTCACCCAGAAATTCTTCAGCTGTTTTCTTCATTTTCTGCAGTACACGGGCTGAAATTTCGGGTGGTGCCATCTTTTTACCGTGAGCTTCTACCCAGGCATCACCGTTGTCGGCTTTAACAATTTTGTAAGGCACCAGTTTAATATCACGCTGAACGACTTCTTCATCGAAACGACGACCAATCAGACGTTTTACGGCATACAGGGTGTTGTTAGGATTAGTAACTGCCTGACGCTTGGCCGACTGGCCTACCATAACCTCGTCACTGTCTGTAAAAGCAATAATGGATGGGGTTGTACGGTCACCTTCACTATTTTCTATAACTCTTGCCTTATCACCATCCATAATGGCGACACATGAGTTAGTCGTGCCAAGGTCGATACCAATGATTTTTGCCATGTTCAAAAACTCCGCGTTAAATACCTGAAATTTGTAAAAATCTTACTTAATCCCTATTTGGGGCCGGGTTGTTGTGAATTCAACAATTAATTAAACTTTTTTTAACTTTTATCTGAATTATTTGCCGGTGCCTTGGAAACCATAACCATAGCAGGCCTGACCAGGCGATCATTTAATAAATACCCCTTTTGCATGACCGCCATAACAGTATTGTCTTCCAGTTCTGCATTTTCCTGAATCGACATAGCCTGATGTAATTCAGGATTAAATTTCTCACCATGGGGATGAATGGCCACGATATTGAATTTATCCAGTGCATTTTTAAGCATATTAAGGGTTAATTCTGTGCCTTCCTTAAGGCTTTCAATGGTGCTGGACTCATGTGCAGCCGCATCCAGCCCCAGTTCCATACTGTCCATGACGGGCAATAATTCATTGACGAATTTTTCAATAGCGAACTTATGAGCATTTTCCAGATCACGCTGGGTTCTGCGTCTGAGATTATCCATTTCGGCTTTTGTTCTAATTAACTGATCCCAGTTATCCAGGGCTTTTTTCTCTGATTCAGCCAGTTTTTCTTTCAAAGATTCAATGGTATCTTCCGATTCTGGCGCTGCATCTACTGTTGCACCAGCTTGTTCTGTACGCTCTTCACCGGTTTCAATCTCTTGCTCGAGGATTTCCTCGTCAGACATGTCGTTACTCCAAATATGCTGAATAATTAAGGTTTTAAATTGTATGGATTTGCAATATGGGGACTAAATTTTAGGATTCAAGGCCGATCCTAATAGTCGTGCGGTAACATCTACAACTGAAATAATATTACTGTATTGCATACGGGTTGGGCCAATGACACCCAGAACACCAATGGTGCTGCCATCCACCGAATACGGCGCGGTGATAATACTACAGTCACCAAATTCTTCCAGTCCCGCTTCTCGACCTATAAAGACCTGTATGTCTTCAGCCTGAATGCAACGATCCAGCAGACTGAGCATATCTCGCTTGTTTTCAAAGGTATTAAAAATTTTCTGCAATTTCAGAGTGTTTTCCAGCTCATTAAAACGAATCAGATTGGTTTTACCCTGTAGACGATAATCTGACTGTTCCTCACCGGAAGGTCTTAATACCTGATCCGCAATTTCCACCGTGGCTCGCATGAGATCATCTACCTGTGAGCGGGCATTTTGTAATTCGTTAATCAGCTCGC
The DNA here is from genome assembly GCA_029881275.1 of Gammaproteobacteria bacterium. Lineage (GTDB taxonomy): Bacteria > Pseudomonadota > Gammaproteobacteria > SZUA-229 > SZUA-229 > JAPHQX01. The sequence goes on along the minus strand of JAOUMX010000001.1, from coordinate 123,363 downwards.
TACGCACACTGAAAATATCTCGACCGGTGAAGTTCTGGTTCAGATAATTCGCAATTTTGACCAGCTCATCCTTGGTATATTCACGTTCCACATGGATAACCCTGTTCTGAACTTCTTTTTCATTAACCACCATGATGGCCAGAATGCGTTTATCCGACAGGGGTAAAAACTCAATGTGCCTTAAGGGTAATTGCCCCCGTTTAGGTATGGAGATAATCCCTGCCATATGGGTCATATTGGATATCAGGCTATTAGCGGTATTAATCAGGGTTTCCTTATCCTGATCAGGATGAAGCAGTTGCTTCATTTTATTAAGCAATGATTTTTCCAGTGGTTGCACTTCCAGTATGGAATCCACAAACAGTCTTAGGCCTTTTTCTGTTGGAATACGGCCCGCTGATGTATGGGGAGACGTCACCAGACCCATGTGATCCAGTGTGGCCATAACATTACGGATAGTCGCTGTGCTGATTTCCAGTTTGGCGGCTTCGGCAAGCGTACGGGAGCCAACCGGATGACCATCACTTACATAACAGTCAATCAGCGTTTTAAGCAGGTATCTGGCACGATCATTTAAGACCTGAATTTGTGGTTTATGACTATCGGACATACAAAAAAGAATGGCTTACGGCAATCAATGGGTTCTAATGGCTTGAAATTATGATAAGAATGATAGAAATGGTCAAGAATAGACGCTTATTTACGACGTTCGAGATGACCTTCTTCAAGGGCATAAATAATATCCATTTTTTCCGCCAGCGCCATATCATGTGTAACCACAATCAGGCTGGTACCAAATTCCTGATTGAGGCGTAACAGTACTCTGAACACCTGTTCTGCTGTGGCCTTGTCCAGATTACCGGTGGGCTCGTCTGCACAGATACACTGAGGCTCATTAACCATGGCCCTGGCAATAGCCGCACGTTGACGTTCACCACCGGATAATTCAGCAGGTTTATGATCAAGCCGTCTGGTCATACCGACTTTTTCCAGTAAAACATCCGCTTTTTTCATCGCCTGATAAGGGGGAACACCCTTAATTAAAGCCGGCATGGCGACATTTTCCTGGGCAGTAAATTCTGGTAGCAAATGATGAAACTGATAAATAAACCCCAGCTTTCGATTTCTCAACCGGCAGCGATCGACTTCCTTCATGCGAAGCATTTCTTTATCGTCAATAAAGACCTGGCCTGCTGTTGGTGTATCAAGGCCACCGAGTAAATGTAGCAATGTGCTCTTGCCGGAACCGGATGCACCGACAATGGCAATTTTATCTCCCATTCTTACTGTCAGATTTATATTCTTAAGAATGTTAAGTTCTGCACCACTACCTTCCTGGAAAGACTTACTTAAATTAACCGCTTCCATAACGATAGGCTGACCATGACTGGTCGGCAAAATAATCTGTGCATTTGCGGTCTGAGTAGACATCTTATTCGTACCTCAGAGCATCGGCTGGCTGTACTTTAGCTGCACGCCAGGCCGGATAAATGGTGGCCACAATTGAAAGAAAAAAGGCGGATACGGAATAGACGACAACATCCTTAAAATGCACATCAGCCCTTATTTCAGAAATATAATAAACATCTGCCGGTAGAAATTTGGTATTAAAGAACATTTCAACGGTGGTAACGATTTCATTGACATTCAGTGCAATAGGTACCCCTGCAGCAACACCCAGGATAGTTCCTATCAAACCAATAATCATGCCCTGAATAATAAAAATCACCATTAAACTTCCAGGGGTCATCCCAATGGTTCTCAGGATGGCAATATCAGCCTGTTTATCCGTCACTGTCATAACCAAAGTTGAAATAATATTAAAAGCGGCCACCGCAACGATAAGTAATAAAATAATAAACATGACTACTTTTTCAGTTTTTAGTGCCTTAAATAGATTACTGTTCATATTACTCCAGTCTTTTATCCAGTAATCATCCCCGATCTGTTGCTGTAATTCATAGGTGATCTGTCTTGCATTAAACATATCATCAAATTTTAATCGTAATCCGTTAACCTGTTCTCCCAGGCTGAATAATTTTTGCGCATCGTGCATGTGAATCAGTGCCATGGAACGATCAAATTGATGCATACCCGCTTCAAAAACACCCGTCACTGTAAAACGGCGTAACCGGGGCATCACTCCAACCGGAGTCACATTGGCCTGGGGGGTTATAACGCTGATTTTATCACCTTCATATACACCCAGCGCATTTGCCAGCTCCCGACCAAGAATAATGCCATATTCACCGGATTTAAGCTGATTCAGGGTTCCAGAAACCATTTTGTCAGCAATTTCTGACACCCTGGGTTCTTCATCAGGCAGGATCCCTCGAATAATAGCGCCAGACACACGACTGGAATTACTCAACATAGCCTCTGCCTGGGTAAACGGTGCAGAGTCTAAAATCTGGAGATGCAACGATGCTTTTTTCTGCAATGACTGCCAGTCGGTCAGGTAACCGTTGTAACCGGATATGGTGGCATGGGCTGTCATACCCAGAGTACGCTCTCGTAATTCCTTGCCAAAACCATTCATCACGGAAAGCACAACAATTAAGGCAGCGACGCCCAGTGCTATACCCAGCATGGAGATCATGGCAATAAATGAAACGAAGCCACTTCGACGCTTGGCACGGGTATAACGTAAACCTATATAAAGTTCTTTGGGTCTAAACATGGGATGAGATTAAAACACACAATTGATGTAATGGCCGTTTTTTCTTTTAATTATAAAAGTACGGGTATCTGTTTTTCGATTTTTATCGATTGCAGGTTAATGTTAGCTTTATATGCGAGAACTTCAACACCGGCATTCATCGCCTGTCTCAATAATTGCCCATAATCCGGATCAATATTATCAGCCGGTACCAGACTAGCGATATCTGTTCGCATAACAACAAATAACATAACAGCTCTATGCCCCCGATCAACCTGTGATATTAGCTCACGTAAATGTTTTTGTCCCCGTTTGCTAACCGCATCGGGAAAAGCGCCTGTCTGGTGATCCAGTTTAAGGGTGACGTGTTTTACTTCAAGGAAACACTGCTCATTTTCACGCATTAACAGGAAATCAATTCGACTTTTCTCGTCTCCATACACTACTTCTTTACGACAGTGTGTATAGCCTTGTAGTTCAGAGATTAGATGCTGGTTGATGGCTTCCTCAACAATTTTATTGGTTAAGCCGGTATTGATACAGGCCAGCGCATTATTTTCCAGCTCAACCAGTTCCCAGCTGTGTGGATACTTTCTATTTTTATTCTCAGATTCGGACAACCATACCCGGGCATTTTCCGGCTGACATCCTGTCATTGCACCCGTATTGGCACAATGGACGGTGATAATATTTCCATTAGCCAACTTTACATCTGCAAGAAATCGTTTATAACGCTTTTTCAAACGTGCTTCTATTAATCTGCTGGTATAATTCATAGTCTATGACAAAAAATCATTCACACTTTCAGCTACTGCCTGAATGGGCACCCCAGGCAGCCGTTATGCTGACCTGGCCCCATAAAAATACTGACTGGGTTTCAAATCTCGCTACAGTAGAACCAGTCTTTAAACAGATAGTAAGAGAAATCAGCCTGAGAGAACAGGTTGTTATTATCTGCCAGAATAATACTCATCGGGAACATATTCAGCGTCTACTCGATTCAGCCGAGATAATAGAAAAATGTATTTTTTGCTATGCTGATTCAAATGATGTCTGGGCACGTGATCATGGCCCAATAACGGTGTCAGATTCCAGCAGTTTAAAAATGCTGGATTTCCAGTTTAACGGCTGGGGTGATAAATATGCATTTGATCTTGATAATGCCATTAATCAACAAATGGCTGCAGATGGATTATTTTCCGCTGAATATGAGGCCGTGCCATTTATACTGGAAGGCGGCAGCATTGAAACCGATGGTAAGGGTACCTTACTAACCACTGAACATTGTTTGTTATCACCTAAACGTAATCCACAGTTTTCTATCGAAACACTCACCAGTCAATTGAAAACCTACCTTGGTACGGACAATATTCTCTGGTTAAAGCATGGTCAACTGAGTGGGGATGATACCGATGGCCATATTGATACACTGGCCCGATTTTGTAATGAAACGACTATTGCCTACTGCAGTTGTAAACCCACAGATGAACATTACAATGAATTAAAAGCAATGGAAGATGAACTTAAAACCATGAAAAATAGTCATGGCAATACCTATCAATTAATTGATTTACCACTTCCAGATCCTGTTTATGATGATGATGGCAAACGACTACCTGCTACCTATGCCAACTTTCTGATTATTAATCAGGCCGTACTCGTTCCAGTTTATAATGATCCACAGGATCAACCAGTTCTGGATAAACTCTCATCCGTGTTTACAGATAGACAGGTAATCGGTATTAATTGCTTACCGATCATTGAACAGTATGGCAGCCTTCATTGCCTTACAATGCAACTACCACTTGGGGTATTAGCATGACAATAAAACTCGCAATTATTCAGCATAAATGTCAGGCAACAATATCTGAAAATATAAATTATATTGGTCAGCAAATTGAAGTTGCTGCCAAAGCCGGTGCCAATCTTGTGCTGTTACAGGAATTACATAACAGTCTTTATTTTTGCCAACAGGAACAAGCTGGTAATTTTGATCTGGCAGAAACAATTCCGGGGCCCAGCACAGATTATTTTAGCCAGTATGCCAAACAATATAATCTGGTTATTGTCAGTTCATTATTTGAAAAAAGAGCCAAAGGCCTTTATCACAATACTGCTGTTGTATTCGAGACTGACGGCAGTATTGCCGGTCGTTACCGAAAAATGCACATACCCGATGACCCTGGATTTTATGAAAAATATTATTTCACACCTGGTGACATTGGATTCGAGCCAATCACTACCTCAATAGGAAAATTAGGTGTTCTGATTTGCTGGGATCAATGGTATCCGGAAGCAGCACGTATTATGGCACTCAAAGGTGCCGATATTCTTCTTTATCCTACCGCTATTGGCTGGGACTTAAACGACGATAAAGCGGAACAGGAACGTCAGTTAAATGCCTGGATCACCATACAACGTAGCCACGCCGTCAGTAATGGCTTATTTGTAGCATCATGCAACCGTACTGGTTTTGAAGCAGAATCACCAGGCTCATCAACAGGTATTGAGTTCTGGGGCAATAGTTTTATTGCCGGTCCCCAGGGAGAATTCCTGGCACAGGCGAGCAATGACTGTGCTGAAATTATTTATGCGGATATCGATCTTGATCAAACGGAAAAAGTCAGACGTGCCTGGCCATATTTAAGAGATCGCAGAATAGATAATTATGAACAAATTTTAAAAAGATACGTTGATTAATCCCGTTTCATAGATATATAAAAAAGCCCCTTAAAAGGGGCTTTTTTTATTTCCTGTTTGATCTGTTAGTTATCAAGACCAGGATTACCTTTTACATTAACCAGTTTAGGCGTATTCAGCTTTTTAATTTTCACCTGACTATTTGAACGAATATAATCAGCCGTAATATCCCAGATAGGTCTTCCTGGTGATTGTGAATTAACCGTCGCCCAACCGGCTACTTTATACGTCTTGTTGGCATCTATTTTTTTACCATTATCAAGTGTCATGTCGCTGATACGTTTACCGAATGTTTTATTAGGATCAAGTACATAGTCCATACCACCGAGTCGAACCATGTCACCGCCCTGCTGGTAATATGGATCTTTATTAAATAAATTATCGCAAACATCTTCGAGAATATTTTTAATATCTGCACCTTTCATTTCCCGAACATAAGTTTCAGGATAGGTGGTTGCAGTCTGATCCATAACGTGTTCCATAGTAATAGGCTGTCCTGGCAAAACACTGGTTCCCCAGCGGAAGCCCGGTGACAAGGAAATCTGCGCATCACTTTCTGCTATTAATGCATCACAGATAACCTGGTCAAAGGTACCATTAAAATTACCTCGACGATAAAGAACTTCATCCGCAACACCGAGCTTTTCGTTCAGTGTTTCAAGATAAGGTTTACGAACCGTGTCAATGTAAGACTGCATTTCTGCATCAGCATCTAACATATTAGAAAACACGGGTAGTAATCGATAACGATAGTCACGTATTTTTCCAGCGCGAACATCAAAATCCATTACAGCGAGATATTTACCATTGGAACCGGAATTGGTGACCAGGGTCTGACCGGATTTATTTTTAACCAGTGATGGCTTCGGCATTGCATCGTGTGTATGGCCGCCAAAAATAACATCAATGCCCGATACTCTTGATGCCATTTTAAGGTCAACATCCATACCGTTATGTGAGAGCACAACAACAATGTCTGGTTTTTCAGTTTGACGGATTTTATCAACCAGAGTTTGCATGGCTTCGTCATTAATGCCAAAACTCCAGTCAGGAATAAAACGCCCCGGGTTGGCAATGGGTGTATAAGGAAATGCCTGACCTATGACAGCGACTCGAGCGCCACCAATTGATTTAATACTATAGGGTTTAAAAGCATGACCCGTATCTTCATCATATACAGGAGCGCCCCCAAATAAGGCTTCCTCTTTTACTTTTACATTCTGGGCGAGAAACTCACCTTTGAAGGCTTCAATGTTTTCCAGCACTTCTTTATCTTTATAGGTAAATTCCCAGTGCCCCGTCATTAAGTCCACACCGAGCATATTGCAGGCTCCGACCATATCCTGACCTTTGGTCCACAGCGCAGTACCAGAGCCTTGCCAGGTATCACCACCATCCAGAAGTAAACAGTTTTGTTCGCCTCTTTCAGAGCGCAGCTTCTTCACCAGACTGGACAAATGTGCAAAACCACCTACTTTGCCATACTGTCTGGCCGCTTCATCAAAATTAATATAAGTAAAGGCATGGGCTTCTATGCTGTTAGCCGGTATTTCAAAATGCTTGAGGAAATTATTACCGACTAAATGAGGTGGCCTGCCAAAGGCCTCATCAAGGCCGATATTCACATTGGGTTCACGAAAATAAATAGGCAGCAGTTGCGCATGGCAATCTGTAAAATGCATTAATGAAACATTACCAAATTTGGGTATTTCATATAAATCGGATGGTTTGCGATTCATCGCAAAGACCGAGCCGGGTAACAGGCCTGAAGCGCCGGCAAGACTCATTAATTGTAAAAACTCACGCCTTGATATAGACATTTTGAAACTACCTCTTAAACGAATATAGATTTTTTAACTTTATATTATCAGTTACAGGGTGTTTCGCTGAATTTGAATTCCATATATTTGAAGTACGATCTAATTAAACCATTTATTTATATTAATTATTTTTGGTTTATTTTTATAACAGCCGAAATCATAGCAGTTTATCGACTAATGTCATAATTTTTTATTCTTTAATGACAAAATTATCCGCGACCCCAGTAGAATCATTAAGATTATTGCGAATATTAGAGGTTCATAATAATCGGCTTTTACCATCAAGAAGAAATGAATAACACATAAAATAGCAACTAAATAAACGATTTTATGCAAACGTAGCCAGTTTCTTTTGAGCTTTTTAACCATGAATCTATTTGATGTAATCGCTAGAGGCAATAACAGCACTAAGGATATAAAACCAAGTGTAATAAACGGTCGTTTAACAATATCATCTATTATTTCAGAACCATTAAAATAATGATCGAACCAGATATAGGTTAAAAAATGAACACAGCCGTAAAAAAAAGTATAAAGCCCCAGCATTCGTCTATAGCGTAATATACCATTCCAGCCAAATACGCGATTGATCGGTGTAGCTGATAAGGTCATCATCAAATAATACAGTGCCCAGTCCCCCATGTTTCGATTCATGGTTTCAGCCGGATTCGCACCCAGGGTATTATTGATTGCACCATAAAGCGTTAAACCAAGTGGTATGAGACATAACAGAAAGATAATCAGACGTGGCATCTTCATAACTAGAAATAGCGTTTTAAATCCATACCTGTATAAAGACTGGCCACCTGCTCTGCGTAACCATTAAACATTTGTGTCTCTATCTTTGGCTGCCAGAAGTCCGAGCCAATTCGACGCTCTGTTTTCTGGCTCCAGCGCGGGTGATCAACGTCTGGATTAACATTGGAATAAAAACCATATTCATCAGGTGCCGTTTTATTCCAGGTACTCACAGGTTGTGTTTCGGTAAATCGAATTTTGACAACCGATTTAATGCTCTTGAATCCATATTTCCAGGGAACTACCAGCCGTATGGGCGCTCCATTCTGATTAGGCATGGTTTTTCCATAAAGACCGACCGACATTAATGACAGGGAATTCATGGCTTCATCTATTCTCAACCCTTCGGTATAAGGCCAGTTCAGGACACGGCGTTTCTGACCTGGCATACGTTCTGGATCGTACAAGGTGGTAAATTCGACATATTTTGCCCGGGAAGTGGGTTTAAAATGCCTGATCATCTCAGCCAGAGAAAAACCGATCCAGGGAATAACCATAGACCAGCCTTCTACACAACGCAGGCGGTATATACGCTCTTCCAGTTGATAGGGTTTGATGAAATCGTCCAGATCAAATACCCCGGGGTTAGCGATTTCCCCCTCAACGGTCACTGTCCATGGACGTGGCGTAAAATGCATTGCATTTCTAGCTGGATCAGTCTTGCTGGTGCCAAATTCGTAAAAATTGTTATAGCTGGTAATATCTTCAAAACTATTCTGTTTCTCATTTAAGCCATAACTGGTCTTAATGGCACCGGGAAAATCATTACCACTGGCAGACACAGGCATTGCAATCCTCCCGGCCCAGGCTGCCCCTAATAAAACAGCCGATTGTTTAATAAATTGTCGACGGTTCTGATAGTCTGATTCGGAGGTTATTTCGGAGGGTTTTATATCGGAAGGTGATTTAAAAATAATCGGCATGGGGAGGAACCTGATTGAATATGTTCTTATAAAGACAAAAAAATATTCACCAGGTTCATTTAATATAAAAACATAAGGAATATCATTCGTTAGAGTGATATTCCTTAAGAATTAATTTTAATTAATGCTTAATTAGAATTAATAAACAGCTTTTGATTTTATGCCACTCATTAATCTACCCAGACACGGGCATTTCTAAACATTCGAATCCATGGACTATCTTCTTGCCAGTCATCAGGATGCCATGAATTTTGAACTGCCCTGAATACACGTTCGGGATGAGGCATCATAATAGTTGCCCGGCCATCAGCGGTTGTGAAACCGGTTAGGCCCTGGGGTGAACCATTGGGGTTAAATGGATAAGCCTCCGTTGCATCCGCATGATTATTTAGATAACGCAATGCCGAGAGACTGGATGAAATCTGATTAGATGATTTGAACTCAGCAAGACCTTCACCATGTGCAACTGCAATAGGCATGCGTGAACCGGCCATTCCCTGAAACATAATGGAAGGCGATGGCATGATTTCTACCAGACTAAAGCGTGCTTCAAACTGTTCTGAATTATTGCGCACAAAATGCGGCCAGTTATCAGCTCCGGGAATTAAATCTTTTAAATTTGCCATCATCTGACAGCCATTACAAACACCTAAACTGAAACTGTCACCACGATTAAAGAAACTTTCAAATTCATCACGTGCTTTTGAGTTAAACAAAATCGTTTTAGCCCAGCCCTCACCTGCACCCAGGACATCACCGTATGAAAAACCACCACAGGCCACCATACCTTTAAAATCTTTTAATGAAACCCGGCCTGATAGAATATCACTCATATGGACATCAACAGATTTAAATCCTGCTCTGTCAAATGCTGCAGCCATTTCTACCTGTCCATTAACACCCTGCTCACGCAATATTGCCATGGCTGGGCGTTCACCTTTATTAATATAAGGCGCGGATATATTATCGTTAATATCAAAAGTAATATGGGTATTTATACCTGGATCACTCTCGTCCAGTAATGCATCAAATTCCTGTTGCGCACAATCTGGATTATCACGCAGTGACTGCATATGGAAAGTGGTTTCTGACCAGATACGTTGCAAATCAATTCTTGATCGTTTAAAGATCTGTTCTGTATTTTTTGTGAACGATATTTGATTGTCGTTATTAAGTTTACCAATCAAATGGCAGGCATCTGATAATCCTGCTTCTATAAACTGACTAATAACATCATCAGTATCTGATGATTTAATTTGTATCACAGCACCGAGTTCTTCATTAAATAATGCATTAACATAATTATCGCCAAGTGCATTTAATTGAATGTTAATTCCGGTATGTCCAGCAAATGCCATTTCGCACAGGGTTACGAATAAACCACCATCAGAACGGTCATGATAAGCTAATAACTTACCCTGCTTATTGAGCATTTGAATGGTATTGAAGAATGCGATGAGATGTTCTGCATTATCAAGATCTGCCGGTGTAGTACCTATTTGTTTATAAACCTGTGCCAGCGCACTACCACCCATACGTTTTTTATTGAAACCCAGATCAATTAATAATAACGATGTATCACCACAATCTGTGCGTAACTGAGGTGTTAATGTTTTTCTGACATCAGTGACAGGTGCAAATGCAGAAATAATGAGTGACAAGGGTGCAGTTACTGATTGTTGTGTACCATTCTGTTCCCAGACCGTTTTCATGGACATGGAATCCTTACCAACCGGTATGGCAATACCTAGTGCAGGACAAAGCTCCATACCAACTGCTTTTACAGTATCAAATAGCAGAGCATCTTCACCGGGATGACCTGCAGGTGCCATCCAGTTTGCAGACAGTTTAATATCGCTTAACGTTTCAATATGACTCGCTGCAATATTGGTAATTGATTCTGCAATTGCCATGCGACCTGAAGCTGCCGCGTCTAATAGTGCAACCGGCGTTCTCTCACCTATCGCCATTGCTTCACCGGCATAAACATCAAATGAGCTGGTAGTCACGGCCACATCTGCTACGGGAACCTGCCATGGCCCGACCATCTGGTCACGAACAATTTGTCCGGTCACTGAACGATCACCAATGGTAATTAAAAATGTTTTATTGGCAACAGCAGGTAAACGCAAGACACGATCAGCCGCTTCATTTAAATCGATATTAGCTGTATCAAATGATTTTTGTTTGATATCAACATGACTGACATCACGTAACATTTTGGGTGGCTTACCCAACAAAACATCCAGAGGCATATCAACAGGATAATCACCAAAATAATCATCATGAACTTTTAAATGTTTTTCTTCCTTCGCCTGCCCAAGCACTGCATAAGGACAACGTTCACGTTCACAAATGGCTTTAAAGGCATCCAGTTTTTCTGTCTCTATCGCCAGCACATAACGTTCCTGTGATTCATTACACCAGATTTCCTTTGGTGTCATGCCCGGTTCATCGATATGGACTTCACGCAATTCAAAGTCAGCACCGCGTCCTCCATCATTAACCAGCTCGGGTAAAGCATTGGACAAACCGCCGGCACCGACATCATGAATCCAGACAATAGGGTTGGTTTCACCCTGTGCCCAGCAACGATCGATAACTTCCTGACAACGACGTTCCATTTCTGGATTGCCCCGTTGTACAGAGGCAAAGTCCAGATCTTCTGCACTGCTACCGCTGGTCATGGAGGATGCAGCACCACCACCCAGGCCTATTAACATGGCCGGCCCACCCAGCACCACAATGGAGGTACCCACTGGCATGGGTATCATGTCAATGTGCTGTTTACGAATATTGCCATAGCCGCCTGCCAGCATAATCGGTTTATGATAGCCGCGGATTTCCTCGCCTTTATATCCAGGTACTTTTTCTTCGAAGGTACGGAAATAGCCGGCAATATTTGGACGGCCAAATTCATTATTAAACGCTGCCGCACCCAATGGACCTTCAATCATGATATCCAGTGCTGACACTATGCGATTCGGCTTACCGTGGTCAGTTTCCCAGGGCTGGTTAAACGCCGGGATTCTTAAATTGGAGACCGAGAATCCACATAAGCCGGCCTTCGGTTTTGAACCACGGCCGGTGGCACCTTCATCACGAATTTCACCGCCGGATCCGGTGGCAGCTCCCGGAAAGGGTGAAATGGCAGTGGGATGATTATGGGTTTCCACTTTCATCAGAATTGGCATGTCTTCCGTGTGATAACCATATTCACCGGTCTCGACATTGGGAAAAAAACGACCCGCAACATGGCCTTCAATAACAGAGGAATTGTCATGATAGGCACTGAGAATCTTGTCTGGTGACTGGTTATAGGTATTGCGAATCATACCAAACAGGGAAATGTCCTGTGCTTTACCATCAATAATCCAGTCAGCATTAAAAATCTTATGACGGCAATGCTCGGAATTAGCCTGGGCAAACATCATTAATTCAGCATCGCCGGGATTACGCTTCACCGAACTGAAGTAGTCATACAGATAATCAATTTCATCTTCCGATAAGGCCAGGCCCAGTGACTGGTTAGCGTTGACCAGTGCTTCACGACCCGCAGTGATGATATCTACATGACCACCTTCTGTTGGTGAGGTATGCGCAAACAGACACTCAGCCTCATTAAAATCCATTAACACCATTTCAATCATACGGTCATGAAGCAGTGAGGCAATTGTCTGCTTATCTGCCTGGGATAACACGGTGCCGTTATTCAGCTCTATATAATAGGCAATACCTCGTTCCAGACGCAGAATATTCGTCAGACCACAGTTATGAGCTATATCGGTCGCTTTTGATGACCAGGGGGAAATCGTGCCTGCACGGGGCACCACCAGAAACAGCTCGCCCTGCATTTGCTCGGCTTTGAATGAAGGCCCATAGGTCAGTAATTTATCCAGCGTCTGTTGCTGTTCACCGCTTAAGTCATTATTTATATCTGCAAAGTGTACATATTCACTATGAACGGCTTTTATAGAGTCCAGTTCCAGCCTGAGTTGATTAAGTAATTTTTCGATACGAAAGGTGGAAAGCGCGGGGGATCCACGGAAATAATGCATTTCAGGCCTCAAAAGCGGTTTGTAAGGTGATTTCAGGAAGGTAATTTTAAAGCAATGCTGAACCTTCGGCTACCAAACTTGTCTATGTCCGTGTAGAATCTTTCGATATTAACCAATGACGACTAGAAGTCAGGTTAATTATCCACGATTATGGGGGCGACGTGGCTTCGACGTGGGTGGCGAAACCTTCTGGTGCATGTCGAGGCGCAGATCACCTCGTTAATACAGCTGCAAACCATATAGTTGCCAACGACGACAACTACGCATTAGCTGCTTAATACCAGCGTAATGCCCTCTGACCGGGACTCGCCTGTAGGTTTCGGATTCCAGGGGTCGACTCATACGGGATCGCGCGACAGTACGCCTTGAACTGAAGCGTTAAAACTTAAAGGCTCGTTTTCCAGAATCCTGAACGATTGGAGTCTGGTTAATAAAATTAAAAAATCGTTCTACACATGTAGAGCCTAAGGCAGAGTGCTTGCGGACGGGAGTTCGATTCTCCCCGCCTCCACCAAATATCAAAACCACCCTTGCGGTGGTTTTTTTATTTATGGTGTTGCGAATAATAAAAACGCCTATCAAGTTTGACTACAAGTTCCTGGAGCAATTTTGAACAGTTTTTTGATTTTATAAAACCCGGCCATATAGGGGTAAGTCACAGGAATGTAACGAATATTATCCCCAGCTTCACCAATATCAAAGACCACCTGAAAATCAGGCCTGGAATATTGATTACAATCTGCAGACAGGAATCTGGTGACATTCAACAAATAACTGATTATCGCCATTAACAAATTCCTAAAAAATCGGCTCTACTTTTTCAACATTATTTTTAGTAACTAACGTGGATTTAATAATTATTTCTTTAGGTATGTTTTTCTTATTTAGAATACTCATAGCAGCTTCAACGGATTCTTTACCACATAAAGAATATGTAAAACTTGCATTCTGCTCACCCGCTCGAATCGCTGTACGGGCTTCATCAATATAATCAATCCCCACCGTTAGCCTTGATGACAAATCAATGCCCTGTTTATTAAGGACCAAGCGTGCACCACTTAACATACTATCACTCTGCGAATAGATAGCGTCAAATTCGATTCCCTGTTCTAGTAACTCTAAAATCACTCGCATAGCATCAGCTCTTAGAAAGTTTGCCGTACGGCGAATGACATTTATATTTTTATTTTTTGATACTTCTTTAATGAACTCATCTGTTCTTTCGCGAGTAACGCTGGCATTAGGTATACCTTCAAGCATCAGGATATTACCCTGATCCATTTTTGACATAATGTAACGAGCCGCGTTTTTAGCAATAACCTTGTTATCTGGATGAACGAGCGTGGTATAGTCATTTGAATCTATAGCCCTATCTACCAGAACAACCGGTATGCCCCGTTTGTAAATACTGCTAATCACCGGTGTCAGTGCTGCAGCATTATCCGGACTCACCATAAGCAAATCTATTCCTGCTGCTATATGGTCCTCAATATTTTTTATTAGCCATGCAGTACTCCCGTTAGCATCACTATAAACAAATTTAACATCTTTGTATTTCCTGAAGGCAAGCTCAACATCTTTAACCTGCGCAAATCGATAATCATTACTCAAAGTATCCTGGGCAAATGCAACATAAAACTTATAACTTTCTGCATCTGCCTGGGAAATCCATAACCAGAGCAATAATATTTTAATTAAAATTGTTAATTTCATATAATATCCATTTAATAAGCGCATCTTCAATTAATACATCTTAATTTATGATATGAAACATAACATAATTCCCGCACTCAAAAACCTACAAATTATAATTTGATCAGGAAACTCATTTTCTTATCTACATAACCACCCGTCATTAATAAATCTATTTAAATTAAGCAGGATAAATAATTATTGCTGTACGCAAACGATTACTTCCAAATGATGACATAGGATCAAAGTCATTTTGAGCGATCGGCATATACTGACAGTCCAGTAAATCCTGATGTTTTTCATCTGGATCGGGATCATGGACGTAGAAACAGCGTTCATCATACCCGCTAATGGCAACCCAATGCGGTGCTTTTTTACGATCCATACGATAAGTACTGATCAATACAATAGGTACCGCGCCAGCGTTACAGGCATCAATCAACATTGACTGATCTATATTCTGATAATGAATTTTGATACCGGCTGCTTTGGTTTGTCGTACGAAATCATTGTGTACCGTTTCAATGATTGCTTTTTTCTTTTCGCTACGTACACCTTCTATAAACAAGGGCTGACGCTGATTAATCCATACCTCTGCTTTAAAACCACGTTTATTGGCTGCCAGTGCCAGACCCAGTGGATGACATCCACCATGACCTGATGTCATAAAAATAGTAGTGGCCTCGCGCCAGAGTTCAAGTTCTTCACTGAGACAGGGTTTATAACCTGATCTTATACCTGCCATGGCCATCATTAAGGCTGCCGGGCCACAGGTAAAAGGCGTACTTTGCTGATACCAGGGAATAGCGGTATGGATAGATGCTTTATCGTGATGACGAATACGTTTTTGCATCCGCAGCGCATCACTGTGATCATCATAATAATCCTGCAGAAGACCAAATTCTCGAAAGCCAAGAGAATGATAAAGACTGATCGCTTTTTCATTCGTGTTATTCACTTCAAGGCGAAAATAAAATGCACCACGACGTTGTGCTTCTGTTTCACCCTGAATCAACAATTTACTGGCAATACCCTGTCCTCGCCATTGTGAACCAACTGCAATCGAATATAATCGTGCCAGGCGGGTACCACGATGAAAAATAATCAACGCATAACCGATGCATCTCCCTTGCTGAAGCGCAACCAGAAAAACACTATGCTCACTGATCAGAAAGCGGCGCATGCTTCGGCGACTGAGTCGATCAGTTGAAAAACATTGCTCCTCCAGTTCAAGCAATGATTCAAGATGATCCAGTGTCGCCGGCTCAACTGTTATTTTATGATTAGTCATAATGCAGACCATCCACTGCCTGTTGAATAACCTGCCTGGC
Source organism: Gammaproteobacteria bacterium (assembly GCA_029881275.1). Taxonomy (GTDB): domain Bacteria; phylum Pseudomonadota; class Gammaproteobacteria; order SZUA-229; family SZUA-229; genus JAPHQX01. The sequence continues at coordinate 107,382 of JAOUMX010000001.1, read as the reverse complement.
TTTAATTAACACCAGTTCGCGCCAATAACTGTCCGCTGGACAGAAGTGTTCTTTCATTGCTTTTGCACTCTCAATAATATCTTGCTGGTTACCTGCCTTCCAGCAACGATGATCATTCAAAATTACGTCAAATAATGCCTGTGTTCTATAACTGCCAAACTCCAATGTCACAAAGCAACCGCGTTGAGTCATCAATGGATGCCAGCAATAATCCAGTAACCCTATTTTTTCAACTGAACTGGAGTCACCTTCTGCCGGGGATGTAACACTGGCTCCATACCATCGATTGGCTATTTTGTGCCCTGAACTGTCTACCGGGTGATCACTGATTACTTCACCATGCCCGTAGGAACCCAGACCGGAATGCACATCAATAACAGCCAGATGACGTTGATCCAGTTGATAAGTGCCAATTATTTTTTCAATAATAGTTCGTCCATGAGACAGAGTCGAGCCACCATAAAATGGCCCCTGAGGGTCTGTATATTGGCCGCCACTAATGGCAATCTCGAATGCTGTTTGCCCGTGTTCCAGCTGAAATGCCTGAAACACTTTTTGACGCTGATGGCTATCGTCCAGGTATATTGCCTGTCTTAACAGCTCATAACCTTTGTTCTCGGGCAATAATTTATTAAAGTCGATAAAATTTCGATTGAGGTCTATGCCCTTTTCGTCACAACGGCGACAGTGAGCAAAACCATATGGATTAAGCGCAAATACCAGTAAAATGGCTGTATTTTCCGGTATCAGGTAACCCTGCTGGATACGTGTTATCAAATCAGCCTGTACCGCAGCGCCGACAAACCCTTCTACACCATGTGTTGCTGAAATCAACACCAGAACATTTGGTGCAGATCTTTGACCTATCCAGATAATTTCCGTTGATAATGACAGGTCATTGCCCTGGCTTTGCAAAGGGAAGCTCAATATATCCTTAACCATAGGGCATGATTTTGACAGCGAGTTAAAAGACTCCCTGGCACTATTATAATCATCTGGAAAAAGGGCCAGCACATTCTTACTGAGGGCCATAGGTAAGATCATATTAAAATCTCAATATAAAATCAGAAACAAGTAATGAAAAGGAAGAAATCCAAATAGATAATTAAGCCATTGGTATTGATCTACACAAGGTCGAACCCTGCTAAGAATACTACCAGTTGATCTAAGAAAGAATCTCCTGAATAAAAAATATTTTTCTATTTGGGGTATAAATGATTGTATGACCCAGATTTTCGTCGCACAATTACCGCGTCCAAACAGGTTAGAGAGACCATGTCCGAAACACTGATTATTATAGATAATAAAGCTGATTGGGAGCCATATTACCCAAGTGAAAATGTTTTAACTTTTGAGGAATACCTCGATAGCTGTTATGCCGATAGCTCGGATACTAATGCGGGCAAAGGGATACGCTTAAGAATTATTAACCTGTGTCGAACTAACCGCTACCTGTCAGCCGGTTATTACTGCTCTTTACTGGCAGAAGCTCGGGGGCACGGTGTCATCCCGTCTGTACGCACCCTCAATGATCTGGGGCAACGAGCGCTGTATCAGTTAGAGCTTAACTACATGCCAGTATTGCTTTCGAAGAAACCGCCGCCTGATACAAAAGATGCTCAAATACAGCTACACAGTTTCTTTGGCACTACAATAGACCCGCAATACAGTGAACTGGCCCGTAAACTGTTCGAACTCTTTCCCTGCCCTGTTCTGGAGATTACACTCGGTTACGATAAAGGCTGGAAAGTGGATATGCTTAAAATCCGTAATCACAGCATTCTAGATGAAGACAACGAAACTGCCTTTGCAAAAGCACTGGACGATTTCAGTCGTAAGGTCTGGCGGAAAAAAAGATCACAGAAACAGTATCGTTATGATCTGGCCATACTGGTTGACCCTGATGAAAAGTTACCTCCATCTGATAAGGTTGCCCTGAAGCGATTTATTGCAGCCGGTAAATCTCTGGGCATTGATTGTGAACTGATTACCCAACGTGATTATTTACGCCTATCTGAATACGATGGGCTGTTTATTCGGACTACCACTTCGATCAATCATTATACCTACCGATTCGCAAAGCGGGCTGAAGTTGAAGGTCTGGTGGTCATTGATGATCCAACATCAATGCTGCGCTGTACCAATAAAATCTACCTTGCCGATCTATTCAGGCACAATAAAGTACCGTCGCCCCGCACAGAGTTATTACATAAGGGAAAACCACAACAGATAGAACATCTTGAGTCAATCATTGAATACCCCATTGTTCTTAAAATACCTGATGGCGCATTTTCAGTTGGTGTCGAAAAAGCCAATAATCGTCAGGAACTTCAGGAAATAATGGAACGCCTGTTCCAGAAGTCCACATTACTATTGGCTCAGGAGTTTTTATATACTGATTTTGACTGGCGTATAGGTATATTAAATAATAAACCAATTTATGCCTGCCGTTACTATATGGTACGCAATCACTGGCAAATTTATCAGCACGGCGCCAATAAAACCGATTCAGGGAATTTTGAGACATTACCGACTTTCGAAGCACCAAAAGCCGTACTTGATGCGGCCATTAAAGCAACCCGCCCCATTGGCAATGGTTTTTATGGCGTGGATATAAAGGAAAAAGATGGTGTAGGCTATGTTATTGAGGTTAATGATAACCCCAGCATAGACAGTGAAGTTGAAGACCTTTATCTTGGTGATGAACTGTATAATCTGATAATGTCAGAATTATTGCGCAGGATGGAATTACGTCGTAATCGAAATTAAAGTATTCAAAACAGGCATCAGTACATATGATTTTTAGTAATGATCGTGTTTCCGCCTTTAACTTTGGTGATATTTTACCTGAAGAGCAAGATCTGTTAAATAATGAACGTGGCGTGCGTTATCGCGACGTAGTTCATATTATTTTACCCAGTGGCGAGGTCTGGCTATTCGATTATGGGGTAGCTATATTCTGGGCCGTTGACGAAAATGAGCGACTGGCATTGCTACATCGTCTTCACCTCAACGAAAATAAAGCAGATAGTAATCAGCAGGAACATTTTCGTTTCGAAATTTCCGGCAGAAAAACACGTATAAGTCAGGATACTATTCATCTTGTCGATGATAACCCACTAACACGACTGGCAATTAGCCACGCACTTGCACAATCCTTAAAGCTGGTCGAATACGAGTGGCAGGCGCAATGCACCATACAAAATCATTCAGATCTTCCTGAAGCATTGGCGACCACAGGAAAAATAGCACTGAGTCGACGAGAGATCGCAAAAATCCGTGGCCGCCTGTTTAGCACCAAGAGTGATATAATTCTGCATTATGGCTTACTTGATACACCGGAATTTTTCTGGGAATACCCAGAGTATGAAGATACCTATAATAATGTTGCCCGCTATCTGGAAATACATCAACGAGTTGATTTATTATCCAAGAAGCTTGAAACCATCCATGAGTTATTTGACATGCTGGCAGATGAACAAAAACATCAACATTCAGCATTTCTGGAATGGATTATTATAATTCTCATTGCTATCGAAATAATTATGTTTGGTGCACAGGAAATTATACTTTTTTTACAATAACTCTCTATGCGTTAAAAATTATTTTTTAAATAATGACAGCAAGAAACTGACGATTACAGCAATCTGTACTGATCAGGAAATTAAGAAAACAAGAAACATTGATAAAAACATACCTAGACCGTTAACTCTTCTGCACGCTGGTTAATTGTGTATGTTTCTGGGATAGAAATTTCTGAAGATGGATGAGCGAGCAAAAAACCCTGTGCGTGAGTAAAACCAAGCATACGAACTTTATCAAGCATAAACTCATCCTCAATACCCTCAGCAACCAGATCATAACCAGCAGAAATAATCATACGCGCAACGTCCATTGCAATTTGTCGCTGAGTATCATTACTATCAAGTGCCTGCACCATTAAATAATCAAATTTTACAATATCAACGGGCATGCTGGCCAAATAACGAAACGAGGAGTACCCACTTCCAAAATCATCGAGCGCGACCTGATAACCTTTATTACGCAGTTCATTAAGAATTTCAGTCGTCTTGTGTAATTCAGTAATTAAAGCTGTTTCTGTTATTTCAAGAATGATGCGGTACCTTGTTAGATAAGGACAGAGAATATTTAAGTAATCAAATAGAACTGGTTGTGTAATACTCGCACCGCTAATATTAATTGAAATTCTACAATTTTCAGGAATAATATGCTTATCAAACTGGGATTTTATATATTTAAGAATCGCAAGATCAAATTCAAGATCAAGACCTTCTGCATTTACAACGGGAAAAATATGTGATGGCATGATGAGCCCCTGATCATCCTCTAATCGAGTAAGCACCTCACAGAAATTTTCTCGAGGGGATGAAAAGCTGATAACAGGCTGATAATGCAGAAGGATACCGCGACCATTCTCTATAGCATCATAAACGGCATGTAGGTAACGACTTGATATAATTGAACCTGCACCAGTTTCCATACCAGCCTTGTAGAAGATAATTTTGTCAGAACCGGGACCTTTGGCATGATACATAGCAATATCGGCGAGCTTATGCAAATTAGTCAGCAATTCAAACTGTGTACCTAGCGCATGTGCCAGGCCAATACTAAATCTAATGGGTTCTTTTATTTTAAAACTCTTAAATGGATATTCATTAATACATTGTTGACAGGCTTTAGCAATTTTTAAAGCTTCATCAGGTTCTGTATTAATCATGTGTATGGCAAATTCATTACCACCAAGACGATAAAGCCGGTCATTTTTACGCAAGCAGGACTGCAAACAAGAGGAAACAGCACGAATCACACTATCACCTGTAGCATGACCATAAGTATCATTAATAGCTTTAAAATGATCACAATCAAATAACATTACGGACAAACTGATCGATTGACCCTGCACAAGACCAATCAATTGCTTCCATTCTTCTTCATATGCTCTACGATTAGGTACACTTGTCAGAGAATCATAGTGTGTGAGACGCCATAATTCTATGTTCTTCTTATTCAGGTTCGAATACATATTCTCAAGATCATATTGATAGTTTTTAAATGAGTTAAATAAAATATCCATTTCTTTGACAAATACAGAACCTAATGTATTAATATCAATCTGAATATTAGAATCATTACTGGTACTAAAATTATCGATATACCTTGTTAGTCTGTACAATGGCTTCTGAAAAAGGTAAAAAACAATTAAATACGCTATAACACCAAGAACTATCAGTAAAAGTACAATACGAAACAATGTCGCCAGCATCACCTGTTCCAGCTCATTCGCCATCGGTACAGGAATAAAATTATACTGAACCCCATTCATGAGTTGCGCTTCAATTGTTTTGAGATTGCTATTTATATGGAACTCAACAGATCCAGCATCTACATAGCGGAAACTATTAAGTGCCATAAACGCTTCTGCGAAATCAATACGCATGCCAGCATAACCTTTTAGCTCGTTTTTCTGCAAATCATGCAGTGGCATAAACTGAAAATAGAATAATCTATTGTTAAGCACTCTAAGAACATCTGTTTCTGATGATATTTGATCAGGAAACTCGTTATTACTATCATCTTGATTGAGAGATGAACCATCCAGATCATATAGTTCAATTGCTTTTACATAATTACTTAGTATATCAGTAGCAACGGAACGATTAGATCGCCAATAATCATAATAAACTGGATCACTTAACTGCTGATATACTTCATTCCAGTTTTTCAGCTTAAACATTTGTTCTTTAATAGATAGAACCGTTTTATTGATTGCCTGCTGGATTTCCTGAGAGGCTGCTTCCTGACTACTTTTATCTGCAGCCTGGTGTATTGTATCCATATTGTCCAGCATCCAGTAACTAACAATCCCAACAAGTGAAATAGAAATAAATAAATATGTAATCAGAAGTAAATTACCAGGAATTAGGAGCGATTTCCTGTTCATACATCACTTTGTTTTTTATTAAGAATTAAAATAGCTTTATTAACAGCATCAAAAAGTTCAAATTCATGACCATTGGTAAAAAAATGATTAGCCCCATCTATATCAATAACATTACCACCTTTTTTTCTTAGTTTATTACCCATGTTTTCCGGAATGAGCTTATCGTCGCTAGCCACGATATTAATAACAGGATGGTTAGCATTCGAAAAATAAGAAAATAAATCATTTTCAGTTATTGATGCATAACTAATATAGGATCCTGGTGATGAAATATAATTATCGACACAATAAGCAAGTGTGAACTCGCCAAGTTCATTTTTATTTTTAGCAAGCAATTCACGCGCTACGACTAGATTTTTATTGATTTTGTCCCGCTCACTTTTAGTCACTAGAATGGTTGGATTGATAACAATCAGACCCATAATGGATACAGATAATGTATTGCGTAAAGCGCTATAAGCCAGGACACCGAGACCGCCAGTACTGTGACCTATTAAAATAATCTCACTGTGACCATTATTTTTTAGCCAATTTATCCAGCTATCCAGTTCTGCATATTGATCATCAAACTTGTGCGATTGAATCATATCGCAAGTAAAACTTCTTGCTCTCTTGTCAATGCCTAAAGTTAAGGTTGGCGCAAGAACAGTATAACCATTGTCTGCAAGTTCATCTGTCAAAGATTTAATAATACCGAAATTATGCGTCTGTAAGAACCCGTGCAAAATCAGCAGTGCAGGCTTATCAGCATCACCAGGCCTATAATCAGCAAGACCAACAAGCTTACTGTCCATGACCTGTGAAATTGTATCTGCAGATATTGTTGTCGAGAATATAAGAAACATAAGCAACGAGGCCATGGAAGTGAATGACCAGGAGTTCTTATACGGCCTTTCAGAATTATATTTTCTGTCAGTGTTAATTGCTATTATCATCAGCTTATATACCAGCCAGAAATAAGTATTAGTTTTTTGATAGTGTTAAATCACTAATCATTGCAAGCAAATTTTCTATCTTTACAGGCTTCATCATAAACCCGGATATCCCATGCTGACGTGCAATTTTGGGATTAACATGCTCACTATAACCCGTACTGATAATAATGGGTAGATTTGATCGAATAGCGAGCATAGACTTTGACATATCCAGACCACTTAACCCTGGCATGGTTTCATCTGTCAATATCAAATCCACTTCATAGGGATGTCCCTTAAAATAATCAAGCGCATCAGCAGATCGATTATAGACAATTGCTTCTGCACCGTGCATTTCAAATATCTCACCCATCATTGATGCAATTTGCCTCTCATCATCAACAATCATAATACGTAAACCGGACAATTGGTTATCTATATCAGAAAGCACCTCGTCTTTATTATCTTTAACCTCACTAATCTCAATTAAAGGCAATAAAATACGAACTGTTAATCCCTTATTTGTATTATTTGACACTAGAATGTGACCACCATTTGCATGAATAACACCATGCACAACAGATAATCCCATTCCTGTTCCTTTGCCTATCTCTTTAGTCGTATAAAAAGGCTCAAAAATTCTGGCTAATTTATCCACAGGTATACCACTACCCGTGTCAGAAATTATAATTTCTGCATAATCACCATTAAATTCATTATGACAGGACATACACACATCATGTATATTTTGTTTTTGTAAACTAATATTAATATGACCATAATTATCTATAGCATCACGTGCATTTATACCTAAATTGAGAATAACCTGGTGCAATTGAACAGAATTAATCTGAGCATGCAAATCATCATTTATCACATTAAGGCTTATATTAATTGTGGCAGGAATAGATGATTTCAATAAGTTAACAACTTCTTTAACAACAGGTTGAAGTTCAATCACAGGCACATCAGCAACATCATCTGATGATTGTCGACTAAAGATCAACATTTGACCAATAAGTTCTCTTGCCCTGTTAGCTGCCAACATTATTTGATCAAGATAATCTTTTGACTTGTTCCTGGTCTTTAATTCATCCATCAGGTCATTTTCTATTAACCCAGCATATCCCAGTATTGCAGCAAGCATATTATTGAAATCATGTGCAATACCACCGGTTAAATGACCAATCGCTTCCATTTTCTGTGACTGCAACAATTGCTGTTGTAATTTTTTATTTTCAGCGTCAACAGCTTTACGCTCTGTCAAATCAGTTAGAAAAGAAATAAAATGTTCTGGTCTATTAGTCGTTTCTGGAAAATAATGAAATGCAACTTCAACAGGTATTAGAACCCCGTTTTTTGAAAGTTGAGTGGTTTCAATTTTACCGGGATTATTACACCGCAAAGAAGATGTGACCCTGGAAAAGCTTTCTTTTGTATAATTAGGATCTATACCTTCTATGCCCTTACCTAGTAATTCCTGTTTCGAATAACCCAGCATATTTGCAGCTGCATCATTAACATAAAGAAATTCACCATCCATTGTCACCATGTGAATACCCAGACCAATGAGATCCATGGCATTTTGAATTTCAATTAAGCTACCCAAGGTTTTCTGATGTTCAATCTGGGATTTTCGTTTTTCAGTAACGTCCTGACCAATCGCAAGCAACCCAATAACACTACCTTTAGAATCTTTCAATGTAGAATCGTACCATTCAACATCTATTAGCTCGCCATTTTTCGTTAGTATTGGGTTAATATTGCCATTTGTTTTAATATCATGAATACAGGTTCTAAATAATTCTCTAATGGCTTTCTGATCTGGGCCAGGAATAAAAGTATCAAACCAGTCTTTTCCAACAATCTCATCAAGTTTATAGCCGGTTTTTGACTCCATGTAAGGATTAATATTCACAATCCGACCTTCTGTATCAAGCACAAGAATAATAACTTGTGCCGTTTCAAATAACCGATTTTCGAACTCGCTTTTCTTAGCTAATTCACCTTCTATCTTTTTTTGTTGAGTTATATCCTGGTGAACCGAAATATAAACAGATCCATATTGTGAACTTTTATACAATGAAACATTAGCAAGACACCAGAATACAGTCCCATCTTTTTTAATATTCTTGATCTCGCCCTGCCAGCGACCTGTTTTTTCAAGATAGCCTATAATATCACTGGCTGTTTTCTCCGGATGCGTATCAGGTGCATTAACTATACTGACATGTTTCCCGACCAGTTCGCCATGTTCATAACCAAACATTTTTTCAAACACCGGATTGGCATAAACAATAGCAGAATCGTCAGCACTGACCATATACACGCCTTCTGACATATTTTGTAAAATCTGGCTATGTAGAGTTAGTTCAACTAATTGAGATTGTTCCCGTAATTCCAGTTCCTCGATACGGGCTTTTGCATTTTTTAATTCATATTCAAGTTGCTGAATTGATTTGCTCATATGTGTTTTATTCTAATAATTGAGTCAATATTTTACTGGTTTAACCTAAGCCCTGTACCCCGTAAACCACAATATCCATTTGGATTCTTTGCCAGATATTGCTGATGATATTCCTCTGCGAAATAAAACGCAGATACAGGCATAATTTCAGTTGTAATTAACCCCATCCCCTGTTCTGTTAATAACTGCTGAAATAGTTCACGAGATGTTTCAGCCTGAGACATTTGTCTATTACTGAATGTATATATACCTGATCGATACTGGGTTCCAATATCATTACCCTGACGCATACCCTGTGTCGGATCATGTGCTTCCCAGAATGCGGCAAGTAGAGCCTCATAACTGACTATAGCAGGGTCAAAAATAACCAGCACAACTTCATTATGTCCGGTCATTCCAGTACAAACCTCCTGATAATTAGGGTTAACTGTAAAACCCGCAGAATAACCGACCGCTGTCGCGTAAACACCTTCAATAAGCCAGAATAAACGTTCAGCTCCCCAGAAACAGCCCAGTCCAAAAACGGCTTTTTCCATTATGTCTGGAATATTTTGATTAAATGAGTGCCCACTAACAAAATGGGTACCGGATATCTGTATTGCCTGATTACGGCCTGCTATTGCCTGCTCTGCAGTTGGCATATTTATGTTTTTCATAATGAATGAGCACCCGGCACACATTTTTAATTAACAGGAAGATGATTATCTTATGTTAATAAAAGTCATAATATCAAACACTTAGAGTAAGGTTTTATCATCCTGCAAGATATATGAGTAATCTCTAAAATTACCTTATCAATTAATTAAATAGGATTATGTCACTTTTTCTTGATTTATTTCCCTAATTAAGGCAATTTATATTCAATAAAAACAAGGGTCTCATTTTGTTATAAAAATTAAGACCTTAATATAAATTAATAAAGATCAAAGGTGTTTCTGATGAACGATTATACGGATCGTCAACCTTCTAACGACAGACGCTCGCGAACTCGTCGTGAAATCAAACAGCTTATCGCAGAACGCAATGAAGTACTGTCAATGTACTGTAATCTTGCAGGTTGCGATGGGACCAGCGTAAATACAGATGAAATTGAACCCGAACAGATACAGGAATTCTGCCAGCTACTAATCGATTATATTGCGATTGGTCATTTTGAACTTTACCAGCGAATCTCTGAAGGTGTTGAAAGACGCCATGAAATTGTTAAGCTGGCAGACTCTATCTATCCTCGTATAGAGAAAACCACACAAATTGCCGTTGAATTTAATGACAAATACGATAGTGGCAACGATTTAAGTGATATTTCAAAAGATCAACTCACTCATCACCTGTCTAAACTGGGTGAAGAACTGGCTACTCGCATAGAACTCGAAGACCAGTTGATCAATACCCTTTTAACAGCCAAATCAAATGAAAATGCCGAGGTAATGCAGTAAATATCAATCGACTTGCTGGTATTATAATACTGTGAATAAAAAAGCCACTGAAGAAGTGGCTTTTTTATTCAGGAATTACAATGGAGATCTGACTGAATTTAATCAGGCCACAATCAATTATTTATGACTAATTTTCCAGCAATTATGAATTTTCTGATTGCGTTTAAAATCTTCTGGAATCGTTTTCAAACTGATATCTTCAACATCAAACTCATTTAGAAGCGATTGATCCAGCCTGAACTTTCTAAAATTATTAGAAAATATAAGTGAACCGTTTCTATTCAATAATTTCATAGCGGAATATATCAGAAAAACATGATCTTTTTGAACATCAAAATTATTTTCCATGCTTTTTGAGTTAGAAAATGTGGGTGGATCAAGAAAAATTAAATCATATTTATTAGCACTGTTTTTCTCGTCGATTAACCATTTAATACAGTCTGCTTTAATAAAATGGTAGTGATCACCATTTAGTCTATTTAGTTTAAAGTTTCTCCTGGCCCAATCCAGATACGTATTTGACATATCCACGGTAGTAACAGAACGAGCACCTCCGGCTGCTGCATAAATGGATACTGAACCTGTATAGGCAAATAAATTAAGAACATCCTTATCTTTCGACATGGTTCTGATCATCTCACGGGTAAGGCGGTGATCCAGAAATAAACCGGTATCCAGATAATCTTCAAGATTGATATAGAATTCAAGCTCATTCTCATGTATCACATGAAAATGTTTCTGATCTGACTGCTTTTCATATTGCTTTATACCTTTTTGTTGACGCCTTGTTTTAAGAATAATATGTGATTCATTAATCTTAAGTACATCAGGTATAACAGACATTATGTTATTAAGACGCTGCCTGGCTTTACGGATATCAATTGTAGCGGGTGCTTCATATTCCTGCACATGTACCCAGTCAACATAAATATCAATAGCTGCAGAAAACTCAGGCAGATCCGCATCATAAACACGATAACACTCTATATTATTTCTTTTCGCCCATTTTGACAAATGTTTGTAGTTTTTCGTCAGCCGGTTTGCAAACATCTGTTTTGCCTGTATCTCAGCCTGCTCTTCCTTTTCTATCAGATGATCTGGTTTTGCCGGCCTCAACTTATACTGAAAAAGTTTACATTTAATAGCGCCATTATAAAGTGTATTGTCTTTATGTGAACGCAGGCCGACATGAGTAGCCAGGTTGATATTCCCAGTAAATAAAGCTGCGCACCATTCACCAAAATAACGTTTCCAGCAATTACCTATTTCAGCATATAAATATGCCAGTTCTTTTTCTTCACCAAGTCTTTCACCGTAAGGTGGATTCACAATAACAAGACCTGGTTTTAAATCATTGTTGCTTACACAATCATCAATGCTTCTGATTTCAACTTTTATATACTTATCCAGACCTGCTGCCTGAATATTCTGCCGTGCGGCTTTAACTGCTGACGCATCCTGATCATAACCCCTGATAATCAAATTTTCAGTTTTAAGGCTTTGTTTCTTCTGTTGCTGTGCCTGGCTAAGTAAACTTTGCCATGCAGCATGATCATGTCCTTTCCACGTTGTGAATCCGAATTGCTGTCTTTCTACACCTGGTGCAATATTTAATGCCATCAATGCGGCTTCAATCAGAATAGTGCCTGAACCACACATCAAATCAACCAGCGTCATAGATTCATTTGGCCAGCCTGAACGCATTAATACAGCGGCTGCCAGATTCTCTTTCATGGGCGCTGTAACACTTGATTTTCTAAAGCCACGTTTATGTAAGGACTCACCGGATAGATCGATACTTAAAGATGCCTGGTCGCGGTGTATATATAAATTAATTCTGATATCAGGGTTGTCACGATCTACAGATGGACGCTGTTCAAAGAGTTCTACAAACTGATCTACAATCGCATCTTTAACTTTAAGTGCCGCATAATGGCTGTTAGTTATGGCAGAATGACTGACATGACAATTAACAGCCAGTGTACCTGCCATATTGACATGATCAGACCATTTAACGGTTTGAATCTGACGATATAATTCATCATCATCCTTAGCCGCAAATGTTTTAATCAGTAGAAGCACACGGCTTGCTAGTCGTGACCACAAACATACTTTATAGGCAATGGTCAGATCACCCTGAAAACTGACACCAGCGGATGCAGAAACTGAATTCTGTACACCAAGTGATTGCAATTCATTTAAAAGCAGGTCTTCTATCCCTTTAGGACAGCTGGCAAAAAATTGTTGAAGTTCAGACATCGATTTAAATATTAGTTAGCAGGTTTTTAACAGCAATCAGATCTTCAGGTGTATCGACACCGGGACCTGGAAGATCAATTGCTTCATCAACATGTATCGCAATACCACTATACAAAGCACGCAGTTGTTCAAGTTTTTCAGTCCTTTCAAGACTGCATGACTGCATATTTGTATACGCATGTAGAAAACTAACCCGATAAGCATAAATACCAAGATGTCGTTGATAATAGGCTGCCTGCTCATCCGTTAACTGGTTAGCCAGATCACGATTATAAGGAATAACTGAACGACTAAAATACAGCGCATATCCTTCAGCATCTGTAATGACTTTTACAATATTAGGGTCATGCACATCCTGTGCAGATTGAATCGGTGTCGATAATGTTGCGATACCCGCTTTTGGATGATCAGCCAGGTTTAATGCAACCTGTCTTAATATTGAAGGCGGCGTTAAAGGTTCATCACCCTGAAGATTAACGACTATATCATTAGTATCCCATTGATATTGTAAACTGACCTCTGCCAGTCGATCAGTACCTGAGGCATGATCAGATGATGTCATGCAAACATCCGCCCCAAATGATTCGGCAACACTTTTTATACGTTCATCATCAGTCGCGATGATCACCTGCTCGGCACCAGCCTTGATAGCACATGCATAGACATATTGCAGCATAGGCTTACCACAAATATCAGCCAGGGGTTTACCTTCGAATCGTGTCGAAGCATAACGCGCCGGTATTACTACTTTAAATTCAAGTGACATAAGTTCTATTTTTGAGTAGTCGAATCTATTTTACGAGCTTCATCTTCTAACATGACAGGAATGCCATCACGCACAGGAAATGCCAGTGCATCTGTTTCGCAGATTAATTCACTGGCTTTTTTATCATGAGCCAACTTGCCTTTACATATAGGACAAACGAGTATTTCGAGTAATTTCTTATCCATCACAGACCTGCTTGATTAACTTATTGAATTGTGAACTGGCAGCCTCTGATAACACCGCAGTGACAGGTAGATACCAGCTGTTTGCAAGACCGAGTTGCGTACATTTTACCGCATCTTTCTCTGTCATTAATACGGGTAATTCATCATTAAATTGAAGTTCGTCTGCTGTATAGATGTGATGATCAGGAAAGTTATGCTTAATAATATCAATATCATAACTTTTTAGCAGGTCAAAAAATCGTTCTGGATTACCGATACCCGCAACTGCATGAGCCTGCTTATGTTTTAATGACTCAAGCACAAGGTTATCCTGCTGATCGCAAACGGCAATAAGTTGAGCATGTTGCAGACTAAAAGATAACGCCTCAGTCTTGCCACCATTATAAATCACCATGTCAACACCACTAAGACGGCTTCGGGGTTCGCGCAAAGGCCCCGCCGGTAAACAAAAACCATTACCTGTCAGGCGACTGGCATCAATAACGGCAATTTCAATGTCACGGTGTAAACGATAATGCTGCAGACCATCATCGGCCAGAATAATATTACAGTCATTATCGGCCAGTAATAACTCAATATCTTTGACTCTGTCAGGCCCCACCACCACAGGGCAATGTGTATTTCGTACGATCAGCACAGGCTCATCACCCACCTCTAGTGCCGGACTATCGATGCTCACTTTTTGCGGCCATGATCTGGCCTGACCGCCATAGCCCCGACTGATAATACCCGGTTTAAATCCCAACTCCTGCAGCTGTTTACATAAAGCTATTAATAAAGGGGTTTTACCTGTACCACCTATTGAAATATTACCGACAATAACAACAGGTACTGGAATATCGGGTGATTTGAAAAAATGAATCTTATAAAGAAATTTTCTTAAGGTGGCGATTAAGCAAAAGATGACTGATACAGGATACAAAATCCAGGCAACAGGATTCTGGTTATACCAATAATCATCGAGACGTTTCATTTTCTATTCGCATTCTAACCGGCTTCTGCAAATTGCATTTGATGTAATGAAGAGTAATGACCGCCCTGAGCCAGTAATTCCTTATGCGTACCTGTTTCAACAATTCTACCTTCATCCATAACCACAATAAGATCAGCATTTTCAATGGTAGATAAGCGATGCGCAATAACAAGGGTTGTACGATTTTTAATTAACTCTTCGAGTGCTGCCTGTATATGACGTTCAGATTCTGTGTCTAAAGCCGAGGTTGCCTCATCAAGTATCAGAATGGGTGAATCTTTTAGCAGTGCACGGGCAATTGCTATGCGTTGCCGCTGACCACCTGATAATAAAACACCTTTTTCTCCTACGATGGTCTGCAATCCATTGGCCATCTGTTTTATAAATTCATAAGCATGTGCAGATTGCGCCGCCTTTATGACATCCTGTTCCGAATAATTATGTAAACTGCCATAAGCGATATTATGTTCTACTGTATCATTAAAAAGGACAATTTCCTGTCCCACATAGGCAATCTGATTACGTAATGACTTCAGTTTATAATCACGAATATCATGATCATCTATCCGAATTTCACCTTCATATGAATCATATAATCGCGGCAGCAGATTAACTAATGTTGACTTTCCACTACCCGAACGACCAACAAAAGCAATAGTTTTTCCTGCCTGTATATTCAGATTAATTGATTTCAGAACAAATCGATCAGGATTAGATGCATACCTGAAATTGATATCATTAAAAACAATATTGCCTGTAACACGATTAACTTCATACTCCCCATTATCATGTTCATTCTCGGCATCAAGAAAAATGAAAATACTTTCAGCAGCTGCAATACCTTTTTGTAAGATTGCATTTACATTGGTTAATCGTTTTACAGGCGCAAATAACATCATCATAGATGACATAAATGCCATAAAGACACCCACTGTAATTTCATCTCGCATTCCTTCCATGGTAGCCATATAAATAATACCCGCCAGCGCAAACGCAACGATGATCTGAATCACAGGCGTGCTAATGCTAGTGGTAGCGACAAGCCTCATCTGTTGTCTACAATTAATTTCATTGGATGCATTGAACTGAACGGTTTCATATTGTTGGCCGCCAAATATTTTAACCACTCGCTGCGCCTGAATCGCTTCTTCAACCACATGAGTTACCTTACCCATGGATTGCTGTATACGTTGACTGACTTTTCGAAAACGTTTTGAAACCAGCGCTATTAAAAGTGCAATAAATGGCCCAATTAAAAGAAACACGGCAGCTAAAACCGGAATTAAATAAAACATATAGGCAAGTAAGCTGACAACCATTATCACATCGCGAATTAAAATAGTAATGGCATTGGTTGCCGCCTGAGAAACCTGTTCAACATCATAGGTAAATTTTGAAATTGTATTACCGGTTGAACTACTATCATAATAGTTGCCTGGTAATGACATGAGTTTCTGGAACATGGCCTCACGCAAATCTCTTATTACCATACGGCCCACCCAGGCCATACCATAATCAGAAGCGAATCCACCAATAGCACGAACAAAAAACACCCCGATAATAGCAACTGGAATCCATTTAATAGCAACAGGATCTTTATTAACAAAACTGCCATCAAGCATTGGCTCCATCAAAGCCGCAAATCCCGGTTGAGACAATGCCACCAGAATCATGCCACCGATAGCTAATAGAAAAACTTTCCAGTAATTAAATGTATAAGAAACCAGGCGACGATAGGTTACTTTTAAATGTGATGGTGACTCTTTCATTGATTGATTATTCAGACTGATTATCCAGTGTTGCAATTGACATCTGAGTAAGATTTAGTTGGGCAGCAACATCCATTGCTTTTACGACAGATTCATGAGGTGTTTTAGCGTCCGCTCTAATGACTAACGAAACATCTTTTTTATCCGCAACGATTTTCATCAGCGCCAGCTTCAGTGTTTTTGCCTGTGTATTGACCAGCTGGCGATCATTAATAAAGTATCGGCCACTGGCATCGATACCAATAGTAATCGGATTATCTGTTCTTTCTTCAGCGGCAGCAGTTGCCTCAGGTAACATTATTTTGAGCTTTGACTGTTTTTCAAATGTGGTCGATACCATAAAGAAAATAAGCAATAGAAAAACAACATCAATCAATGGTGTTAAATTAAGATCGATATCGTCACGGCGATCAGGTTTTAAATTCAAGCTGCTTTCTCCGCTTTGCTCGCTGAGGCATTTGCTTGACGATTATTGTGTAACACATCAACCATCTTGATAGCCTCTTCTTCCATCTTAACGACTATTTCATCCACTCGACCTCGAAAATAGCGATGAAACATAAGCGCAATAATAGCAACAGATAACCCTGCAGCCGTGGTAATCAACGCCTGTGAGATGCCACCTGCAAGTGGCGCAGCATCACCAACACCTGAACTGGTAATGGCATTAAAGACCTTAATCATACCGATAACCGTACCTAGCAATCCTAATAAAGGTGAAATAGATGCAATGGTTCCCAGGGTATTTAAAAAACGTTCCAGCTCGTGAACGACCTGGCGGCCAGTTTCTTCAATACTTTCTTTAATGCGTTCTCTTTCCAGATGACGATTATTTAATCCTGTGGCTAAAATTTTACCCAATGCTGATTGCTTACTTAAAGCTTCAATTTTCGAATGCTCAAGCTGACCTTCCTTAACCCAGTGCCAAATCGTGGCCACAAGATGTTTTGGAATCACTTTTTTATTCTGTAAACTCCAGAAACGTTCGAGAATGATGCCAAATGCGATAATCGAACAGGCAATAATGGGGAACATTAACCATCCCCCTGCTTTTACCATTTCAAACACTGTTGTCAGCCCTTTGGTGATTTAGTAATGGCACACATGATACTGTATTTCCGCACTTTATCGAAGCCATGAATTTAACAGTTTAGGTGTTCAAATTTTCAGCAAAATCAATGCTGATTCCAGTAGAAACCTGACTGTTTTCGATATGATTGCGGAAATGAGAGTCCATTTGCATAATTAAAGTCTATTTTAATGGCTCCCAGATCTGCGGTATTCAGCAAACTGAGATTATTACGATGATAACGCTCAATTATGGCCTGCTTTGGATGTTTAAAACGATTTCTGTAGCCGGCTGATACCAGTGCATAACGAGGCGCAACTGAGCTAATAAACTGATCCGTTGACGAGGTTTTACTGCCGTGATGGGGCACGATTAATACGTCCGACTTCAGTTTCATCGAAAAATCTCTCACCAGCCTCTGTTCAGCTACTTTTTCTATGTCTGAGGTAATCAACAAGCTGCCAGCCCTTGAGCTGATTCGCAACACACAGGCTTTATTATTGCGTCGCTGATGGTTACTCAACAGATCAGGATGAAGAAACTCGAATTCAACCCCGTCCCATTGCCAGCTATCTCCCTGTTGACAGTTGTTTTTAGTGTCATGATCAAGATCCTCAATATCCTGCCCTGTCAGCTGATGTACAGTAATTTGCCGGAGAATGGACTCTGCCCCGCCAATGTGATCATTATCCCCATGACTGATTACCAGCCTGTCCAGCTTAGACATACCCATTGCCTTTAAAAATGGCACCACAACTTTATCACCGATATCAAAACCTGGGCTGAACCGGGCCCCGGCATCAAACACCAGGTTGTGCTGATGAGTCTGTATATAAACAGATAAACCCTGGCCAACGTCCAGCAGGGTCAATTCAAAATCCCCCTGATCTATTCTATTCTGATTCGGGCCAAGAACAGGAATCAACATAATGAGACCCAGCAGCCTGAATGGCAGGCCTTTCGGTGCCAGCATCAGAATTATGCCAAACAGGGACAGAATGACGGGCAATCCCTCAGGCTGAGAGGTTTGCCAGCTGGCAATGGGTAATTCAGACAGGTATTCGATGACAGGCCAGACCAGTGATAAGGCCCCATCAGCAAGATCAAATAATCCATTGGCCAGTGACAAAGACACAGGCGTGACCAGAGCCGCCATGAGCACCAGCGGCACTACCAGAAAACTCACCCAGGGGACGAGAAGAAAATTGGCCACTGGCGCTATGATTGATCCTTGCTGAAAGGCCAACAGGCTCAGTGGCAATAGAGCAACGGCCAGTACCCACTGTAAACGCCCCCACTGAACCAGGATACCCGGCAGGCTTATGCGTCCTGAAAAACTATAGGCAATAACCGCCACCGCCAGGAATGAGAACCAGAAACCAACGGATAAAACCGATACAGGATCAAACAATATAACAGCAATCAACGCCAGAGACAGACCACTGGCAGGCCTTATCTGTCGTTTAAAGAAGACGCCACCCATGACCACTGATAACATAATCAGGGCTCGTTGGGTTGGAATCGCAAATCCGGCAAACAGCGCATAGGCAAAGGCGGCCAGCAGCGAAACAATGGCAGCCCAATGAATACAGGACACTCTGGTAATCAAGCCCAGAGCGCATATTCGTCTGGTCACCCAGAAGACCAGGCCGGCGACCAGACCGATATGTAACCCGGAAATGGCCATTAAATGACTGGTACCGGTCAGTTTCAGTACCTGCCAGTGCTGATCTGAAAAGGTCGATTTATCACCAACAGATAATGCAGCCATCAGGTCATTAAATCCTCGATCGTTATTTTCTGATAACAGATCAGCCAGATATTGACGATAAACATTTATATCCAGGGGTGATGCTGTGGCATGTTTTTTATTATTGACGTGCACTCGGACATAACCGGTTGCATGAATTCCCTGCTGATAGAGCCAGCGCTCGTAATCAAAACCACCCGGATTCATAAATCCATGGGGTGGCTTTAGCCTGACCCGTAGATGCCACTTCTCGCCAGCTTTAAGTAAATGCTCACTGTCGTACCAACTCAAACGGAGATTTTTTGTGTTAGGACTACCTGATAGCGATCCTTGGGCAATACGGAAATTAAACCGCTGGACACGACCCTGTCGTTCTGGAATATCGGTAATGATGCCATCGATCCAGAAGTCATCACCTGCTATGGATTCTGCTAAAACGGCATTAAAATACAGATGTGCCTGTAGCAAGGCCCATAAGAAACCGGCCAGAGAGATGGCAACCCATTTAACGGGTAAGCGGGACATAAGTAATAACAGGCAGAGCGGAAATAGCGTAATCCAGCGGATATCGGGCAAGCTGGTTAAAAACTGCATCATGCAGATGCCTGTGAGTAAGGCCAGTGCATAACTGGATATCCCTATTCTCATATGAAAAGTCCTTTTCATTTGTATAGCGAAGCTTAAACATAGATAATTAGAACTTGGCTATACTTTAAATAGTTACAACAGTATCAGGAATGTAGATTCATTTACCTCAGAATTATGCCTAAAAAATTTATTCGCAAATTCTTACCCGATCCGCATAAGATCCGTGATCATAAATCAATAAAAATATTTGGTACATTATTACATGAACCAAACCTTTGGCATCTAAATAGACGCTCAATAGCCAGCGCGTTTGCTGTTGGCTGTTTTTTTATGTGGGTACCGGTTCCTTTTCAAATGGGTCTGGCTGCCGGAATGGCAATTATTGTCCGCAGTAATTTACCGATTTCCGTTACTCTGGTCTGGATTACTAATCCATTGACAATGCCTCCGATGTTTTATTTTGCCTATAAACTGGGGGTCTGGATAATTGGCGTGCCCGAGATGGATATTCAGATCGAACTTTCAGTGGAATGGCTCAAAACTGAGATGCTTGCCATCTGGAAACCATTTTTAACCGGATGCTTCTCGTTAGCGATTATCAGCTCATTTCTGGGATTTATTGGTGTACGATTACTATGGCGTCTATCAATCATCCGCTATTTAGAAAATAAAAAACTTAGACAGAAACTTAAGAAAGATTAATTTTCTATGATCTGGAAACCTCACGCAACCGTTGCCGCTATTATTGAACGTGATAATCATTTTTTAGTAGTCGAAGAAAAAAGCGATGGACAAATTGTTTTTAATCAACCGGCAGGACATCTGGACCCTGATGAAAGCTTTTTAGATGCAGTAATTCGGGAAACCCGAGAAGAAACCGCCTGGCGATTACATCCCGAAGCTATCACTGGCTTGTATCGCTGGAAACAACCTGAGACGAATAGGACATTTGTTCGTGTCGCATTCTGCGGACATTGTGATGACCATAGACCAGATCAGAAACTGGACAAAGGCATTCTTCGCGCCGTATGGATGACCCGAGATGAGCTAATCGCACAACCGGATAAATTACGCAGTCCAATGGTGATACGTTGTATAGATGATTATTTATCAGGAAAGCGCTACCCAATTGACTTACTGGTTGATATATAGAACATGCGAACTTTAATGAGTTTATGTCTAATTCTTACAAGCAATATAATCTTTGCGAGTCCACAGATTATGATCTGCATGTCTAACTGTGATAAACAACAAATGATACAAATTTCTGATCAGGCATGGAACGAAGTAATTGCAATATTTAGAGAAAAAGCAGAAACTGATCAACATGAACTCAACAATATAGCCAGTGCGCTCGTATTTATTGAAAAAGACATTATTAACCAGCTAACACCTAAAACAGATCAAAACTCTAATACTGAAAGCAACCAGAATATTGACATAACCTTCACAAATAAAGATGAAACATTTAACGCAAGAAAAGCATTAATACTCTTTCTTGACAATGGTTTCATACATAGACATCTATTACGTAACAGCCAGAAACGGACAGTCTGGCTAATCAATAATGAATCAGCTATTGCACTACAATCAGAGAAAACAGGCGAAATCTATATTATCGACCCAACCAGTACCGAGTTTGGTTCACCACCGAAAGTCTCTCCCTATAAACAGTGGAAAAATGAAAAATCCATGAAACGCATTGGCGATGAAATTAATAAACTCCTGCCAATATTTGGCACACAGTAACTGAAAAATATGATTTCAAATAAACGCGTCATTGTTGGCATGTCAGGTGGTGTTGACTCATCAGTAGCTGCATTAAAACTCATTGAACTGGGTTACCAGGTTGAAGGCCTGTTCATGAAAAACTGGGAACAGGATGACGACGATGATTATTGTGCAGCCGCGATAGATCTGGATGATGCCAGGAAAGTATGCGATCAATTAAACATAAAATTACATAGCGTAAATTTTTCAGACCAATACTGGGATCGTGTATTTAAACACTTTCTTGATGAATATAGTGCGGGAAGAACGCCAAACCCTGATATTCTTTGTAATAAAGAAATAAAATTTAAGGCTTTCCTCGATTATGCACTGCAAATGGGGGCGGATTATATTGCAACCGGTCATTATGTACGTGTAGAAAATATTAATGATCATTATTATTTATTAAAAGGCACTGACAGCAATAAAGATCAGAGTTATTTTTTATATACGCTTGGTCAACATCAATTAAAACACAGTCTTTTTCCAGTCGGTCTACTTGAAAAAGAAGAGGTTCGATTACTGGCTGAACAGGCTAATTTTGTCAACCATGCCAAAAAAGACAGTACAGGAATCTGTTTTATAGGGGAAAGAAAATTCAAGGATTTTCTCCAGCAATATCTTCCTGCTCAACCTGGAGAAATACAGACCACTGATGGAAAAGTCATTGGTAAACACCATGGTTTAATGTACTACACACTAGGCCAAAGAAAAGGACTTGGCATAGGTGGAGTAAAAGGAACAGACGAAGAAGCCTGGTACAGCCTTGCCAAAGATCTTGAAAATAATATTTTAATTGTTGGTCAGGGTGAGAATCACCCACAGCTATTTCATCAATACCTTAACGCCAGTCAGTTAGACTGGGTCAGCGGGAAACCGCCAGAGCCATCTTTTAAATACGCAGCAAAAGTACGCTATCGCCAGCCGGATCAGGCCTGCGAAATATTGGAACTTGATAACAGAACAGTTAAAGTTAAATTCGAGCAACCACAAAGAGCTATCACACCCGGACAATCCATTGTTTTTTATGATAATGACATTTGTCTTGGTGGTGGAGTCATTGACAAAATGTACAACGACTAAATATGAAATACTCAAAACAAGATAGAACCCTTGCCCTCGCAGGCATTTTTCAGGTTGCCAGCATGGTACAGCAGATTGCCCGAACAGGTTCTGCTTCAAGCGCAGCTATGGAAATCAGCCTGGAGACTCTGTTTAAATTTGATAGCAATAATGTACTTGACATCTACGGTAGCCCTGCAGATATATCTATCGGTCTCAGATCATTAAAAAAACAACTATCCGGTAGTAATACTAAAGAAGACATGGAAATAACCCGCTATGTTCTAGGCATGATCCATCTGGAAAGAAAATTAAGCAAAAATAAAACCATGCTTAATAAGATTGCTGACAGCCTTAAAACAACACAGGATAAAATGGATTTTTTCAGTTTAACCCATGAAAACATCATTGCCAGCCTGGCCGGACTTTATCAGGAGACAATAAGCACCTTAACTCCTCGCATCCTGGTTGATGGAGAACAAGGATATTTAAATCAAACCAGTAATGCCAATAAAATACGTGCCTTATTACTCTCAGGAATCCGTTCAGCAGTCCTCTGGAGGCAATGTGGTGGCAATCGATTACAATTTTTATTTGCCAGAAAAGGTTATCTAGAAGTAGCGAGTAGTATTCTCAAAACACTATAGGCTTTATAAAAAAATAACCAATAGTGACTTCATTTGCCGTATAAAGCATCCAGCACTATACTCTAAAAATGACCTGAACATGATTCAATTATAAACCACAATAACAATCGGGCAATGCTAATGGTTACCAGGTGAACACCTTACCATGTTAATTTTATGAATATTAAAATCAGTCATAAATTATTAATTTTATGCATGATATTCGGTATAGCTATGACAATTATCGGCTATATTGGCGTCAACAATCTAAACAGTATTGGTCATGCCTTTAATTATTTACACAAAGACCCCCTGCTAGCACTTAGAGCAGGTGAAAAAATGTCATCATATCATGCCTATCTATCATCTAAACTAACCAATTACATAAGATCACAAGAAAGTGTTAGTAAAAATGAAATTCAGACTCTACTTACAAAAATTGACGCTGAACTAGCCAACTATAAAGACGCTTATAATACAGCAAAAGCCGCAGATGAACCTTGCGCACCTAATATGGAAAAATGGATAACTAAATACAGCATCTTTAACAATCAAAACGCTTTTGTAAATAAAATACTCACCACCGAAACCACCGACTCAAATAATAAGAATGAAATCCTCCAGGAAATAAACGAATTTCAGAACCAGGCATTTCTCCTGTTTAGTGAATTAATTGAAATAGAAGAAGAAGAAGTGGAAGAAAAGAAAAATTCCGTTAATCAGATTATTTCGAATGCCAATAATGCGACTATTTTAGCAATAGCTATATCATTAATATTAATAGCACTACTATCATTTCTAATCGTACGCAGTATCTCTATTCCTATAAATAATCTAAAGAAAACATCAATCGAAATTGGAAAAGGCAACTTTGATACATCAATTGATGTGAAAATAGAAGACGAACTTGGACTATTAGCAATTGCGTTTAACAGAATGGCAAAACAACTAAAAGAGTCACAGCAAAACCTTTTAAAAGCTACCATAAAAGCAGAAAATGCAAATCAGGCAAAAAGCCAGTTTCTGGAAATCATGAGTCACGAATTGCGCACCCCACTGAATGCCATCCTTGGATTTTCCCAGTTAATGGAAATGCAAGTTACACCAAATTCATCTGAACGACAGGAGTGGTCAGGATATATTCTTGATGCCGGCAACCATTTACTGGATATAATTAATCAAGCTCTCAGCCTTTCACATATTGAAAGCAAAATACAAAATATAAATACTCAATCACTTTGCGTAGCCAATATAAGTCGAGAATGCATTACTCGAATTCTAACCACCATGGTCAATATAAATCAGATAACCATAGATAACACAATTACAGACACAACATTGATGGTAAAAGCTGATGAACAATGTTTTCGTCAGGTTTTAATTAATCTTATAACCAATGCTGTAAAATTCAACAGAGAACATGGACGTGTTATAGTTAGCTGTTTTATCAAATCAGATAATAAATTACGAATCGAAATTAAAGATACTGGTCTTGGTATATCCAAAGAGAATCTATCACTCATGTTCACCCCTTTTGAACGACTAGATCAGAAACAGGGCACTATTTCAGGAATCGGCGTTGGTTTGCATATAAGCAAACAGTTAATTGAAGCAATGAATGGTTCTATTGGCGTCGAAAGCGAACCGGCATCTGGCAGTATTTTCTGGTTCGAACTCCCTCTTGCATAAACACCCGGCTCCATATACCGTTTTTTACATATCAAGCCACATATCATTACACAAATAAAATTAGTTTAATGGAATAAATAGCACTGTTAGTGCATCTATATCTGGAGTATCTGCTAAATTTTCTGGCATTAAACCAGAAAACTAATTTAATGGTTCATGGAGGCCAAAAAATGATTAAATCAATTCGTCAAATCCTTCTGGTTACATTCTTTCTTGCTATGACTCAAACACAGCTGTACGCGGCTGATAATGACGCCGGTCAAGGACATGATTACCGGACTTTTCATAGTAATGGTGAAATTGATTATGGGAAAATAGGCGATTCTTACACGGCAGACCTGGTCATGTACCTGGCTGGTAATCAGTTTATGGTGATGGAAGAATTAATTAAGGATTTCCTGATCAATAACAAACATATCAAAACAGTCTATGTTGAAACTATTCCTCCAGGCCAAATTCTAAAAGGTCAGATCCTCAAACAAGGTGAAATTAATGGTCAGAAAACAGCTCAAAACCCTGATCTATTTGCCAGTGTTAATCTAGGTCATTTAAAAACATTGAAATCTAAAAATCAAATGGATGATTATCTTATCTATATTCACAACAAACTGGAATTGATGGTTGCAAAAGGAAACCCTAAAAATATTAAAGGCGCTATGGATCTAGGTCGTGATGATCTTGTGCAATCGCACCCAAACCCATTAACAGAAGGCATATTCAAATTTTATGGCATGGAAATGCTGAAACAGCTCGGCCTATATGAAAAAGTTACTAATGACCAAAAATGCAAAAGTTGCTGGGCAATTAAAGATAAGACCTGGTTTACCGCTCGCCATCATAGAGAAACACCACATCGTATAGAAAATAATCTTGCAGATGTAGGCATTGTCTGGACAACCGAAGTTAAACATGCGCAATCAGAGAATCGAGCTATTGAAGGTGTTGCTATCGAAGCACCTTACAATATGTCTGATAAAGTTGGCTATGCAATAGGCATATTAAAAACCGGCCGTAATCAATCCAATGCTCAAAGCTACCTTTCATACCTGGTATCTGACCAGGCGCAAAACATTTATGAAAAATATGGTTTTGTTAAAGCAACTGCTCAAGAAAAAGAATTAAAACCAATCCCTTAAATAATACTAAAAAAAACCCGGCATAGAACAAGCCGGGTTTTTTTAATTGTATTAGCCCTGTTAATTAATCGTCAGGTTGTGGCATAGGAAGACCGGCCAGTTTACATACTTCATGTGCAGCGTCTCTTGGAAAAAGTTTATAAATGTGTTTTTCATATTCCTTTTGATCATGAAAATGCACATTTTTTTTACCTAATTCGCGTACTACCTTATGCATTGTCGGTATCTTTTGTGTTTCATAGTAATACTCCCTGAAATACAAAATCAATTCCCAATGGTCATTGTATAATTTTATACCATCCTGTTCCGCCATTTTTTCAGTATAAGATTCACTCCATTCATCAATATTACACAAGAAACCCTGTGTATTGGTCTCAACTTTCCTGCCACTAATTTCAAGCATCATAAACATTTCTCCTATTCATGCATGGGGGGGCGTAGCACACAGATTAATTACCTTACGTAAAATATGTAATTAATCTACAAACAATTCAGCTTTCACCGACATAAATATTATAGTCAAAAACTCAAAATACAAGTATATTTTTATATCCACATAAATAATACTAATTATTAATAACAATATTCTTACTTCACGCTGACGTCGCTTGAATAGTAAGATAAAAAATAAGGTTAAATCGATCTAGACACAGTGAATTAAAAAATTCAGAGTAGTAGGGACTTTGAAGAATTCATTCGGAAAGGCAATTTCGACCTTTTTCTTTTGCACGATACAATGCTTTATCCGCGGACTTCATTACATCCCATGGAGATGAAGAGCCTTTAGTTGAATCTGCCATGCCAATTGAAACAGTAACCACCACGGATTTATTTTTTTTGTTTTTTTCTTTTCTATCATTTATTCGTCTACTGGCACGATTAATAACAAAAGGTGTAGTTGCAATTAATTCACGCAGATTTTCAAGATGGAGCCTTGCTTCATTGGTACTTTTTCCGTTAAAGACGATAGTAAATTCTTCGCCACCATATCGATAATACGAACCACCACCGGTAACCTTCTTCAATTTGGTGGCGATCATACGCAATACCGCATCACCAGTATCATGACCATATGTATCATTGAATTTCTTAAAATGATCCACATCCAGCATAGCAACAGCATATAAACCACTTATTTTTTGAAACTTTTCACGCAAAGCTCTTCTTGATGGTAACTCAGTTAACTCATCAAGATATGCCATACGCCAGGACTCCTGCATAACAGCATAAAGGCACATGAAAAATGCGATACTGCTAAATATATTAAGACTTCTACTAACATGACCAGAATGTAACTGAACAATCAGCATGATCATAATTCCTAATCCAGAAGCAACATGAGGAGAAGGCCTGAGAAAATAAAGCACAATCATATAAATAGTGGCTAAAAATGAAATGATCAGAACAGTTTGTGATTGATGTGTCCAGTCAAAATAACGAGGTGGTAACCAGTTCGTCAGAAAAATATAATTAGCCCATTCTGCTGAAGTCATTATCACTACAACAGAAAATAGAATAGCGATTAAAAATACTGTATATGCGGGTATAGCCCTGGCACTTATTATTCCTCTTTCAGGCAACATTGTTATAACAGGAATTAATAATGGCAGAAAAATAGACAATAATGCATAGCTTAATTCGGTACTGGCCAGGCTCAGCCCAAGCACGAGGTTAGCTATTATGATAGTCACTGCATAAAAGAAAACCGAACTACGATTAAAATGAATAGCCAGACCAACAACAAGTACAGCTAGAAAAACAGGTAAGAAAACAATCCCGTTTATAATAACTGAAGGGAATTGAACATATTTATAATAACCATAAAATGACAATGCTATCAGAAACAAAACAGGAATTAGTGTTTTAAATGTCTTCATATAATTATCTAGTCTGTATTTATACCTTATTTTTTAAATAAGAAGAAAATCCTACAAACAACCGATAATAAATATTAATATAAGAAAATACTATGACGCATGTTAGTAAATTGCTTATTTTCATAAGCATACAATTAACACCAATAATATTAACGCCTTGATTTAAAGACGTAACGTAATCGATCTTTATAAAATCGTTTTATTTTACGTGATACACGCTCAACAAGCGTATAACTATAATACTGCCTGTCACCCTCTTCTATAGTATTTTCCGGTTTATCACGATATTTATGAACAAACCAGGCATTATAGTCAAATTGCCTGGCCAGACCATACCAAAAATGATTGAATGGATGAAATCCGCGCTTATATATAACAGCTGCACCAAAATCTATTATACGGGGTTGATCATTACTGCTAACGAGGAGATTATCTCTTTTCTTTAAATCCATATGCGCTACATCATAAGTATGCAACTGTTTAATATATTCAAGTAACGATTTAAAATAATTATCTTCATCTACTGGACGAAGATTTCTAATGGGCTTACCCTCAATATATTCAAGCGCAAGATATTTATTAGCAACCATACCGTAACATTTAGGTGAACCTGCAAAGCCGTTTAACTTAAGATAAACATCATGCTCGTGTTTAAGCATACGTTTATTAAGCAAGTACATTAGCCCCTTACCGTGAGGAACTTTAATTACCAGCGCAGGATGCATTTTTTTATAGATCAGGGTCTGACCCTGTAAACCACTGGAAAGGAAATTTTTGCTTTCAGCGAGACTTGACTCAATCCATTGAGCAAGTTCATTTTCGTTAATACCTTCTGGCAGTTGTTGAGCCATCTAGTAAAATATTAATTTGTATATAACAGATATAAACACCAGATCAGATAAGCTACGATTACTGGCTCACCATTCTGAATGAAGCTTTTCTTCAGTGACCATTCACTTTTGAGACTACCGGCTTTACCTGGAAATGTTGGGATTAGTGCTTTTACATCTTTACTCCAGTTTTCCCATTCTTCACCAAATAAACCGTGTAATTTATTATCTTCATATGAGATGGTAGGCGGATAATAAAACCATAGCAACCCAGCCATAAGCAGATATGACCACCACAAACCTGATGCTATCGAGAAACCAGCTAATAAAAGAATATTACCGACATACAAAGGATGCCTAACATAGGCATAAGGACCTGTGGTCGATAACACTTTATTTTTCATTACATAACCGGAAGCCCATAGACGAATGATAATGCCGATTACTGCGATAATGGAGCCAGTGAGAAACAATATTTCTGAGGTACTTCCAAAATAACTGACCAGCAAAACGAATATGATAGCAAACCACTGGCGTGAAGCTTCATGGTAGCGTAATGCCCGAATAATCTTCTGAAAACCCTGAACTTCCGGCATGGAATCTGTACGTGACATAAATGAACCTAAATAATTGAAAATGCGGCGGTATTTTATAACATCGCCATCAATCTTGCAGAAAAAATTAACAATGTTTGAGGTGCATCACTGGTTACAGATCATCGGTAATGCCAGTTCCAGCAGATGCCGAACACGTGCCATTCCGGCTTCCAGGCATTTTTCCATCTCAGTCAAGCTGATTTCATGGCCATTATTACGCCCTGCCGCCCAGTTAACAACCAGTGCACAGGCCGCATAGTCAAGCTCCAGCTCTCTGGCCAGCGCTGCTTCAGGCATTCCGGTCATACCCACAATGTCACAACCATCACGCTCAAGTTTATTTATTTCGGCTGAGGTTTCCAGTCTGGGACCCTGCGTAGCGGCATATACCCCTCCATCAACCGCCGCAATATCAAGCTGATCAGCACTTTTTAGCAAAATCTGCCTTAATTCATCGTTATAGGGGTAACTAAAATCAATATGAGTGACAAAGCTGAGATCGCTCTCAAAGAAGGTTTGTGCACGACTATGAGTATAATCAATTATCTGGTCCGGAATAACTATGGCCTCCGGTTTCATTTCAGGCGTAATACCACCGACAGCGGCGACTGCAATAATTTTATTTGCCCCTGCCTCTTTTAATGCCCATAAATTAGCACGGTAGTTAACCATGTGTGGCGGAATTGTATGTCGGTAACCATGGCGGGCAAGAAAGACCACGTCCAGACCACAAATTTTGCCAAACGTCAGTGGCCCAGAGGGTGCTCCATAGGGTGTATTAACCATTTCTTTGTGGGTAATCTCCAGGTTTACTAATTGTGTTAAACCCGTTCCACCAATAATTGCTATTAAAGACATTCTGTATTTCTCAATCAGGTAAATTTGTTAGTCATTCGCTGCATAAATTGCATTAAGATTTCTATGATAACCTTTATAATCCATGCCAAATCCAAAAACATATCGATCTTCAACCATTAAACCAACAAAGTCACTGTTAATGTCTGCTTTTAAACGAGGATGATTTTTTTTCACCAGAACAGCTGTCCAGACTTTTCTGACTCCCTGAGATCTGCAATAGTTTACGATTTCATCAAGTGTAAATCCTTCATCAAGAATATCATCGACAATCAGTACACGCCGGTTATTAATCGATTGATGAGGTTCAACCTTCCATTCAAGATCACCACCACTGGTCTGATTTCTATAACGCGTGGCATGAATAAAATCGACATGCACAGGAATATTTAACCGGGTTAATAAATGACCTGCCAGAATTAGGCCACCATTCATTACACTGATAACAATAACCGGCAAAGGATCATCATTAGTTTTTAAAACTTCGGCCTCTATGTCACTGGCCATTTTATCGATAGCGTTTGATATACTCGTTGCATCATATATTAAAGAAGCATTATCAAGAACAGACTGAGCTTTTTTTAAAGTAATCATAGTAATTTAATATGTAAAGGTAACAACACCATCATTCATCGCTTCACTGATGATATAGGCACCACCCACAGTTTCGTTAATTTCTGGTATCAAATCATCACCCCATAACTTTAAGGCAGGCGTACAAACTTTAAATACAACACCAGCTGCTTTAGCCTGTTTAATATGATCGTATACAGTTTTTTTATCTGACTCCATAAAAACCAGTTCTTCAGCAACACCTTTCATAGCCAGGCGCCCTGCCTTTCCTGTTAGCAATATTTCGACCTCATACTCCATAGCCGCAGCGACAGTTGCCTGTAGTAAAGGAGGCACAAGTTCAGCCGCATTGGATAAATCTGTATTTGCCATAACCACAAGCAATTTATCTGCCATTAATGTATCTCCGGATCAGTAACTTTAGGCATAGTCTGCACATGCAGTGTCGAGGTCGGAAATGCTATTTCCGCATTATTAGACTCAATTATACTCATAATTTTAAGCAAAACATCCTGTTTAATTTCATGAAACGCTATCCAGTCAGTAGTTTTGGTAAAAGTGTAAATAAAGAAATCAACAGATGAAGAAGCAAACTTATTAAAATTAACAATTAATGTTTGTTGAGTATCTATTTCTGGGTGACTAAGTAACATCTGTTTTACTTGTGAAACTATATTTTCCATTTTATGTGCATCGCCATATCGAATACCAATGGTTTCATATATACGTCGATTAGTCATTCTCGAAGGATTTTCAACCGCTATATTTGAGAACACGGAATTTGGCACATACAGAGGACGTTTATCAAAAGTCCGAATACGCGTAAGCCGCCAACCAATATGTTCAACCGTACCCTCTATATCTCTGTCATTTGAGCGAATCCAGTCTCCAATTTTAAATGGCCTCTCCAGGTAAATCATTAGTCCACCAAAAAAGTTAGCCAACATATCTTTGGCGGCAAAACCAACAGCAACACCACCAATACCACCAAATGCCAACACGCCAGAAATACTGTATCCCAATGTCTGTAACATCACTAATGCACCGGTGATAAGTATCGAAGCGCGAAACAATTTAGCTATAGCTTCTACTGTGTGCCTATCAAAATCCTTTTCACCTGTTTTAGTCTCGCTTTCAATAAAAATATCCTGAGCACCTTGCACAAGCTTAAGAAGAAACAGCATAATAATCAAAATCACACCAATTTCTCGAATGGGTGTAATAATTGAAAATATGGCAGCATCACTTTGGTGCTGGACTATTTCAGCCGCTAATGTAATACCAATTAACCAGATAAGGTAACTCAGTGGCTTTTTCGCAGAAACAATGAATATGTCATCCCAGCGATTTTTTGTTGACTCCAG
This sequence comes from Gammaproteobacteria bacterium, assembly GCA_029881275.1. GTDB lineage: Bacteria > Pseudomonadota > Gammaproteobacteria > SZUA-229 > SZUA-229 > JAPHQX01. The sequence continues at coordinate 74,866 of JAOUMX010000001.1, read as the reverse complement.
TTTTATATGCAGTTTATTTAAAATAATTTTTTGTACAAAATCTAAAATTAGTGATACCAGTACAACAATAAATACCTGTGAAATCCAGGCATGCTCACTATCAAAGAAATTTAATTTATTAATCAGCTCATCAAAACTCATTTCATTTTCCAGAAAAATTATCAGACATCCATTTCAAGCCAGGGATTTTCATCAATTTTCTCAATTAACTGAACCGTTTGTTGCCATTCTGTTGAAGCCTGTAATTGCATACGATCTACCAAATGGCGCCCATGCATTCTAATTAATCTTGTTTGTGAAGCAGGATTAGAATAATCTTCCAGACTTTCAAGAACCTGAGCTGCAGCTTCAGGATGATTACAAACAAGTACCATATCACAACCTGCAGATAATGCTGTTTTGGCTCTATCAGCAAAATTACCAACAATACCAGCCGCTTCCATAGAAAGATCATCACTAAAAATAACACCCTGAAAACCGAGCTGATGTCTTAGAATGTCCTGTAACCAGATAGAAGAATACCCTGCGGGTTTATCATCTACCTGCGAATAAACAACATGTGCCGGCATAATTGCTGCCATGCCATAACGAATCATACGTTCAAATGGCCGGACATCTTCCATCATGATTTCATTTAATGGCCGATGATCAACAGGATGAGCCACATGAGTATCTTCTTTTATTGAACCATGCCCGGGAAAATGTTTTCCTGTGGCTGCCATGCCAGCAGTTTGCATGCCACGCATAAATGATCCAGCCAATTCGGCCACCAGATCTGGACTGGAACTAAAAGCCCGATCACCAATAACACCACTGATACCCAGCCCAAGATCCAGTACGGGTGCAAAACTAATATCGATACCGACGGCTCGACATTCGATAGCCATCAACCAGCCAAATTTCTCAGCCAGATTTCTTGCCTCTTTTGGATTATTTTTATAAATCTCGCCATAAATTGCCGCTGGAGGAATCCGTGTAAAGCCTTCACGGAACCGCTGTACACGTCCACCTTCATGATCTACGGCCACAATCAAATGGGGTGATCTTAAAGAATGAATTTCTTTAACTAAATCTGCAATCTGTTCCGGGGATTCATAATTTCGGGTAAATAGGATGACACCGCCTGTTTGCGGATGCAGCATCATTTCTCTCTCATCTGGATTTATACCAGTACCCACCAGGTCTAACATGACAGGGCCTAGTGACATTTTGTTTCCTTCAGTTATAAGTTTTTAGACAATTTATACCACAAAATGCAAGGACTGTTTTTAAATGACGATCAAACCCCATAAATTCATGACCACCCCCCTCTTCAACGATGGAAGGTACAGCTGAATATTTTTCCATTGCCAGTTTATAATCAAGCACTTCATCACCGGTTTGTAACATCAATAAATAGCGATCTGGATTTGTAATATTATCAACCTCCAGACGACGCAATTGCTCGACGTGTTCTTCGGTCAACTCATATTTCTCATTGGTATAGTAATTGATATTCTCACCCAGATAGTCATCCAGCAATTCATATGCATTAACAGCAGGATTAATCAGTACGGCTCGAGTATCGTATTTCTCGGCTAACCAGGTAGCATAAAAACCACCCAGCGAACTACCAATTAAGCTCAATGGGCAATTTGCTCCGAATTTATTTGTTAACTTTGGGTTACGAATCAGTTTTTCTAGTTGTGAAATTGCTTTGCTGGGTACGGCCGAAAGCTCAGGTATTAGCAAACGTTGCTCTAGACCTAATGAGGTCATATAGGATTTAAGCAGCTTTGCCTTGAACGAAGCTGGAGAACTATTAAAACCATGTATATAAATCAACATTCAGTCATTTATTAAATAATTATCATTAACAAATGATTATATGTGATTATTTCAATTTTGTTTATTGTCTTGTATCAACACCACTGCGTGTACGGAAATACCCTCTTCCCTGCCTGTAAATCCAAGCGACTCTGTAGTGGTTGCCTTGATATTCAGTTGCTGCTCAGTAATCATCAGATCCTGACATAAATTAGCTTTCATTTTATCGATATGAGGCTGCAATTTTGGTGACTGGGCAATAATCGTTGTATCGATATTCACAATCATGAAACCCTTGTCCTGCACCAGCCCCATAACATGCCTTAGTAAATTTCGGCTATTGGCATTTTTATACTGATCATCTGTATCAGGAAAATGCCTACCTATATCACCTAAGGCTAATGAACCCAGTAAAGCATCACATAATGCATGAATTAATACATCACCATCAGAGTGTGCTTTGAAAGCGCTATGATGGGGTATTCTGACACCACCCAGAATAATGCTATCACCCTTTTCAAAAGCATGAACATCATATCCATGACCTATGCGAATATTAGCCAATTAACTGTTCTCTTAAATATAAATTCGCTAATGACAGATCAAATGGACGAGTGATTTTTATATTATCTTCATGACCTTCAACCAATAATGGCATATAACCATCAAGCTCCATGGCGGATGCATCATCAGTCACCTGCAGTCCTTTTTCTCGGGCATTAATCAGTGCCTTGATTAACAACTTTAACTTGAACATCTGCGGTGTTAATGCATGCCAGAGACCGGTCCTGTCTATAGTGGTCTGTACACGATGATTTTCCTGCTGACGCTTCATGGTATCACGTACCGGACATGCCAGAAGACCGCCATTATCATCAAAACTGGCCATTTCAATGAGTTTGCTTATATCCTGAGGACGAACACAGGGACGTGCAGCATCGTGCACCAGCACCCAGACTTGATCTAAATCTTCCCTGGCTAAATATTTTTCTAATGCGATTAATGCATTAATGACCGAATCATATCGTTCACTGCCACCGACTGAAGTCAGAACAGGTTTTTGATGTGAAAAATTGATCACCGGCCAGTAACTATCGTTTTCATCGAGGGAGACAATCGCGCCTGTAATATCCGGGTGATCGAGTAATTTTTGCAGACAATGTTCTATAACAGTTTTATTTTGTAACTCAAGATACTGTTTTGGCTTATCTGCTGCCATGCGTTTGCCAATTCCCGCTGCGGGGATTACCGCCCAGAAGGATTTATTGTTTTTCATTCTGAAGTATCATCTTCCGGTGTTGTAATAATCTGATAAAAAATTTCATCCTTACCAATCATACCCATCTCACTTCTGGCTCTTTCTTCTATTGCTTCGAGGCCTTTTTTAAGATCAGTAACTTCCGCATCAAGACTATTGTTGCGTTCCTGTAATTCTATTTTCTGCTGTTTTGCGTACTCAACTTCACTTTTAAGATGCAAAACCTCAGGTAGGCCACCGTCTCCTACCCATAGCCTGTACTGCAACAGCAGTAACAGACCAATGAGTAAAGCAATAAGCCATTTCACCAGTTAACTTAACTGTTTAAATGCACTGATACCTGCATATTTTGCCTTGTCGCATAAACTTTCTTCAATACGCAGTAACTGATTATATTTAGCCATACGATCAGAACGTGACAAAGAACCGGTTTTAATCTGGCCTGTTTTCATTGCCACACAAAGGTCAGCAATCGAGTTATCTTCAGTTTCACCCGAGCGATGAGAAACAACTGCTGTGTAACCAGCATCATGTGCCATTTTGATCGCATCCAGGGTTTCTGTCAGCGTACCAATCTGATTCAGTTTTATCAGAATAGAATTAGCAATGCCCTTATCTATTCCTTCTTTAAAAATCTTTGTGTTAGTCACGAATAAATCATCACCCACTAACTGAACCTTATTTCCCAGCTTCTGAGTCAATATGGCCCAGCCTTCCCAGTCACCTTCATCAAGGCCATCTTCGATGGTAATAATAGGGTACTTATCTACCCAGGTCGCCAGGTAGTCAACAAACTCCTCAGCCGTAAATGATCGACCTTCAGATTCGAGTACATATTTTCCATCTTTATAGAATTCTGAACTTGCGATATCCAGGCCCAGATAAATATCTTTACCCGCTACATAACCCGCTTTTTCGATCGCTTCTAGAATAATTTCTATGGCTTCTTCATTAGAAGACAGGTCGGGTGCGAAACCACCTTCATCGCCAACGGCTGTATTCATACCACGTTCACTGAGTACACCTTTTAAAGTATGGAATACTTCAGCGCCATAACGCAGTGCTTCTTTAAAGCTGGGTGCACCCACAGGCAATATCATGAACTCCTGCATATCAACACTGTTATCCGCATGTTCTCCACCATTGATAATATTCATCATCGGTACGGGCAATAGAAAATCATCATCACCTAAATACTGGAACAGATTTTGACTTTCATAGTGAGCAGCTGCATGAGCTGCTGCCAGTGATACGGCCAGCAAAGCATTTGCACCGAGACGGCTTTTTGTTTCTGTGCCATCAAGTTCAATCATGGTTTTATCTATGACCATCTGATCACGACAGTCCATACCCGAAAGAGCCTTGCGAATTTCACCATTGATATTAGCGACAGCCTTGGTAACACCCTTGCCCATATATCGGTTTTTATCACCATCACGTAACTCAATCGCTTCACGTGTACCAGTTGATGCACCCGATGGCACAGCTGCACGACCACGAATGCCTGATTCAAGAATAACATCCGCTTCAACCGTTGGGTTACCACGTGAATCTAAAATTTCACGGCCTATAATTTCAATTATTTTTGGCATTGTTTCCTCTATTTTTCAATAACTTACTTATCAGTGTTCATGTAAATACAAGATTAAATAATCTTGCTATTTTAAATATTTAATTCTTCAAAAGGACGTTGCTTTACCAGCTGGTCAATATCCTTCAGTGTCGATAACAGGGATTCCATTTTCGCCAGCGGCCAGGCATTAGGACCATCACTTAATGCCTTATCAGGATTCGGATGCGTTTCCATAAACAGTCCAGAAATTCCTGCTGCCACAGCAGCCCTTGCCAGTACCGGCACGTGCTCTCTTTGGCCACCGGATGATGTACCCTGACCACCCGGCAACTGAACAGAATGGGTAGCATCAAATACAACAGGGCAACCTGTATCACGCATGACAGCCAGACCGCGCATATCAGATACCAGATTGTTATAGCCAAAAGAAACGCCACGATCACAGACCATTATTTGCTGATTACCCGTTGAACGCGCTTTATCAACAACATTTTTCATATCCCAGGGCGCCATAAATTGCCCTTTTTTGATATTGACAGGTTTACCAGCAGATGCGACCTTGAGAATAAAATTTGTTTGTCTGCATAAAAAAGCCGGCGTTTGAAGAATATCAACAACATCCGCCACTTCATTCATAGGTGTATCTTCATGTACATCTGTAATAACAGGCACACCCAGTTCAGTTTTTACTTTTTCCAGTATGCGAAGCCCCTGCTCCATGCCAAGACCACGAAAACTGTCCATGGAAGAACGATTTGCCTTATCAAACGATGATTTGTAGATAAAAGGAATATTCAACCTTTCGGCAATCCCCTTTAATGCCGCTGCCGTTTCAAGCGCCAGTGCTTCACTTTCAATAACACAAGGTCCGGCTAACAGGAAAAAAGGCTGATCAAGACCGACCTGATAACCACATAAATCCATTATTTTGTCTCCCCTAGGCGCAGATCACGATGAACGCATGCTGCTTTAATAAAATCACTAAATAATGGATGCCCATAACGGGGTGTTGAAGTAAATTCCGGATGGAACTGACAGGCAATAAACCAGGGGTGATCTTTCAGTTCAACGATCTCCACCAGATTGCCGTCAACTGATTTACCCGATATAACCAGACCTGCCTGAGTCAGCTGGTCAAGATAATTATTATTGAACTCATATCGGTGTCTATGACGTTCCTGAATCTGATCAGCGCCGTATATCTCATTGGCATGAGTACCGGCAACCAGATTACAGGCCTGACCACCCAGCCGCATGGTACCACCAAGATCTGAATTTTCATCACGTTGCTCAATAGAGCCGTCTTTAGACTGCCATTCGGTAATCAAAGCGATCACGGGATTTTCTGTATCCGGTACAAATTCAGTGCTATGAGCATCGGTTAAACCCGCAACATCGCGAGCATATTCAATAACAGCCACCTGCATACCCAGACAGATACCAAGATAAGGTACCGCATTGATCCGGGCATATTTTACTGCAGCGATTTTACCTTCAACGCCACGTCGACCAAAGCCGCCGGGCACAAGAATCGCATCAAGGTGCAGCAACTGACTCATATCACCCTTTTCCAGGGTTTCTGAATCGATGTACTGAATATTCACTTTTACATAATTACTGATACCGGCATGACTTAACGCTTCATTCAGTGACTTATAGGATTCGGTAAGATCAACATATTTACCAACCATACCAATAGTAACTTCTGAATTCGGATGCTCCAGAGCATGTACCACTTTTTGCCATTCAGACAGGTCCGCTTCAGGCACTTCAAGCTTGAGCTTTTCGACAACGATTCTGTCCAGTCCCTGATCATGCAACCACTGGGGTATTTTATAAATATGATCCAGGTCTTTGGCTGAAATGACTGCACGCTCTTCAACATTGGTAAACAATGCAATTTTTCGTCTGTCATCTTCACGTAAATAACTTTCAGATCGACACAACAGAATATCCGGCTGGATACCAATGGAGCGCAATTCTTTAACCGAATGTTGCGTCGGTTTAGTTTTAACTTCACCTGCAGTCGCTATGTAAGGAACCAGTGTCAGATGAATAAAAATAGCGCGTTCATGGCCAAGCTCTACACCCATCTGGCGAATGGCTTCCAGAAATGGCAGCGACTCAATATCGCCCACAGTACCGCCAATTTCAACCATCGCAATATCAGCATCCTGCGCGCCTTTGATAACTGAGCGTTTGATTTCATCGGTTATATGGGGAATGACCTGAACAGTGGCACCCAAGTATTCACCACGACGTTCTTTACGAATAACATTCTCATAAATACGACCTGAAGTGAAATTGCTGGCCTGACTGGTCCTGGAATTAACGAAGCGTTCATAGTGTCCCAGATCAAGATCTGTTTCAGCACCATCATCGGTAACGAACACTTCACCATGCTGAAATGGACTCATAGTGCCTGGATCAACATTGATATAAGGATCCAGTTTAAGCATTCGAACCTTAAGGCCGCGGGCTTCGAGAATAGCGCCAAGAGAAGCAGCGGCAATACCCTTACCCAGGGATGAAACTACACCGCCGGTAATAAAAATATATCGGGTCATAAAGAGATATCTGGCCTTATGAGGAGTTTTTATAGTAGTGACCCAAAGGTCGGCGTATATTAGCAAATAAATACATAATCCTCAATTGAGATACTATAAAATTGAATTTATATAATCCTGACTCTGTAGCTATTATAAAATTCTGTCATCAGACTCAACACACCAAGATCGTGAAACATCTAATATTTTACATTAGAAAAATATTATAACAAACTGTTTTTATTATAATTTAAACCATATAAATAATTTATGACGCTAGCATCTGTTTATAAATCAAAAATAGAATCAGAACATTTTGATGCTGATCCAGCACAGGAAGCTGTGGTCCAGGATCTTAATCATTTAATTCAAGAATTAACCTCACAGCATACAGCTAAATCAAGTTTAAAATACAAATTTAAAAAAGCGACAGGCTTTAATAAACCTGTAAAAGGAATATATCTCTGGGGTGGCGTTGGCAGAGGCAAAACCTGGTTAATGGATATGTTTTATATGGCCCTGCCCTTTGATGGCAAACGCCGTCTGCATTTTCATCACTTTATGCAGGCCGTCCATGACGAACTGGGTTTACTAAAAGGCCATACCAACCCCCTGATTCTGGTTGCCCGTAATTTTGCCAAGAACAACTCAGTGCTTTGTCTTGATGAATTCCACGTATCCGATATTACCGACGCCATGCTGCTCTATGGACTACTAGATGAACTGTTCAAATGCGGAATAACGCTAGTACTGACATCCAATCAGCACCCTGATGACTTGTATAAGAATGGTCTGCAAAGGGATCGTTTTTTACCTGCGATTGACTTTATCAAGCATAATACTCGCCTTATAAATATTGATGGAAAAACAGATCACAGATTAAGACTTCTTGAAAAAGCAGACGTCTGGTATACGCCTCTGTCAGATGATAACAATCATCGGCTAACCAGACGCTTTAACCAACTGGCACCCAGCAATGGCGAATTAAATCAGTCCGTACAGATCAATCACAGGACTCTGCAGAGCAAAATGATTGCTGACGATGTTATCTGGTTTGAATTTGAGATGCTCTGCTCAAGCCCAAGAGCCACCTCAGATTACATAGAAATAGCCAAATGCTTCCATACGGTGTTTATATCTGATATTCCACAAATGAATGAATCACAGGATGACAAAGCCAGACGTTTTATTAATATGATTGACGAGTTCTATGATAGAAATGTTAAACTGATAGTCAGCTCAGAAGTGGACCCCGCCATATTATACAGTGGTTCACAACTGGAATTCGAATTTCTAAGAACAAGCAGTCGTTTAGAGGAAATGAGATCACACAATTATCTCAGCAAGGCACACAAACCATAATTAAATAGCCCATTTATAGATGCATTATTAAACAAATGTTCAGGCACGTAATCACATATTTTGTCATATTCATTTCATTTTTTTCACATGATTTGTATGCATCAACAAATGACAGCTCTCTGGACTTTGATGACGCCTCTTTACAACATCATTTAATTTTACCTGACTGGTTCAAATTAAGTTTCCTCGACTTACAGGACAGCATTGATGAAGCAAAATCAAATAATCATGGATTAATCATTTACTTTGAACGTAAAAATTGCGCATATTGCAAAGCTCAGCTCACAATCAACTGGGGCATGGCAGATATTGTTGATTACACAAAACAACATTTTGATGTAATAGCCATTGATGTCAGGGGGCAAAGAACAGTAACTGATTTCAATGGTGATACATACAGTGAAGATGAATACGCTGCTAAAATGAAAACGAATTTTACCCCTTCATTTTTATTCTTTGATAAACAAGGACAGCCAGCTCTACAACTTTATGGTTATCGCCCACCCTATCAGTTCAGAGCAGCACTTGAGTACGTCAGTGATGGACATTACAAGAAGGAAAATTTCAGACAATATCTGGCACGGGCAGAAGAAGCCATGAGTTTTGGCCAGGATGAATTGAATGATAATGATGTTTTTGAATTAAAACAGTCGATTACCGATCTAAATAGACAACAACAGCCCGCGAATAAACCATTAGCGGTTTTCTTTGAACACCCTAAATGTCATGCCTGTGATGTTTTACATGCCGGCCCCATGAATGAATCAGAAATCATTGATAGATTAATGAAAATGAGGGTCATACAGATTGATACCACATCAAGCGCTAACGTCATTACACCCCTGGGCATCAAAACCACCAATAAATCATGGGCTGAAACACTACAACTTAGCTTTGCACCTAGCATCATATTTTTTGACAATAACGGAAAAGAGATAATTCGCATTGAATCTGTAGTAAAATTTAATCGTTTAAAGAATATTTTAGAATATGTTCTGGATGAGGGATATAAATCCTATCCCACATTCCAGCTCTGGCGTGATAGAAAAACTCATGAACACAGATAATATATCAAAAGCTGTTGAAACCATATGTTTACAGGGTTGTACTTCTGTATCCGGAATCATTAATGCATTGGAGAATGGAGAAACAACAGAACACACAGTACATCTCTCTTATGATGAACTGATGGCATTACTAAAAGAATTAAAAGCTATTATGGCTGTTTATGAGAAACGCAAATAGTTCTTATTAAGCCTGGTTATGTAATAATTGTGCCGGTGATTCAAGACTAATAAGCTGGCCACCACCTTCACTAACAGACGCCCAGTCATCAATATCAAATATTAAATCAACAACACCGCAGGTTGGCACCTGATCAATAATCTGATCAGACAGATAGCTTGATAATAATGCAATAGAGGGATTGTGACCTACCAGCATCAGGGTATCTATGGAATTTGATACATTACGAATAATTTCCAGAAGTGTTTCCGGCTCCGCTTCGTAAATATCGTCAACCAGTTTGATCTTATTTTCACCGATTCCGAAAGAATCAACAAAAAACAATGCCGTTTTACGAGTGCGCGCAGAAGGACTGGTAATCAGTAGATCAGGACATATACCTTTATCTTTTACGTATGCTGCCATAGCATGGGCCTGTTGAATACCTGTTTCATTCAACACTCGGTCAATATCCTTAACACCTAGTCCTGCATAATCTGACGATGCATGCCTGACGAGTAGTAGTTTTTTAATCATTTATATAAAGCCTTATAATAATTTTTATTGCTATTATTATCCGATTATTACAACCACTCCTTTGAAACTGCTATTAACTCAATATCTTTTACTTCCAGTATTAATGTTTCAATATAGCTGGCCTGCGTTTGAAGATATTTTCTGTCATTACCAATCATCGCTACACCAAGAATGGCCATATTCCAGTTATCAAGTTCACCCAGTTCAGCAATTGAAATATTAAATCGACTGGATAAACGATCCTTCAATCCTTTTATAACCCGTCTCTTATCCTTGAGAGATTGCACATAGCTAATACGCAATTCGAATAACATTAATATAACGTGAGCACCTGCATTAACCATTTGTAAAATGTCTTAACAATTTTTACACTAACAAGTAACAGGAATCACTAATATTAAACAAGGCACAATCCATACCAATAATTATTTTAAGCTTATTAATCAGCAAGTTACAGATTATCCGGCATTTACACAGAAGACTTTTCGACTATTACTGTAAAGTCTTTCGACATATTGATTGATAGATTTTTTACATTTATCAATCATTATAGATAAGATATAAAAAAATGCAGAGACACCCCACCCGCTTTCATCCCTGAAAGCAAAATAGAATAATTAAAGTTTAATAATCTCCATACCCAGATCTTTTATTTCATTTTCGTGTGTTTTATTTGTCACCACAGCGATGCTCGCATTACTTGATTTTAAATAGGTTTGCCCCACACGCTTAAGATCCTCAACAGTGACCTTTATGACTTTTTGCCTGAATCGCTGTCTCTGTTCTTTACTACGACCATACAAATCATTATGAAAAGCCTGCTTTGCCTCACCTGCAGGTGATCCTGGTTTATCCATGTTACTAATAACACCAAGTATGGCTTCCTCCAATTGACGATACTCATGATTATGGCTTAATAACCAGTCTACAGATTGATCAAAATCACTGAAGGTCTGCGTTAAACGTGGATCACGATAAGAATAAAATCTAAAACAGGCATTTGCCGAATCATGACTGGCACCGCCGCCATAGGCTCCACCCTGCTCACGGACAGCTCGATGTAAAAAGCCATTACGCAAAAAACCACCCAGCACGGCTAACGCGGGCGCATCATCGTGTTCTACAGGTACCGTCTGGTATGCTTTTGCACAAAAATTAACCTGTGTACTGGTAATCCATGCCTGTTTAACCTGCTCACTAACTTCTGGTAATACAAACTGATCAATCCTGTTTTGCTCGACCGACGGCCATATAGTGGCAATGTCATTTACCAAAGGTGTTTTCATATCGTCTTCTGCGATTACTAAAAATTGCCGTGATGAAGCGAGAACCTTGTTATGTATGCGCTGAAACTTCTCCGCCAGATTAACCAGATTAGACCGATCATCTAAATCATCATCCAGCTGTTTAATAAATTTAATACCTGCCAGACCGTCAAGTCTGTGGGTCAGCGCCGAAACAGGACTCATACCACTGCTGGCTGCCAGCATTGCCAGACCATGACCATTACCCGTGATGCTTTGTTCCTGTCGAGCCCTTTTCTGTGAAATCAGTTCTCGAATACGCTCATATTCATCAAACCGAACCTGCTCCAGTGTTTGCTGCATCAATTTGTTTAATTCGGTATGATTTCTAGCCAGCGCTTTTGCAGATAATACAAAATGCCCTTTAACAGACTGCACATTATCAATTTTGCCACGCATACCCGTATAAGCATTTACACCGCCGCTAACCCTTGATTGCCAGTCCTGAACCGCCAGATAATCCTGATTTGCACAGCCCAGCTCTGTCAGACAAAAAGTATAGTATGGCAGCACATCGAGTAAATCATGATCCAGCGCAGGCAGATTGATAATAACCTGCTGATAGACAAGGCCATTAGTACCCTGCTGGTAATAATTAACAGGTGTATTGTTAATGTCTTCAGTTGATCCTTCTGGCACATAAAGTTCAGCAGGGATATCCTGCAATCCCACTTTTGGCAGTACATCAGGATCATCTTCTGAATTCTGTCTCTCTACCAGTTTTGCCGCAGTAGTGACAATATTATCGATATCATCCGCTGACAGCTGTTCCTTAATTGATGCCAGTTTTTCTGCTTCATCCTTATCCTGCTTTTGACTCAGTTCAGGATCGGGTTTCATAGTCAGAGTAACCCGATGGGGATTATCAAGCAGACTATCCTTAACCAGATTTCTGATGAAATTCGGATCCTGAATATCCAGCCTGAGTTGTTCAAGTACCGGATCCAGGTTTAATACAGCCACAGGGTCACCACGATGAATGGCGGCGGAGAGTCCATTTAGAATTAGCTGCAAACCATAAGGGTAACCATCGCCACCCACTTCTCTTTGCCCCAATTCAAGTTGATGCAATACGGCCTCTAAACGATCAAGAGGAACCCCTTTTTCGGCCACTTCACGTAATGTGGATAAAACCAGTTCCTCAACAGCAAGATTATGTTCCGGATTCGATCCTTCTACGCCACACATAAAACACATTTCACGATTAGAGTCTTCGAGGCCACATAATGGTGAAGGCGCCGTACCAAGATCTGTTCGTTCAAGTGCGTAACGTAATGGTGATGCACTATTTTCAAGTAGAACACTGGACATAAGATGAGCTCGTAACATATCCAGCAATGAAGTACTTTCGCCCAGCAACCAACCTATAACAATATGGGTTTTATGATTGATATCTTCTTCATCAGACGCATAGGTATCTGCCACAGAGACGGGGTTTGTATAGCGCTTTTCTTTGGCAACACTTATCTCCTCATTCAGGCGATCGAAACTGGATAGTGCGCGGTCTTCAAACTTTTGCTGATGCTCATAGGCGGGAATATTTCCAAATGTCATAAAAACTGCATTTGATGGATGATAATGTTTTTTATAAAAGGCAATCAGCTCATCATAACTCAGATCCGGAATATTGACCGGTTCACCACCGCTATTATAGTGATAGGTGGTTGTTGGATAGAGATGTTCCGTTAAGGTTTGCCATAATGTACTGACAGCAGAACTCATAGCGCCTTTCATTTCATTAAAAACGACACCTTTATAAGTCAGATTAGAAGAAGGGTCATCTGCTTTTTCAAATTCGTATCTATGCCCTTCCTGAGCAAAATCGAGTTTATCCAGCCTGGAAAAAAATACCGCATCAAGATAAACATCCAGAAGATTATTAAAATCCTTAAAATTCTGGCTGGCAAACGGGTAAGCCGTCCAGTCACTACTGGTGAAGGCATTCATAAAGGTATTCAATGAGCGGCGGATCATCATAAAAAACGGATCACGAACAGGATAATGCTCACTACCACACAAAACTGTATGCTCAAGAATATGAGCAACACCCGTAGAATCAAAAGGCACTGTTCGTAAGGCAACAAGAAAAACATTTTCCGTATTATCCGCAGAAAGATGATAATACAAGGCCCCGGTTTTAATGTGCCGGTATTCCTCGACAACAAGGTTTAAAGATTCAACTGGCTCACTACGAAGCCATTCAAATGACGGGTGTATTTTTTCGGGTTTTAAAGCCACTACGGTCATATACTGATCCAATTGTAATTATTTTGCCTCAATTGTACTTGAGACAGGTATTTTGTGCCAAAATAACACCATTGAATAGAATATTAAAATTATAAATTACAATGATTAAGTCACTAACAGCCAAACAGCTACGGCCTGCATGTACCGCCGAATCATTACCTTTCAAAACAACAGCGGAACTGGAAGATCCTGTCGGTATAGTTGGACAGGATCGCGCACTTAAGGCCGTTGAGTTCGGGATAGGTGTCCATCATAGAGGTTATAACCTGTATGTTATGGGACCATCAGGACTGGGTAAACATGGAATTATCCGTAAATATCTGACGCGTAAAGCCGCCGATGAAGAAGTCCCCTCTGACTGGTGCTATGTACGTAATTTCGAGCAGGATTACAAACCTTACGCCCTGAAATTACCTGCCGGTCAGGGAAAGCTATTCCAAAAAGACATGAAAAACCTGGTCGAAGATCTGAGCAAAGCCATTAACGCAGCCTTTGAAGCAACTGAGTACCAGGATCAGGTACAACAGATTGAGAAGATATTTACTAAAAAACAGTCGTCCTTAATTGATAAACATGTCGAAAGAGCACAAAGTCAAAATATTATGCTCAGCCAGACTTCCTCTGGCTTTATGTTGATGCCGATGAAAAATGGAGTTGAATTATCCGAACAAGAGTACGAGGCTCTACCAGAGGATGAGAAAGAAGTTATTGACAGCAAAATCGAAAACTTTCAAAACGAACTCGATTATCTAATTCCGGAAATATCAAGACAAAGACGTGAAAACAATATCAAACTAAATAAATTAAATCGTAAAGTTGCCCTTTTTGCGACAAGTAATTTAATTAAAGATGTAAAACGTCGTTATAAAGCATTCCGTCATATTGCAAACTATTTAAAATCTGTACAGGAAGACGTCCTTGATCATCTTGAGTTCTTTCTCGAAGGAGAAGATGAAGAATCATCCGATTCAAATAAAAAAGATAACGCGTTAATACGTTACCAGGTAAATCTGATTGTTGATAGCAGCAAGAAGAATGGCGCACCCGTCATTTACCTGGACAACCCAACATACCACAATTTGATCGGTAGAATTGAATACGAAAATCGATCATCTGGCTCTTCCACAAATTTCATGCTGATTAAATCAGGTGCATTACTTGATGCAAATGGTGGATACATTGTTATCGACGCACACAAAATACTCAGCATGCCTCATGCGTGGGAGGCATTAAAAAGATCACTCTATGCCAAAAAAGTTAAAATAGAGTCACTGGATCAGGTGCTCAATAACGACACCACCATAACACTGGAACCAGAACCCATCCCTCTCAGAATTAAAGTTATTTTACTGGGTAACCGACTCACCTATTACATATTACATGATATGGATCCAGACTTTGCTGAACTCTTTAAAGTTGAAGCAGATTTTGATGAAGAAATGGATAGAGACGAAGACAACACACTACTCTATGCAAGACTGATTGCATCAAGAGCCAGAAAGCATAACTTAAGAGATCTTGAAGCAGGTGCTGTTGCCAGATTAATAGAATTTAGTTCCCGCATTGCAAATAATACGGAAACATTGTCAACACGTCTGAGAACGATTGATGATTTACTTATTGAAACCCAATACTGGGCAATGCAATCAGATCATCAGTATATAACCTATGATGACGTTCAACATGCAATTGATGCCCAGATTCAGCGTACAGAAAGAATACAGAAATTAATTCAAAAAGACATACAAAGAGGCATCTTACTGATTGACACAGATGGTAGTGCTATTGGACAAATAAATGGCCTTTCAGTATATGAAGTTGGTAAATTTAGTTTTGGACAACCATCAAGAATAACCGCCTCTGTACACCTGGGTGATGGTTCTATCATTAATATAGAACGTGAAGTTGACTTAAGTGGCTCAATACACGATAAGGGTGTTTTAATACTTTCAGCGCTACTGGCAAATCGCTATACAAGAGATACGCCATTAGCCTTTTCCGCCAGTATTGCCTTCGAACAATCATATGGCCGCATTGATGGCGACAGCGCTTCATTAGCCGAACTTTGCGTCCTTATTTCAGCATTAACCAATATTCCTTTAAAACAGTCATATGCAGTGACCGGCTCACTCAATCAACAGGGTTATGTACAGGCAATTGGTGGTGTTAACGAAAAGATTGAAGGTTTTTTTGATATCTGCAAACAACGCGGCCTAACCGGCGACCAGGGCTGCATTATTCCGAAAATCAATGTTATGAATCTTCTATTAAAGAAAGAAGTAATTGATGCCATAGAAAATAAAAAATTTCATATCTACCCTGTTAATCACTACGAACAGGCGCTGGAAATCCTGACAGGATTCACCGCTGGAGAAGAACTGGCTGATGGTAACTTTGTAAAAGACAGCCTCAATGATCGGATAATGAGGAAATTATGCGCCTACGCAAAAATGCGTAAAACCAATGAAACAATATTATTGTCTAAAAGTTAAATATCATAATACATAATTACTATGACAGATTAAATCATTAATATATATTTTGATATATACACTTTAACAGCAACGCCACGATTAACGTTCAAGCAAATATACCGACTCGATAAGATAATCGAGACCACGCTGTTGAAATCGAGACTCTGACGCCAGAATATTATTTGTTGATAGCTCGCGAATATTAAACATGCAGCCGTACAGTTTAGTTATCTCATCCTGACTTACTGAGAATGGCGGGCCACTCATACGATCTTGATCATATTCAAGTGTTATCAGTAGAATCTTTATATTTTCAGGAAGAACTTCACATTGTTTCTTTACATATTTTTCACGCATCTCAGGAGGAAGCGCTACTAGCGAAGCACGATCATAAACTACAGATACCGACCTCATCATATCAGCAGTCAATTCAAAATAATCACAATGAATCAAACATATATTTTTATTCTCATGGACATCAAATCCATTAGTAATTTTTTGTTGAAGCATAAGATTATTATCACTGGAAAATTCAGCTATGGCCTTGTCACTACACTCGACACCAATTACATGGCAACCCTGATGCGCCAACCAGATCATATCAAGTGACTTCCCACACAAGGGCACAAAAACAACTGTTTCATTATTTGCGCAAAGCAAATCCCAGTAATGTATAAGGTAAGTGTTTACACTATCCAGATGAAAGCCTGTTTGACCATCTAACCACCGTTGTTTCCAGAAATCAATATTCACATTATATCCCAGAATAATTTTCAGCAATCATTATACATAAAAAAGCCTCGCAAAATGCGAGGCTTACGAGACAGTTTATGAGCATTATAAAATTACTGCTTGCTATTACTTACCATTAGCCGGTCTCGATTCTTTTCAATTGTTTTACTATTAATACCTTTGACTTTAGATAAATCGTCAACAGTAGTGAACTTCCCATTGGCATTTCGATAATCCACTATCGCCTGGGCTTTCTTTTCACCTATACCCGATAATTCTGATGACAGTGTCCTGGCATCTGCTTTATTGATATCAATAGAACCTGCATAAGCTGATATTGACAGTAAC
This sequence comes from Gammaproteobacteria bacterium, assembly GCA_029881275.1. Classification (GTDB taxonomy): domain Bacteria; phylum Pseudomonadota; class Gammaproteobacteria; order SZUA-229; family SZUA-229; genus JAPHQX01. The sequence continues at coordinate 57,455 of JAOUMX010000001.1, read as the reverse complement.
AACATTAAACTAACTATGATTGATTTTATCATTTTCATGTCTCCACCTTTTCCTTGGTTAGAAAGAGATCATAAGATAATAATCAACAAACGATTTTACAATTAGGAAATTTCTGAATTTATTGTACGTAAAATACCAATCGGGTCTTCACTTTGAGTGATTGGACGACCTATCACCAGATAATCAGAACCCGCTGATATAGCATCTGCAGGTGTCATTATTCGCCTTTGATCATCATTGGCGCTCCCCGATGGCCGGATACCGGGCGTGACAAGAATAAAATCACTACCCAGTGCACGTTTCATTGATGCAGATTCCTGCGCAGAACAAACTATGCCATCAAGGCCCGAATCTTTTGCCAGATTTGCCAGCTGCAAAGCATAATCTGCCGGTGACAAAGAAATGCCAATAGAATTAAGATCATCTGCTGACATACTGGTTAACACTGTAACAGCTATTAATTTTGGTCTGTTATTTCTTTTTATCAGTGCTTCAGATGCCGCCTCCATCATGCGACGACCACCAAGTGCATGCACATTTAACATCCAGACACCAAGATCTGCTGCTGTGTCACAGGCACGAGCAACCGTATTGGGGATATCATGATATTTAAGGTCTAGAAATACCTCAAATCCTTTATACTGTATTTCCTCAACAAAAGCAGGTCCATAATGAGTAAACATTTCTTTACCCACTTTGAGTCGACACAGTGCAGGATCAATTTTTGAAATCAACTCCAGAGCCTGTGCTTTATCAGAAAAGTCCAGGGCCACAATAATTTTTGAATCACTCATTAAATATCTCGTAATCTTATAAACGTTTTGGTTTCATACCACTCCAGGTATGACAACTTGGGCATAACCAGTACAATGATTTTGCTGAATAACCACAGTGTGAACACTGATACCCCGATTGATCATGCATTAACTGATCAACCACCTCCTTGATATAACTTTCCTGGGTATCTACATTTGATAAATTAATTTCCAGCATTTTCTGCACACCATCAAGTGATGGCTTGAGTTTCATGCGTGTTGACAAATACTCTATTGCAGAAGACCGGTCATAGACCTCGGTAATTAAATCTACGATTACAGGAATTAATGAAATAGACTCATACTTTTCATCAAGAGAGCGCAAATATGATATCAATGATTTAAGATTAGACTGATTACGGTAACATTCTGTCAGATGAGAAATAACCAGAGGCATATAAACAACATTTTGAAATTCTATTTGCTTGAAAAAACGGATAGCTCGTTTATAACGACCTCTTTGTATAGCCAGCTTACCTAAAATAATTGAGGCACGCACACAATTTTCATCTATAGACAGACCTTGAACAGCCAGTGCTTCTGATTCTTTCAAATCCCCCCTGGAAAATTCCTTATCACTTAATTCACAATGAAACTGTGCAATTACAGGTTTTAAACTATTATTTGCAGCTCGCTGATAACGTTTAGCAACAGTTATTGCCGACCCCCACTCCTGCTCCTGTTGATAAATATCCATCAAATGCCTGAGTGCTTCTTCCGTGTAATCACTGTCTTTCAGCACATCATTAAATAAACCTTCCGCCCGATCCAGCCAGCCGGCAAGCTGATAATCTCTACCTAATTCAAGCAATACTCTGACTTTATATTCTGATGGTAACGATGGTCGAGCTAATAAGCTCTGATGTAATTTAATAGCTTTATCTAATTCACCTTTACGGCGAAATATACTACCCAATGTCAAATGTGTATCAATGGTTTGCCAGTCACTTTCGACCAGGCGTAAAAATATTTCGATCGCTTTATCCTGCTCATCATTGAGCAGATAATTTAACCCCTGAAAATAATCAGACGAAAAACGTAATTGACGGCGTGTTTTCTTACTTTTACGCTTTGCAAGTAACCAGCCGAGCACAAATGCGATCAGCGATAATATATACCAGCGCCATTCTATAAAGCTTTCCATTTAAAGCCTTTTATCATCCATCTTTAAAGCTTCAGTCAAACTGATCATTTCATGTCTTTGCTTAGTTAATTGTCTGATCTTATTTTTCTGTTTTAACAAAACAGTCAGATTGATAATAAAACCAAGTAGAACACCCAGCAATATGGAGATCAGAAGAATACCTGCTAAAGGAAAATCAAATTTGGAAGTAAAAAAATCTATGGTCACTAATTGTGCATTTCGATATGCAAATGTCGCTACAATTATGACAACTGGAATAGATACCAGCAGTGAGACAATGCGAATCATCAAGCCCCCCTTGCGGGCATGCAGAACAGCTAATATTTACTATTTAACTGCCTGTTTTATTCAGGGATTCATTAACCCTTTCTCTAAGCTCTTTACCTGGTTTGAAGTGCGGAACAAATTTGCCCGGTAAAGATACAGAATCGCCTGTTTTAGGGTTACGACCAGCGCGTGGTGGTCGAAAATGAAGACTAAAACTACCAAATCCCCTTATTTCAATACGTTCTCCGCCTGCCAGAGCATGACTCATTTGCTCAAGAAGACTCTTTACAGCCAGTTCTACGTCCTTATATGCCAGATGACCTTGCTTACGCGCCATAAGCTCGATAAGCTCAGACTTCATCATGGATTTCATTGCTGAATCTTCTGCCATCATAAATCCCCGTATCAATTTGTTATTAGAGGTCGTCCCTGACCAGTTATTTCTTATTTATTAACTATTTAACTATCTTTATTAGCATCCATTTGCTCTTTCAGCAAGTCTCCAAGGGTTGCTGCAGGTGCATTTGTTGAACTTGAGTAGTCTTTTATGGCCTGCTGCTCATCATCAACGTCCTTCGCTTTGATAGAAAGATTGATAGCACGGCTCTTACGGTCAACACCGATGAACTTGGCTTCAATCTCTTCACCTTCCTTAAGAAGACTACGAGCGTCCTCAACACGGTCACGAGACAGCTCAGATGCACGTAATGAACCTTCAATGCCGTCACCCAGATCAATGATTGCACCCTTAGCGTCAACTTCCTTAACAACGCCTTTTACCAGGCTGCCCTTGCTGTTAGCGGCAACAAAGTTAGAGAAAGGATCCTGCTCCATCTGCTTGATACCCAGAGAAATACGCTCACGCTCAGGGTCAATCGACAGGACAACCGCTTCGATTTCATCGCCTTTCTTGTAGTTATGAACCAGATCTTCACCAGTTGAATCCCAGGAGATGTCAGACAGATGAACCAGACCGTCAATACCACCGTCAAGACCGATAAAGATACCGAAATCAGTGATTGATTTGATCTTACCGCTGACTTTGTCGTTCTTATTGTGGGTAGCACCAAACTCATCCCATGGATTAACAGTACACTGCTTCATACCCAGTGAAATACGACGACGCTCCTGATCGATATCCAGAATCATGACTTCAACTTCTTCACCCAGAGTCACAACCTTGGCTGGATTAACGTTCTTGTTAGTCCAGTCCATTTCAGATACATGAACCAGGCCTTCAACGCCATCTTCGATCTCAACGAAACAGCCATAATCAGTGATATTGCTGATTTTACCTTTCAGACGTGAACCTTCAGGATAACGACGTGCAATTTCTGCCCATGGATCGCTGCCCAGCTGTTTCAGACCCAGAGATACACGGTTACGTTCTTTATCGAATTTAAGAACAACCACTTCAATCTCTTTGCCCACTTCAACGATTTCAGAAGGATGTTTAACACGTTTCCAGGCCATGTCAGTGATATGTAACAGACCATCGATACCGCCCAGATCAAGGAATGCACCGTAGTCAGTCAGGTTCTTAACAATACCCTTAACTGATTTACCTTCTTCCAGTGTATCCAGTAACTCTTCACGCTCAGCGCTGTATTCCGACTCAACAACCGCACGACGGGAAACAACCACATTGTTACGTTTTTGATCCAGCTTGATAACTTTAAATTCAAGCTCTTTGCCTTCAAGATAAGATGTGTCACGAACAGGACGTACATCGACCAGTGAACCGGGCAGGAACGCACGAATATCACCCAGCTCAACAGTGAAACCACCTTTAACCTTGCCGGTAATAACACCGGTAATAATTTCTTCTGCATCATGTGCAGCTTCCAGACGCGTCCAGGCTTTGGCACGTTTGGCTTTATCACGAGACAGACGAGTTTCACCCCAGCCATCTTCTACCGCTTCCAATACAACTTCTACAGAGTCACCAATAGCAACTTCCAGCTCACCTGCTTCACTCATGAATTGAGATTCAGGGATTACACCCTCGGATTTCAGGCCGGCGGAGACGGTGACATAACCATCAGATATATCAACTACAGTGCCGGTCATGATGGAACCGACGTTCATTTCAGTAGCTTGTAAACTTTCTTCAAAAAGTTGTGCGAAACTTTCAGTCATTAGAGAATATTTCCAGAAAAAACAATCATCTACAATATTTAATTGAAGTATAGATTAAGATCAAAATATTGCAGGGGTTGATGTTAAACACTACCCGTTTGTTATAAACGAGCACCTGTTGAACAGGATCAGGAAAAGGTTTGCTTGACCAGCTCAAGTACTTTCTGAGTCACCTGTTCAATACTCATATTCGAAGTATCAATCATAATGGCGTCATCAGCAGGTCTGAGAGGAGAAATGGGCCTGTTCGAATCCTGTTCATCTCGTGCTTTTAAGTCAGCAACGAGGGCGGCAAGACTAACACTTATTCCCTTTTCTTTCAACTGCTTATAGCGTCTCTGAGCTCTTTCTTCACAACTCGCAGTCATAAAGATTTTCAGGGGTGCCTGTGGAAAAACCGTGGTACCCATATCACGCCCATCAGCAATTAATCCAGGAGCACTAACAAAAGCCCTTTGACGTTCAAGCAAAGCGTCTCTGACCCCACCCATAGCCGCTACTTTTGATGCGGCCATACCGATAGTTTCTTCCCGTATGGCATCGCTAACGTCTTCATTATTAAGGAATATTTTTAACCCATCTGGGACTGACTGAAAACTGACAGGCAAATTTCGGGCTATCAGTTCAATGGCTGATAAATCCTCAAAATCAATTGTTTGCTGAATACAGGCCAGTGCTGTTAATCGATAAAGAGAACCACTATCTAGAAGCCCCCAACCTAATTCTCGAGCTACATTTTGAGCAATCGTACCTTTGCCCGCACCACTGGGGCCATCAATCGTCACCACCGGAATCATCAAAAATTAGCCTCCTCTGCAGTCACTTTTAAGCCGACACTATTAGCCAGTGCGACAAAGTCCGGGAAAGAGGTGTTTACATTGACGCAATCTTCGATATGAATATCCCCCTGTGACCGGAGAGCCGCCATGGTGAAGGCCATGGCGATTCGGTGATCATCACGGGCATGGACCTTGCCACCCTGAATCAAACCGCCCTGAATAATCATTCCATCTTCTGTGGGTTGCGCATCAACACCCAATGCCTGTAACCCATCGGCCATGACCTGAATACGGTCTGATTCCTTAACCCTCAATTCCTCCGCGCCACTAATAATCGTTTTACCTTCAGCACAGGCCGCAGCAACAAAGATAACCGGGAACTCATCAATTGCCAGTGGTACCAGACTTTCCGGGATCTCGGCACCTTTTAGCTGACGACTACGAATTCGTATATCAGCTACCGGTTCACCGCCCACTTCACGCATATTCAACAACTCAATATCTGCGCCCATGAGCTTCATAATATCAATAATGCCGGTACGGGTTGGATTGATACCAACATGTAATAGTGTTAGATCAGAACCTTTTGCAATACTGGCAGCCACAATAAAAAATGCGGCTGATGAGATATCTGCAGGCACATCTATATCACAGGCAGTCAGGCGACCACCACCCTGAATACAAATCGTGTCACCATTACGAATAACAGGATAACCAAAAGCTGTCAGCATACGTTCAGTGTGATCCCGTGTGGGTGCAGGCTCTGTTACACAGGTTTGCCCCTGTGCATACATGCCCGCGAGCAACAGGCATGATTTAACCTGGGCACTGGCCATAGGCATGTCATAATGAATTCCCTTAAGTAAGCTGCCACCTTTGATTTTAAGCGGTGGACGCCCATTGTCTTCTGTTTCAACATTCGCGCCCATTAATGCCAGCGGATCCGTTACCCGTTTCATCGGGCGTTTAGATAAAGAACGGTCACCAGAGAGGACAACATCAAACGATTGCCCGGCCAACAGGCCGGACATCAATCGCATTGAGGTGCCGGAATTGCCAACATCCAGTGCCTTATCAGGTTGTTTCAGGCCATTAATACCAACACCGTGAATAACCACATTACCGTCACTTGATGGTCCTTCAATTGTTACACCCATGGCTCTAAAGGCCCGTAATGTATTGAGACTATCTTCACCCTGTAAAAAACCGGTAACATGAGATGTTCCATCGGCAAGGGCGCCAAACATAATTGAACGATGTGATATAGATTTATCACCAGGCACACGCAGACTACCTTTAAGCACACCGCCTGCCGTAACTTTAAAATCAAGCTGACTCATAAATTTCTCTGAAATAACGTCTATAAATTGCTGCTATTCTACAAAAACGGATATTAGCCGGATGCGAAGATAACATCCAGTAAAAGCGGGAACATGAAAATATTTTTATTCTGTAAGCAGAATACTGACAAACTTTATTTTATAGCTCCATTGAGGTTTACATCATAAATGACCGACTGATTTCTACCACTTTCTTTTGCTCTATACAATGCCATATCTGACTGCTTAAGCCATTCTTCATAATCCTGAGTTTTCTCGGTTAAATCTGAAATCCCAAGACTGACTGTAAATTTAATTGAATCTGAGCCGACTGAAACACGGCTTTCTTCTATTCGCTTACGCAGACGTTCTGTAAAGAGCAATGCGTTTTGTGCTGTCGAATCCAGCAAAATAACAGCAAATTCCTCCCCGCCATAACGGCCGGCGATATCTGTTTCGCGCTTACAGTCAATCAGTAATTTAGACGTTACTCTAATCACCTCATCTCCCGCCTGGTGTCCATAGGTATCATTAACTTTCTTAAAGTGATCAATATCAAACATAACCAGAGAAACAGCCTGCTTGTTTCGTTTATGGAGAGAAAACTCATGTAACAATCGCTCCTCCCAATAGCCACGGTTATATAACTTTGTTAGCATATCCGTACGACTAAGAATTCCTAATTCTTCATTTGCAACTTTAAGCCCTAATTTATTGACTGCAATATCTGTCACATCATAAATAATAACACCAATATGATTCACAGTTCCGTCAACAGATGTTAATGGTATAAGCGTAATATCCTGGTACATAAAAGCAGCTGAGCCTGTTATTGGTCTATAATTTTTAAATTTAAATAAATAAGGCCTTTGCTCCCAGGTAGTAAATGCACGATTATTCAGCAAAAACACTGATTCGGATTTACGCTTAAACCAGCTTTCAGGAATATTTTTAAAAACCTCGAATAAATTCTTACCAATTACATCATTTGGCGTATAACCACTGTGATTCTCCATAAAAGAATTCCAGACATTAACTTTATATTCTTTATCAAGAACAATTAAGCCAACATCAAGATGCTGAATCATATCCATCATCCAGTGAAATTCTTTTATGTCAATTTTTAACATCTTATCAATCTACTATATAAGATATACGCTGGTTTAAAGAAGGTATAGAATCCTCAGTAAACAACAGCAGCAGCTCGCAATTAATACGTTTATTCTCTATTTTATACGCTATTTCTATTGCTAATGTTTGTTTCCACTGAGATACATTCTGATTTAGAAGATCATTCACTTTAACATGCCTGTCTATAACAACAGGATGCCCCTGACTAAAATTAACATCCAGTTGGTCAGCTATCCCCTTTAAACAGGCACCAATCAGAATACTGGATATATCCATGAGTAATTCAAGTTGTACGGAGTCATCAATTTTGCCGTCATATTTAATTAATTCCGCTATATCTTCAAAACTGGAATCATTAAAAATCAATAATGCTTCCCCGGCAATACCAGACCCTATGAAACCCTGACAAACACCCGATACAGAATCATTGTCTGCAATATCACGCAATGCCATACGCAATTCGCTATTCTCAAACATATTAACATTTGGTATTGGCAGGATAACAAAAACATTTAATAAGCGCGCCAATAGATCAGCTGCGCGCCCCATAGCGACATTAGCAATTTCCTGATAGCCATCTTCATATTTAACCTCAAAATCTGCTTCTCTAGATTTAACTGGATTATCTATTGTCGGCTTAGCATATATTCCGTATTTATGAAAGATATCCTGGATCTGTCTGGCATCAACCGGTTTTTTTACGAAATCCAGTGCGCCCATTGAAATTACACGTTGATAAGCTTCTGGTTGTATATCACCTGAAACAACCACCACTAATGTTGATAATTCATTTTCACGGATAGCATTTAGAACCTCATAGCCATCCATTTCCGGCATATTAAGATCAAGAAATAATATCTCACCTTTACCTTCTTTTAATGCCTTAAGCCCCAGCAAACCATTTTCTGCAAAGCTGACATCAACATCCCAGTCAGAAGGTAAAGAACGTGCCATTTGTTTTCGCGCCAGACTTGAATCATCGCAGATAAGAACAGACGTTGTCATGCTTTAAGTTACTCTTCTAGTCATCTATCATCATTTATAATGATTTAATTTATGTAAACCATTATAGACAGTAAAAGCAGTTCTTACAGCAATTATAGAAAGCTACATTGAAAACCTGTCACGCGCCTGTTTGGCACGTGTAAAAATATCCAGCAGCGCATTAGAGTCCTCTAATCTGATGGCATCCTTTAGAATACAAATTTCTTCCTGATATTTTTCCATCATAGTCAGAATAGCACTACTATTTCCAAGGCAAATATCACGCCACATAACAGGATCACTGGAAGCAATTCGCGTAAAGTCACGGAATCCACCCGCGGCAAAACGGAATATCTCATCAACATCATCGACATTATTCAAACAGTCGACCAGCGCAAAGGCAAGCACATGAGGTAAATGGCTGGTTCCTGCAAGGATAAGGTCATGATGATCTGCAGCCATTAAATCAACTTCGGCACCCGTTGCCTGCCACATAGCTTTTATTATTTCTATATCATTCTCTTCATTCTCCTCTAAGGGAGTCAGAATAACTTTACGATTTTGAAATAATGAATCAAATGCAGATTCGACACCAGATTTTTCAATACCCGCGATAGGATGCCCGGGAATAAACTTGTTAACATCGGTAAAAACATGACGCGCAGCATTAATTACACTGATTTTGGCACTACCCGCATCAGTGACCAATGTACGGGGCGATAAATAAGGTTTTATTTGCTCAAATACTTCCTGCATGGAACCAAGTGGTACAGCAACTACAACAATATCAGCATCACGTACCGCCGTTGCATAATCTGTTTCATAAGAATCAATTACACCGAGTTGTACTGCTTTTTTTAAATGCTTTTCATTACGACCTGCCCCGACTATATGAGAACAATAGCCGGATTTCTTTAAAGCAAGCGCAAGTGAACCACCAATTAAGCCGGTACCTATAATACATAAACGATTAATCATGCATACAGTTCTCTAAAGCACTTAGTACACGATTATTCTGGTCTTCAGTACCCACAGTTATTCGAAGATGGTTAGGAAGATTGTAATTAGCAACTGGTCTAACAATCACACCTTGCAGAAGCAATTTATTATAAATGATGCTCGCATCACACCCCATATCAACTGTCAGAAAATTTCCAATGCTAGGAATAAAACTCAATTTAAGATCATGCAAACCCGTACGCAGCTGTTCAAGTCCGGCCGTATTAAGATTGATACTGTTAGTAATGTGCTCATAATCCTTAAGCGCTTCCAGAGCTGCCGCCTGTGCTACCAGATTAACATTAAATGGCTGACGGATACGATTTAACAAATCAGCCACATCCGGATGACTGATGGCATAACCCACCCTTAAACCTGCTAGCCCAAAAATTTTAGAAAATGTTCGGGTAACTATTAAATTCGGGTATTTACCTAACCATGAGTCAGTATCAGGTTTAGTTGCATCAGGCATATATTCATAATAGGCCTCATCCAGGACCACAATAACATCAGAGGGAATCGAGCTAATAAAGATTTCTAATTGACTTTTGTCCAGCCAGGTTCCTGTCGGATTATTAGGATTAGCCAGAAAAACAACCCGAGTAGTTTTATTAACCTGTTTTGAAATTGATTCCAGATCATGACCATAAGGCATATCAGGGTGATTGGCAGGAAATGCACGGGCAATCCTGGCCTGTGCACCAACAGCCTGAGTCACAATAGGATAAACAGCAAAAGCATATTCAGAAAAAACCGCCGAATAGTCAGGCCCAAGAAATACTCTGGCAATAATTTCTAACACATCATTTGAGCCATTACCTAAGGTAATACAACTATTGGCAACACCATGCATTTCAGCCAGTGCTGCACGTAACTTATAACCACTTCCATCTGGATAAAAATTAACGGATGAAATCACGGACTGTGCTGATGCCAGTGCTTTTTTACTCGGACCTAATGGATTTTCATTAGAAGCCAGTTTTATAATATTTGAGATTCCGAGTTCTCGCTCAAGCTCTTCTACCGGCTTACCTGGCAAATAAGGTTTTAATTGTTGAACGCCAGGTACAGCTATCTTAAGAAAGTGATTCATCATTAAAGTACAGCTCGTGGATATGAACCAAGAATACGAACCATTGCCGATTCATGTTCAATTTCAACCAGTGCTTCTGCTATGTTTTTTTCATCTTTATGACCTTCGATATCAATAAAGAAAACATATTCCCATACACCACGATGAGAAGGTCTTGATTCAATTTTACTCATACCAATTTTACGTGAAGCCAACGGCTTCAATAACTCATATAAAGCGCCAGGCTTATTATTAGTTGCGACCAGTAACGACGTACGATCCTCACCACTGGGAGGCACACCATTTCTACCAATAACAATAAATCGGGTTGTATTATCAGGCTCATCTTCAATTTCTGATTTAAAAATTGGTACTTCATAAATTTCAGATGCCAGCTTACCTGCAATAGCCGCCGTATTTTTTTCAGCCTTACTTAATCTAACCGCTTCAGCATTGCTACGAACAGCATATTGTTCAACACCAGGTAGATTCTTATCAAGCCAGCGACGACATTGCGCCAATGTTTGCTGGTGCGAAAAAATCTTTTTAATATCTTTTAACCGAGTTTCATTAGTAATTAGATTATGCTGTATACGCAAATCAACCTCACCGCTAATAAGCAGTGATGAATTAATTAACAAATCCAGAGTATGCGTAATAACACCTTCTGTTGAATTTTCAATGGGGACAACACCAAACTGAGCCAGACCTGATTCAACAACACGAAAAATCTCTTCAATATTATTGACTGGCTGCTGTTCGATTGATGAACCAAAATGTTTTATTGCGGCGACATGATTATATGTTCCAGCCGGACCGAGATAGGCAATTTTTAGAGGCTTTTCAAGCGCCAGACAGGAAGACATTATCTCACGAAACAGGTGAGCCATTTGCTTATCGCCGAGAGGCCCTTCATTCCGGGCTTTAATGGCACGTAAAACCTGCGCCTCGCGTTCGGGCCTGTAGAAGTGCTCTACTTCACCCGACTGCAATTTTATTTCTGCAACTTCCTGGGCACATTTTGCACGTTCATTAATTAATAACTGAATCTGCAGATCCAGTTGATCAATTTTATCTCGTATATTTTTTAAATTTATATCTTCGTTCATATACGAGCTATATTACCCGAACACTTAAAACACCATCAATCTTGCGTATATTATCGATAGCCTGATTTGAGGGCTCAGCATCAATATCAATTAATGTATAAGCAAGATCACCTTTAGACTCATTAGTCATGTGCATAATATTCAATCCTGCCTGACCAAGCTGATGTGAAATCTGAGCTAACATATCAGGGCGATTATAATTTGCAATAGCAAGTCGTTTAACACCGGTCCTGGCCAGTTTAATATTGGGAAAATTAACAGAATTTTTAATATTGCCATGCTTAAGGAATGCGTTTAACTGGTCCGCAATCATGACGGCACAATTTTCCTCAGCTTCACCGGTAGACGCACCAAGATGCGGCAAGGTGATAACTTTAGGATTATCTTTCAATTGATTTGAAGGAAAGTCTGTTACATATGCATGAATCTTTCCTGATTCAATTGCGGACAAAACAGCAGCATCGTCAACAATACCATCACGTGCAAAATTCAGAATGACCGAACCATCTTTCATGGTTGCCAGACTTTCCATGTTTAATAAATTTTTTGTCGACTCAATCAATGGCACATGAAAAGTAACAAAATCAGCCTGTTTGAATAGCTCTTCTGCACTATCCATTTGCTCAACATTCGCGGACAATTTCCAGGCACTTTTGACTGTAATAGTCGGATCAAAACCAATGACTCGCATACCTAATGCATAAGCTGCATTTGCAATTTCAACGCCGATTGCACCCAGACCTATAACACCAAGCGTTCTACCTGGTAACTCAAAGCCAACATATTTCTTCTTGCCCGCTTCTACAGCTTTTAATACTTCTTCGTCCGTTCCTTCCAGGGTCGTTGTGTACTGCCAGGCCTGCGTCAAATTGCGGCACGCCATTAACATCCCGGCTATTACCAGCTCTTTAACTGCATTGGCATTGGCACCAGGTGCATTAAAAACGACAATACCACGCTTGGACATTGCATCAACTGGAATATTATTTACCCCTGCACCTGCTCTTCCTATGGCTTTAACTGACTCTGCAACAGGCTCATTGTGCATCTTGAAAGATCGCAACATTATTGCATCTGGATTACTGGCCTCTGGATCAATCTTATAGTCTTCCGCCGATAAACGACTTAACCCTTTTTCTGAAATCGCGTTATACGTTTTTATTATTAGCATTGTTCAACCTTATGGTTATCACAGGCCTGATCAATTAAAATCTTGATGTGATAATATTTTTTGATTTAAGCCTTACGTTTTTCGAAATCCTTCATGAAATCAACTAATGCATCAACACCTGCTTCTGGCATAGCATTGTAGATACTCGCTCGCATTCCACCGACAGATCTATGACCTTTCAAAGTAGATAATCCCGCTTTCTCTGCTTCCTCAAGAAACAGTTTGTCCAGATCAGCATTTGCCAGAATAAAAGGCACATTCATCCAGGAACGACAATTCACATCAACCGGGTTTGAATAGAAAGCAGAAGCATCGATTGCCGCATAAAGCTTGTCAGCTTTACGCTTGTTAATCTCAGCCATGCCCTGTAAACCACCTTTACTTTTTAACCAGGCAAATACCAGTCCGGCAATGTACCAACTAAAGGTTGGTGGCGTGTTGTACATAGAATCGTTATCGGCATGGGTCTTGTAGTCGAGCATGACAGGCATCTTGTCATTCGCCTTGCCAATCAGATCATCACGCACAATGGCAACCGTTAAGCCTGCAGGACCCATATTCTTTTGTGCACCCGCATAAATCACACCAAACTTACTGACGTCAATGGGGCGAGAAAGAATGGTTGAAGACATGTCCGCCACCAGTGGCACATTCGTTTCAGGTAGAAATGGAAATTCAACACCAACAATGGTTTCATTGGGGGTGTAATGCAGGTACGCCGCATCAGCATTCAACTTCCAGCTGGCCTGATCAGGCACAGTGGTAAATTTCTGTTCTTCAGCAGAGGCAACCACATTAACGTCACAATACCGCTTCGCCTCAGCAATGGCTTTTTTTGACCACTGACCGGTTGATACATAATCAGCACTGGTTTTACCTGCTAACAGATTAATCGGCACCATAGAAAACTGACTACTGGCACCGCCCTGTAAAAACAGAACTTTATAATTAGCCGGTATCGCCATTAACTCACGCAGGTCAGCTTCCGCTTTTTCTGCAATTGACATGTAAGCTTTGCCACGATGAGACATTTCCATAACTGACATGCCTGTACCCTGCCAGTCCAGCATCTCTGCCTGCGCCTGTTTTAAAACATCTTCTGGTAAACTGCCCGGTCCTGCACTGAAATTATATACGCGACTCATGTAACACCTTAATAAGTAGTAACTTTAATAATATTGTTTATGTTATTGTTTTTTAATCACTTTCATCTTCATCTTCAAGTGATTCAACCCGTTCTATTTCAACCAGTTTTTCATCTTCAGTCAAACGAATCAAACGGACTCCCTGTGTATTACGCCCCATGACTCGAACTTCTTCAACAGAGGTTCTAACCAGCGTACCACCATCGGTAATGAGCATAATTTCATCAGCATCATTCACCTGTACAGCACCAATAACAGGACCGTTACGATCTGATGTCTGAATTGAAATAATGCCCTGACCACCACGACCTTTACAGGGATAATCTGATGCCGCAGTTCGTTTGCCATAACCATTTTCAGTTGTCGTCAGAATCGTTGCCTCATCATCAACCACTATCAGGCTCATAACTTTCTGATCTTCAGCCAGCTTGATACCACGAACACCTGCTGCAGTACGACCCATCGCTCGCACATCTTTTTCCGAGAATCGAATTGCTTTACCTGTTGTGGCAAACAGCATGATGTCTTTTGAACCATCCGTCAAAGCCACATCAACCAGAGTATCATCATCTCTCAAATCAACAGCAATAATGCCACCTGCTCGCTGGCGAGAGAAATTCATTAATGATGTTTTCTTTACTGTGCCTGAGCTGGTTGCCATAAAGATGAAATGATCTTCATCGTAATCACGAATCGGCAGAACTGCATTAATGCGCTCACCATCTTCCAGCGGTAACAGGTTAACCAACGGCTTGCCGCGTGAACCGCGACTGGCCTGCGGCAATTGATAAACCTTAATCCAGTAAGCTTTACCTCTGCTGGAGAAACACAATAATGTGTCATGGGTATTGGCCACGAAAAGTTTATCAATGAAATCTTCATCTTTCATGCGTGTCGCTGATTTACCACGACCACCACGACGTTGCGTTGCATAATCGGTTAACGGCTGAGATTTGGCATAACCTTCATGAGAAAAGGTTACCAGTACATCTTCCTCTGTAATCAGATCTTCCATGCTCAAATCCAGCTGCGAGACGATAACTTCACTACGACGCTCATCTCCGAATTTGTCTCTGATTTCCAGCAACTCATCTCTGATTACCTGTAAGAGACGATCTGGATTTGACAAAATATCTAGCAAATTTTCAACAATATCAAGTATCTCTTTGTATTCATTGAGTATTTTGTCCTGTTCAAGTCCTGTTAAACGATGCAGTCTTAAATCCAGAATAGCCTGCGCCTGAACGTCTGACAAATAGTAACCCTCTGTCTTGAGACCAAATCGGGATTCAAGAAACTCGGGGCGTGATGCCTCTGCACCGGCACGTTTGAGCATATCGACAACCATACCGGGCTGCCAGCAAGTTTCAATTAACTGCACCTTGGCATCGGCAGGATTTGCCGACTTCTTAATCAGTTCGATAACCAGATCAATATTCGCCAATGCAAGTGCCAGGCCTTCCAGGATATGAGCCCTGTCACGAGCCTTACGTAATTCAAATATGGTACGCCGGGTAACCACTTCACGACGATGGCGGACAAAGGCATCCAGAATCTGCTTCAGGTTCAGCAATCTCGGCTGATTATCAACCAGGGCAACCATGTTTATGCCAAACACACATTGCATAGGGGTTTGTTTATAGAGATTATTAAGAACAACCTCACCAACTTCACCACGGCGCAGCTCAATGACGATACGCATACCGTCTTTGTCTGATTCATCCCTTATTTCAGTGATACCTTCAATTTTCTTGTCTTTTACCAGTTCCGCAATACGCTCAATCAATCGAGCCTTGTTCACCTGGTAGGGCAATTCATGAACAATAATGGTTTGCTTGCCACCTTCCTCACCGAGAACTTCTGCTTTAGCACGCATATGCATGCGTCCACGCCCCGTTCTATAGGCTTCTTTAATCCCTGACACACCATTGATAATCGCCGCTGTGGGCAAATCCGGTGCCGGCAGATGGTCCATAAGGCCTTCAATGGAAATAGCAGGATCATCGATTAGCGCAATACAGGCATTAATGACCTCGGTCAGATTGTGAGGCGGGATATTGGTTGCCATACCCACCGCAATACCTGAAGAACCATTAACCAGTAAACTGGGAACACGCGCCGGAAAAACCGTAGGCTCAGACTCTGAGCCATCATAATTGGATTCGAAGTTAACGGTTTCCTTATCGATATCCGCCAGCATTTCATGGGCAATTTTAGCCATACGAACTTCGGTGTATCGCATTGCAGCAGGCGCGTCACCAT
Source organism: Gammaproteobacteria bacterium (assembly GCA_029881275.1). GTDB lineage: Bacteria > Pseudomonadota > Gammaproteobacteria > SZUA-229 > SZUA-229 > JAPHQX01. The sequence continues at coordinate 41,119 of JAOUMX010000001.1, read as the reverse complement.
CAACCGAACCAAAGTTACCCTGACCATCAACCAGCATATAACGCATAGAGAAAGGCTGAGCCATGCGAACAATAGTGTCATAAACAGCTGAATCACCATGGGGGTGATATTTACCGATAACATCACCGACCACACGAGCTGATTTTTTATAAGGCTTGTTCCAGTCATTACCCAGCTCACTCATGGCATAAAGCACACGACGATGAACCGGTTTAAGGCCATCACGCACATCAGGCAATGCTCGGCCTACGATTACACTCATGGCGTAATCAAGGTAGGACTGGCGCATTTCATCTTCTAAATTGACAGGAAATATTTCTTTGGCAAATTCGGCCATTGGGGAGTGTTCTTCCGTTTTATTAGTCTATTAACAAAGCCCGAAGCCATAAAAAACTGGCTCGAATAAAAGCCAGAATTCTACCACATTTTGATACCCGACTGCACTGAAGGAATAGCCCTAAAAAGGCTAAAGTGGAAAGATATTTTGATCTTAAATTGGCTGCTGCAATAATCGCCTGATCTGACCGTCAATGGCAGCCCTGGATGACACCACAAAAGGCGCAAAACTATGCCCCTGACGAAGACAATAACCTAACCATTTATTAAGAAATCGATTAAGACGCCATTTTTCTTTTAGCGCATCTGCGGGCAAGTGATCATATTTTAAGCGACCATGATGTAAATGCCCGGCCATAACTTCAGCCAATCGAGCATCATGGTACACTCGAATTCTAAAATTAGGCTCCATCTGGAGACCACTATCTGTTTCAAAACAATATGACAGGTAAAAAGTGGTTGTATATTTATTCTTTTCAACAACTGTTAAAAACAGATCAAGATGCCCCGGCGATCTGGAAATCACGGGTGACTCTATGGATTTAATATCTGGAATCAGTTTTTTTAGCTTAATGTAATTACTCTCATACAAATCCATCAAGCTAACAAAGCCATAGGGCGTAACATCTTCACAACCATAAAAGGACATATTATGCATACCGTAAGCATAGCATGATATGAGGAATCTATTTTGAGAACAGGTCGCTATGTTCGACTTTCATCCTGACCAGTAAACGACGCATTTGCTCGTGATGTAATGAATCAGGAAAAATCACATATGAAAATTTCATCCCAGATTCCAGCTTAAAATTCAATACACAGATAAAACGAGTAATAAAACTGTTATTGAGTAAACTTGCCTTGTAAACCAACCCCTGTCGCAAAAAAATAACCCAGCGATTTTGTTTATACCATTTAATTGAAATAACCTGATGTCTATGCCGGAGATAATAACCAAAGAGAATAGAGACAAAAACCACAATCAATAACTTAAGATAAATGGTTAAAGAAATTAAAATGAGCGCTGCCACAACGAAACTACCTGTAACCAGTAAATACAGGTAACAGCATCTTGATTTATATAAATCAAGTTGTAACTGATTTTCGTATATACGATACAAGACTGGCGATATCCTTATCCGCTGACTGCATAAATCCTAAAAACAGATCAAATAATAACTGATCAGGGTAATCCAGCATCTGATCCAATAACTGTTTCTGTTGATTATTAAGATGCACATATTCCCTGTCAATAAAATTATTCAGTATCAGGTCAAGCTCCAGCATACCTCGACGACAACGCCAGCGTAAGCGCGAATCAGCTTCATTTTCAGGCATCTGATAGAGCGAATTCATAACGATTTTTTCACCATAATTTTCTTTATGTTGCCAATCGCTTTAGTCGGATTCAAGTCCTTAGGACAGACCTGAATACAATTCATAATGGTATGGCAGCGAAACAATTTAAATGGATCATCAAGTGCGTCAAGACGCTCTTCTGTTGCCTGGTCACGACTGTCTTCAATAAAGCGAGCGGCCTGCAACAAAGCTGCCGGACCAAGAAATTTATCCGGGTTCCACCAGAAAGAAGGACAGGCAGTGGAACAACATCCACATAAAATACATTCATATAAACCATCAAGTTTATCTCTTTGCTCAGGTGTCTGTTGCAATTCAACTTCTGGTAAAGGATCTTTTACAATAAGATACGGCTTAACATCCCGATACTGTTTATAGAAAGAATCCATATCCACGATCAAATCACGAATCACAGGTAATCGCGGCATGGGACGAACTTCAACCGGTTCTTTTAACTCTGATAATGGTGTAATACAGGCAAGACCATTTGTACCATTGATATTCATACCATCTGAACCACACACGCCTTCACGACAAGACCGTCTGAAAGCCAGCGTTGGATCCTGCTCTTTTAACAACAAAAGCGCATCCAGTAACATCATGCCAGGCACAATATTGTTTAATTCATAATCCTGCATAAAAGGTTTCTGATCTTTTTCAGGACTGTATCGATAAATGCGAAAACGCATAGCTACCTCAGTTGAATATCAATATCATAAATTTAATACACGCGCGCCTTTGGCGGAAATGTAGCAACAGTCATCGGTTTAGTTCTAACAGGTTTGTAATCCAGTTTTCTGCCTTCAAGTGAATACAGGGTATGTCTCATCCAGTTCATGTCATCACGTTCCTGAAAATCAACTCTCGAATGGGCGCCACGACTTTCAGTTCTCGCACTGGCAGAATAAACCGTCGCCAGGGCAACATCCATGAGGTTTTCCAGCTCCAGCGCTTCAACTCGCGCCGTATTGAACATGGCAGAATGATCTTTAATACGAGCATGCTTTAGTTTTTCATGCAAAGCTGAAACTTCTTTAATACCATTATCCAGTACATCCTGAGTCCGAAAAACACCGCAGTTCTTTTCCATCACACGTTTAAGATCAGAACGAATCTTTTCAACAGATTCACCTTCACCCGTATCATCCCAGCGATGCAAGCGCTGATAGGCTTTTTCAACACTTTTTTCATTCAAGGGCCGGTGATAATGATTTTCTTTTAAATAATCAATAATGTGATTAGCCGCAGCTCGACCAAACACCAGTATATCCAGCAAGGAATTACCACCCAGTCGATTTGCACCATGCACTGAAACACATGCACATTCACCAGCAGCATATAGCCCGGTTACCGCTTCTTCAGGTGTATCCTTTACCGGTATTACCACCTGACCATGACGATCTGTGGGTATACCACCCATTGTATAGTGAGCAGTTGGATAAACAGGTACCGGCTCTTCGGCCGGATCCATACCCAGAAATGTGATACATGTTTGCCGTATACCCGGTAAACGCTTCTGAATAACATCAACACCCAGGTGATCCAGCTTCAACATGACATGATCTTTATCTGGTCCACATCCACGTCCTTCCCTGACTTCAGTTTCAATAGCACGACTAACCACATCACGACTGGCAAGGTCTTTTGCTTTAGGTGCATAACGTTCCATAAAACGTTCACCATTAACATTTACCAGATAACCACCTTCACCACGTGCACCTTCAGTAATTAACATACCGCGACCGGCAATACCGGTTGGATGAAACTGGAAGAACTCCATATCCTGTAATGGAATACCGGCACGTAACGCCATCCCCATACCATCACCGGTATTGATCAGGGCGTTTGTTGTGGTACGAAATAGCTGCCCTGCACCACCGGTTGCCAGTAATGTTGTTTTTGCTTCGATGATTAATTCTTCGCCGGTATGAATATCAAACACAAAGGCACCGAGAATATTTCCATCATCATCTTTTAATAAATCAACTGCAAAATATTCATCGAAGAAGTGTGTTTTGGCACGTATATTTTGTTGATACAAACTATGTAAAATAGCATGCCCTGTTCTATCAGCTGCTGCACAGGTTCTTGCCGCCTGTTCACCACCAAAATTCTGACTTTGTCCACCAAATGGACGTTGATATATACGACCATTATCAAGTCGCGAAAATGGCACGCCAAAATGCTCCAGTTCATAAACTACTTTTGGCGCAGCCCGACACATATACTCGATAGCATCCTGATCACCAAGATAATCACTGCCTTTTACAGTATCAAACATATGCCAGTGCCAGTTGTCGGGCAATACGTTTGCCAGTGCAGCATTCATACCACCTTGAGCAGCTACGGTATGTGATCTTGTGGGAAAAACCTTTGACACCACAGCAACACTTGCATCCGCTTCTGCCAGTTGTAGCGCGGCCCGTAAGCCACCACCACCTGCACCAATAATGAGCGAATCAAAACGTCTACGTTGTATATTTGAAATAGTCATAGTGTTATAACATGAGCAATAAAGCTTTTAATCCCCAGAGTAAACTTCCCAGCAATACCGCTGCCACAAGAGCCAGCACAAATAATCGAGCGACTACGTTTGGAAAATAATCAAGAATTACATCACGCACACCTATCCATGCGTGCCATAAAGTCGCAATTAGAAATAATCCCAATGAAATAGTATTCACAGGTGAACCTGCCCAGGCTCGCCATTCACCTGCAGTCATCGTGCCCATAGAAGGCGCACTCAAAGCAAAATAAATAATAAAAATAGCAAGATAAACAGCTGTAATCCGCTGTATTATCCAGGGACGTAATCCCTGTAACCCGGGAGCACTCATGAACAGACCCCAAACATAATTAGTACAAACGAAATTATTCCAAGAATAATAACCAGCCAGGCAGTATTTTTAGATTGCTGTTTATCAAGACCAATATCAAAATCCGTTAATAGAAAGCGGATGCCCGCAAATAAATGATGAATTAATGACAGTAATATAACAATAAGTAATAATTTACTAAATGTCTGATTCAGTAAACGTGTTACCTGTTCAAAACCTTCATCACTTTTTAATGACAACTCTAATAAATAAACAAACCAGGGTATGGCAATAAACAGAAACACACCTGAAATACGATGAAATATTGAAACCACACCTGGAACAGGCAAACGAATTTTTATTAAATTAAGAAAAAAAGGTCGAGAGTCAGAGCCCGCCATGAGGAATCGTTCCTTTATACATTTTTTTGTTCCGGAATGCCAAAGCTGCCTTTATAATTTATGCTATCAAGTGTAGAACAAAATTATACTTCTGTATTTTATTCAAAAAAATAAGTATGCTGACAGGTATATCGAACTTATCTAATATACCTTATCAATATAACACTGTGGGCTATAACCATGAAACCAGAATGGCAATTATTTCTTGAAAATGCCGGCGCCGAAATAACAGACGGTAAAGTCATCAGTTTTGGTAATATACAACGTGAACAACGAATGGCTCAAACCGGCCTCATCATGACTGACCTTAGTCATTTTGGGTTAATATCAGTTTACGGTGATGGCGCCTCGGATTTCCTGCAGGGACAACTCACCAATGATATTCGTAATGTTAGTGAGAATCATAGCCAGTTAAGCGCCTACTGCACCCCTAAAGGCCGCATGCTATCGAATTTTAGAATTTTCAAACGCAATGAAACCTTTTATCTTCGACTGCCACGTACATTAGTTGAAACAACACTAAATCGCATCCGTATGTTCATACTCATGGCCAAGGTAACCATGGAAGACAGCAGTGATTCACTGGTACATTTTGGTGTTTCAGGTCCGAAAGCCAATGAAAAACTAAAAGATATTTTTAATCAACTGCCAGAACAGAATGACGACACAAAACAGATCAATGGATATACCATTGTCAAAGTCCCCGGTATACATCCTCGCTATGAGATCTATGGCGAACTTGAAGACATGAAAAAGCTATGGAGCACTCTTGATGTAAACACTGCACCCATAGGCTATGGCCCATGGAGTCGACTCGATATACTGGCCGGTATACCCGTCATTTACCCTGAAACAACCGAAGCCTTTGTTCCTCAAATGGCCAATATGCAGCTAATAAACGGCGTCAACTTCCAGAAAGGCTGTTATTCAGGCCAGGAGATTGTTGCGCGAATGCAATATCTTGGTAAATTGAAACGCCGTATGTTCCTTATAAAAATAGCCACTGAAGAACAGATAAAGCCCGGCACCCCACTATTCTCCAGTGATTCCACATCAGGCCAGGGAACCGGGACCATAGTTGATGCGCAACCGGATTCGGAAGGTGCAACCGATGCGCTGGCAGTTATCGATATTAATGATGCCGAGAAAAGTAACATCCGACTATATGATGAAAATGGTCCTGAAATAACCCTTCTGGACTTGCCCTATTCAGCCGAAAAATCATAAGAAATACAAACCTAACTGAATATTTTGACTAGAATAAAATATAAGCATTTTTAGATCCGTTCAAAAGGAAACAATTAAACACAATCAACCTCATTGATAAACTGTCACGTTGATTGTTTTATAACCAATTAAAAATGACATACAACACTGATGAATTTCTCAGCCAGATAAGAGAAGCTGTTGCGACAGAACAGTTATTTCTCCCTTCTTTGCCTGATATTGCTGTAAAAGTTCAACAGGAATGTGAAAAGCCCAATGCGACCGCACAGAGTCTCGCAGAGGCAATCAGCATAGATCCCGCCCTCTCTGTGCGCATGCTACAGGTTGCCAACAGTCCTTTGTACAGAAGCAGATCTCTGGCCGATAACTTGCAAATGGCTATCACACGCCTTGGCCTTGGCCTGGTGAAAAACCTGGTCATAAGCCTTGCCATGAAGCAAATATACAAAGCCAGCAACGATGTACTGGAGGAAAGATTCAAGGAGCTCTGGCTATCAAGCATAAAAACAGCTGCATTAAGCAGACTACTTACTGCCAGTCATAAAGAACTGGATACTGAACTCGCCATGTTAGCGGGTCTTACCCATAACATTGGTGCCTTGCCTATTTTGCTACTGGCTGAAGATGAAGATGAGTTATTTAATGCACCTGATGAACTGAACAAAGTTATTCTTCATTGCCAAAGCGAAGTCGGCGCACATATTTTCAGGGCGTGGAATTTCCCGCAACCCTTGATTGATGTCGTTTCAGAATGCTTGAACTTCTCTCGCAACAACTCCAGTCCGGCTGATTATGTGGATGTGGTACAGGTTGCTCTGGTTCAGGGAAGTATTTTTACCGGGCTTGAATGTCCCGATGACTGGTCTAAGATAAAAGCATTTAGTAAGCTTGGAATTGATGGCTCATCGAATATTCTTGATATTGAAGAAAATAAAATCATTTTCGATGAAACACAGTCCTTATTTAAATAAGCATTACTGAAAATAAATACTATAATCCATAAAAAATTCCGGGATACTTATGAGTTCAAAAGCTGAAACATTTTTTGACGATTTAAAACAGGCTGTCGAATCTGATCAAATAATATTACCAACACTACCTGAAGTAGCCCTTAAAATTCGTGAAGCGGTTGAAAGCGAAAACTCATCCGCACAACAAATAGCAGAAACCCTGACACAGGATGCTTCATTATCTGCACGCCTGATACAGGTTGCTAATAGCCCCTTATATCGAAGCCGCACACCTATCGAAGACCTGCAAATGGCGGTTACACGACTGGGCATACGCATGGTTAGAGATCTCGTTATCAGCCTCGCCATGAAACAGATTTACCAGGCAACATCCGATGTACTGGACGAACATTTCAGAAATATATGGGGCACATCTGTGGAAGTCGCCGCAATATGCCGAATGCTAGCAACCACGGTTCCCGGCATTAATCCTGAACAGGCATTACTGGCGGGCCTGATACACAATATTGGTTCTTTGCCAATTCTGTTAATGGCCGAAGATGACGATGAGTTATTTCAGGATTCTAATGCCTTATCTGAAATCATCTGGGAAATTCAGGGCAAGGTGGGCGAATTAATATTAAAAACCTGGAACTTCCCTGCAATCATGATTGATGTAGTTAAGGAATGTAACAATTTTGAATATGACCACGTTGAAGCAGGCCCCAATCTGGTCGACATTGTTCAGGTTGCCCTACTCCAGGGCGGGCATGTAGATGATGCACACGCACCTGCTGACTGGAACAAGGTTCCTGCCTTTGCCAAACTGGGTATGGATACAGAAGTGAATGTTGTCGAAATGGATGAAAATCAGCAAATCATCGAAAACACAAAACAGACACTTCTTTTATAATTTTAAAGCACCTCGGCTCGCATATGAGGGAACAATATAACGTCACGGATAGACGGCGAGTCAGTTAATAACATAACCAGACGATCTATACCTATACCCTCACCTGCCGTAGGTGGTAATCCATGCTCGAGTGCGCGAATATAATCAGCATCATAATGCATCGCTTCATCATCACCAGCATCTTTTTCTTCAACCTGACGCATGAATCGCTCAGCCTGATCTTCAGCATCATTTAACTCGGAAAAACCATTAGCAATTTCTCTGCCACCAACAAAAAACTCAAAACGATCAGTAACAAAAATATTTTTATCATTACGTCGAGCCAACGGTGATACTTCAGTTGGATATTCAGTAATAAAAGTTGGGTCTTTTAACAAATGCTCAACTGTTTTCTCAAAAATTTCTATCTGAATTTTACCCAGGCCATAAATATCTTTTACCTGTATCTGAAGTTTTTCAGCGATTGCTTTTGCTTTTTCAATGTCTGATAAATCTTCTGCTGTAATATCTGAATTAAAATGCAAGATCGAATCGAATACCGTCATACGGGTAAATGGCTTTCCAAAATTATAGACTTCACCCTGATAATTAATCAGTGTTGTACCCACAACCTCCTGTGCCAGACCGCGCAGTAGCTCTTCGGTGATGTCCATCAGGTCTATATAATCCGCATAGGATTGATAAAACTCCAGCATGGTAAATTCCGGATTATGGCGCGTTGACAAACCCTCATTACGGAAGTTACGATTTATTTCAAAAACCTTTTCGAAGCCACCAACGACCAGACGCTTCAGATATAACTCAGGTGCGATGCGCATAAACATCGGCATATCAAGTGCATTATGATGGGTAACAAATGGACGTGCTGTTGCGCCACCTGGTATAGTTTGCAACATTGGTGTTTCAACATCCATAAACCCTTTATTTTCAAAAAAATGCCGGATATATGAAATAATCTTTGAACGTTTTATAAATGTTTCTCTAACTTCCTGATTCATTACCAGATCAACATAACGCTGACGATAACGTGTTTCCTGATCTGACAGACCATGCCATTTTTCCGGTAACGGACGTAATGATTTTGTTAACAGAACAACTCGGTCAACCTTAACTGAAAGCTCACCGGTTTTTGTTTTAAACATGACACCTTCAGCACCGATAATGTCACCGATATCCCATTTTTTAAAATCTTCGTTATAGACACCCTCGGGTAAACTATCACGCTGCAAAAATAATTGTATACGACCGGACATATCCTGAAGCTGCGCAAAACTGGCTTTACCCATAATACGTTTAGCCATTAAGCGACCGGCAACCTGAACTTTTACCTGTTCCTGTTCAAGCTCTTCGGCACTATGATTAACAAAAGCAAGATGCAATTCCGCAGCCAGTGCATCACGACGAAAATCATTTGGGAAAGCATTGCCCTTTTCACGTAAACCATTAAGCTTTTCGCGACGTTGTGCAATCAGTTTATTTTCATCAATCTGTTCTTCAGTATTCTGTTCGTTATCAGTCATAATTAGTTACTTGGTTAAATTCTTTAAATTATATTAAAATCCGCTTTTCAGGCTGACTTCAATAAACATTTTAATACTGCATCCTGTAATCCGATTTTCAGGTAGCCTTATTACATCCTTGCAATTCACTTTTCAGGTGACCCTGACAATCGTTTTGATGCTATATTTTACAATCCACTTTTCAGGTAGACTTAATAACCGTATTAATACTAAAGCTTACAAACCACTTTTCAGGCTTGCTTCAATAAACATATCAATACCGCCATCCAGAACCGCCTGCGTATTACCCGTTTCGACATTGGTTCTTAAATCCTTTATTCTTGATGCATCGAGTACGTACGAGCGTATCTGACTACCCCAGCCAATATCAGACTTGGTGTCTTCCAGCGCCTGCTGTTCACCTTTACGCTTTTGCATTTCCAGTTCGTACAATTTTGCTTTTAACTGCTTCATAGCAGTGGCTTTATTTTTATGTTGTGAACGATCACTCTGACATTGCACAACTATACCACTGGGATTATGTGTAATACGTACCGCAGATTCCGTTCTATTAACATGCTGTCCACCTGCACCACTGGCACGATAAACATCAATACGTAAATCAGCCGGATTGATTTCAATATCAATATCATCATCGATTTCAGCTGAAACAAATACGGCGGCAAAGGAGGTATGCCTCCGGTTACCCGAATCAAACGGTGATTTCCTGACCAGACGATGCACACCTGTTTCTGTTCTTAGCCAGCCATAGGCATATTCACCTTCGAAACGAATAGTAGCACTTTTTATACCGGCAACATCACCCGGTGATGCTTCGATTAATTCAGTCTTAAATCCATGAGCTTCACCCCAGCGCAGATACATACGCAAAAGCATTTCAGCCCAGTCCTGCGCTTCTGTACCACCAGACCCGGACTGCACATCCAGAAATGCATTACAGGCATCCATCTCACCAGAAAACATTCTGCGAAACTCCAGTTCTGCAACCTGTTCTTCAATTGCCTGCAAATCTGTTATAACACTTTGAATACTGTCCTCATCATTCTCTTCAACCGCCATATCCAGCAGTTCCTGGCTATCATCAAGACCATTCGAGAGAGTTTCGAGCACCAGCACTATCTCTTCCAGACGTGCCCGATCCTGCCCCAGCTTCTGCGCCCGTTCCGGATTATTCCAGACATCGGGTTGCTCAAGTTCGCGCTGGATTTCTGCTAACTGTTCTTTCTTGGTATCGAAGTCAAAGATACCCCCTAAGCGATTCTCCACGCTCACGAAGGTCATTGATTTGATTAATAATTGGATTTATTTCAATCATAAGGTCATGCACTACAAAAGGGGGGCTAATATTACCCTAACAAGCGTTTTAACCCAAGAAAATGACATTATTTTGTCTTGGTGGATTTTTTCGCAACATCGTTCCTGAGATACAGAGGAATCGCCTGGTCAGCGGATAATCTGACACCCTGCTCAAAGTCATAAACCGCCAGTTTTGCAATGCTCCCTGATTGTGGATAATAGTCCGCATAATAGTGATTAACAGGCTGTACCAGCGACCTGTTTAACAGGTTTTCATACACAGCCCAGGCGGAACCTGCGCCTGCCCATTCATCCTCCAGCAGCGAAGAGACCTGATCCGGTTTGATAACCATTTCCTCACCAACCAGCACCATTATACCTTGCTGATTAATCCTGAACTGTCCCCAGTAAACTTCACCCATACGGGCATCAATGGCTGCCAGTACCGAAGTATGATGATGATCATCGTAAACCGATTGCGCAATTGAAGCCAGGGTGGACACGGGTATCACCGGTAAATCCGCACCAAAGGCCATGCCCTGTACAATACCGGTAGCTATACGAACACCGGTAAATGAACCCGGCCCGCGACCAAAAGCCAACGCATCCAGCTGTTTTATTTTAATATCGGCAGCACTCAACAAGTCATCAATCATTGGCAAAATTAACTGCGTATGTTCACGTGGTGCCATTTCGAAGCGTTGCTCAATCTCGCCATCAATATAGAGCGCGGCAGAACAGGCTTCAGTTGAGGTATCCAGGGCCAGCAATTTCATAATCAAATATCCACGGCCACTGTTTTAGGAACTGAAGTTGACGCTGCTTTACGCAGCGCAAAGAATTTTTTCACATCATTCAGATGACGGGTTTGCGGCATATCCGGAAGACTTTTAATGAACAACCGCCCATAACTTTTATTTGTTAAACGTGGATCACCCAGCATCAGCACACCATAATCTGCAGCATCTCTGATTAATCGCCCAGCACCCTGTTTAAGTGCAATCACTGCCTGTGGCAACTGATAATCCATAAAAGCCTGACCACCCGAACGTTTAATTGCATCCAGTCTTGCCTGCATCACAGGATCACCTGGCGATGCAAAAGGTAGCTTATCGATAATCACACAGGACAATGCCTCACCACGCACATCCACTCCTTCCCAGAAACTGCTGGTGCCTAATAACACAGCGTTACCCAACATTTTAAATTTTTCCAGCAACTGATGTTTGGGCAAACTTCCCTGCAACAAAATGGGGAAGTCAATTTTTGTTTCCAGTAACTGAGCAGCTTCATTGAGTGCTCGATAACTGGTGAATAAAATAAAAGCACGACCGCCACTGGATTGCAAAACAGGTATCGCCTTTTCAATCAATTTGCTGGTGAAATCATAACTGGATGGCTCTGGCAATGCCTCAGGCAAATACATTAAACTTTGTTGCTGATAATCAAAAGGGCTATTCCAGTTTCCCTGCTGATAATTTTCCAGCCCAAGATTATTTGCAAAATGATTAAAATCACTACCTACCTGTAAGGTTGCAGATGTAAACACCCAACTGGCAGAATGAGATTGCTGATGACTTTTAAACAGGGCCGCAATATCCAGTGGTGTCATATGTAAAATGAAACCTTTAGTAAAGGTTTCATACCAGTAAATATATTCCTGTTGTGCATTCTCAGACGCTGTATCAACACAACCATAGGTTTCCAGATTTCGCACCATGAGCATACAACGTTGATAACATTGTTCCAGACCTTTACTGCGTTCAGCGGCCACTTCAAGAACATCGGCAAGGTCTGTTAATTTTGCCTGTAAATTATCACGCATTTTTTTAAGCGCGGGTTTATTAACAATATTGAACCAGGCTTCGCGTTGATTATTAGCGCCTAATGCAAGTCTAAAATCACTAACGGCTGTATGTAAATCATCAGCTGTATCCCTTATATCATACATGTCCGGTGCATCTTTTAGATGCTCTGCAACAACATCATTAATAAGATTATTAAGTTGTCGACTACTGATGGTTTTACCAAAAAATCGGGTCGCCACTTCCGGCAACTGATGTGCCTCATCAATAATAAAAACTTCGGAACTGGGCAACAGTTCGCCAAAGCCTTCTTCTTTTAATGACATGTCTGCCAGCAACAAATGATGATTAATGACAACAACATCGGATTCCTGAGCTTCACGTCGGGCTTTTACCACAAAACAGTCATCCCACTGCGAACATTCAGAACCGAGACAATTCTCAACGGTTGATGTCACTAACGGCCAGACACGTGCATCTTCAGTAATTTCAGACATTTCGGAAATATCACCACTGATAGTTGATTTACCCCAGAAACGAATTTTTTGAATATGATCTTTTGTTTCATTGGTTAAAAACATCTGATCAGTTGAGATATCCAGTCGATGCAAACATAAATAATTGGCACGCCCTTTAAGTAAAGATACTTTTGACGCGATACCCAGCGTTCGCATCACCACTGGTAAATCACTGTGAAATAACTGGTCCTGAAGGTGACGCGTACCTGTGGAAATTAATGTTTTCTTACCGGATAACAAAACCGGAACCAGATAAGCAAAGGTTTTACCTATACCAGTACCTGCTTCAGCCACCAGAACATTATTATTATCCAGAACGTCGGCAATCGCATCGCTCAGCGCCTGCTGCCCCTGCCTTGGCATATATCCATTTAATGACTTTGAAAACGGGCCCTCACTGCCCAGAAAATCGGCTGGCCGCATCAATGACTGGCCTGCTCTAATTGCTGACTCTTTTGCACGGCTTCATCGGCCATAAGCTGATTCTGCATCAAGGTATAAGCACGTGACATGATCAACCAGTTATATGCCTGTAATGATTTATCCGCACGAGCATAACTATTGGAACGCTTGGCCATATGAATACTTTGCTGGGGATTATACTGTCCGAGATAAACTACCGCGAGACGAGTCCAGACTTCCGCCTGTTTACCATTAATACGTAAAGCACGCTCCAGAGATGCAATAGCCTGCTGCCATTGCTGCTTTTCAATGGCCTGATCAGCCGTCAGAAGCAATGAGGCAATCGCCGGTGATAAGTGGCTAACAGAACGATCTATACCCTGAGACGCCTGCTGTGGATCTTCGACCAGAGGGTCCCATACTTCTGGTGCTCGGCTGACAGAACAGGACGCCAGTAAACTCATTAATGTCGCAATGAATAAAAGTGATTTTATTCGAATATTTTTTTCAACCATTTCAGTCCAGACCTGGATTCACATTCAGCCCACGCTTCTGGCGCCGAGCCCTTAACAAAGGGTAATTCTACCGCACCTTCACATGCTTTATTAGTTAATCGTCCGGATTTGATATCTATCCAGTGTAATTCCATATCTTCAGGCAATTCCAGCTGAATACTTTCCTGAGGAATAGCCTGCATTACCCTGGACCAGATTTTCAAGGCGCCGGTCGCACCGGTCAGGCCGGTGGTCTGATTATCATCACGCCCCACCCAGACAACACCCAGATGATTTTCACTAAAACCCGCAAACCAGCTATCTCTCAGATCATCTGTGGTACCTGTTTTACCGGCAAGCGCAACCTCAAACTGATTTTTCAGGGATCTGGCGGTACCCTCCTGTGTCACTCTATGCAATACATCTTTGATCAGATAAATCGCCTTCGGGTCCAGTGTTTGTTCCAGTTTCAGTGCATAGCGTTTAAGCGGTTTCCCTTCTGAATCGGTCACCTCACGGATAGCACGCAATGGAATATCAAATCCATTTGCGGCAATGGTTTGATACATACTGGCTACTTCCAGCGGAGATAAACTGAACGCGCCTAATGTCATCGATGGGTATGGCGGCACCTCACGTTTAACGCCCAATGCCTCCAGATTTTTTACGATATCTGCCAGACCCACATCCAGACCAAGACGAACCGTGGGTACATTTCGAGAATACATCAGCGCCTGATAGAGCAAAATGTCACCGACAAATTCCTCATCATAATTTTGTGGTGACCATATCCGTCCACTACGCTCTTTCATATGCAATGGCGAGTCATCCAGAACGGTCGCCAGATTATAGCGATCCGCATGTTGAAGAGCGGATAGATAAATGGCCGGTTTAATTAATGACCCCACCTGACGCACTGCATCAATGGCACGATTAAAACCCGGATAACGAGGATTACGCCCGCCCACAATGGCCTGCACTTCACCACTTTCAGGTGAAATGATGATCACAGCGGTTTCTAGCTCATTAGTATTCTGATATTTATCTTCCAGGTGAGGAATGGACGCTTCAACCGATGCCTCTGCTGAAAACTGCACATAGGGTTCAAGTGTAGTAAATATCTTAAGACCTTCGGATCGAAGGTCGCTTTCATCATAATCAGATTGCAACTGACGTTTGACCAGATCAATAAATGCTGGAAAACGATTAGTGGCACGATTAGGCTTTGCGGACACACCAAGGGGACGCTTTTTATAAACATCAAATTGTTGTTTGCTTATAACTCCCTGATCAGACATTAACGATAACACCTGATTGCGACGTTCCAGTGCCCGTTCAGGATGACGACGTGGATCAAACCAGGATGCACCTTTTACAAGCCCAACCAGAAGTGCCAGTTGATCTGTACTCAATTTATCCAGGGAACGATCAAAATAATACTGACTGGCAAGGGCAAAACCATGGACACCCCGCGCGCCATCCTGCCCCAGGTAAATCTCGTTCAGGTAAGTTTCCAGAATTAGCGCTTTGTCATAATGGAATTCGAGTAACGCCGCCATGACAGCCTCGTTAAATTTACGCCATAAGCTACGTTCAGATGATAAAAACAGGTTTTTGACCAGTTGTTGCGTGAGGGTACTTCCCCCCTGTATTGCACCACCCGGCGTTATATTCGCCAGAAATGCCCGGCCAATGGCACGGGGATCAATACCCCAATGCTGATAAAAACGCCGATCCTCAACTGCCAGTAAAGCCAGAACCAGCCGCTTGGACACATCTTCCAGCTTAATAATCTCCCTGTCTTCGGCATGGGTTGGATAAATACCGGCAATCCGAGCGGGTTCAAGTCTGAATAGATCAATATCGTCATGCCCGTAAAGGTCCTTAATTGACCTGATCGAATCAGATGAAAAATCAATTCTAAGTGCGCGGCTCTTTTGCAGGCCATCCCAGAATTTAAAGTCATGTGTAATTAATTCAAAATGTGCATTATTCCAGTAACGATATTGCCCTGCCTCGACAGGAATATTACTGGTATTCCTGAAACCGATGAGTTGGAGTTCCTGTTCAAACTGGCTGGCGGTTAACCGTTTATCAACATATAACTCCAGAGGTCGAGCATAAACCTGTGCTGGCAAAGACCAGATACTACCTTCAAACTTTGAGGTCACTCGCAGGTCAAGATAAATCACATAAAAGACCAGAAGCAAGATCACAGGCAAGTAGACATAGAGCATTGCTTTTGACGAGAATAAAATAGAATTAATTTTCCCAGCCCTGAGAGTACGGGTACGACGCCTTGAGCTGTTCTTTTTTTGTTTCGAAGACTTGGATTTTTTCGGCATAACAGCGTTATACTACAAAATGTAGCTAAAAGTTCCCTAAAAAAGTGAATTCACATGAACTTGCAGCAGGAAAAAATACTAAAAGCTATGCTTGATAGTGGATTTTACCCAGAATCCACAGATCATGTTGAATTCATTGAAACACATATATCACTGGTTTTCCTGACCGGGCAATTTGCCTACAAAGTCAAAAAATCCGTTAATTTTGGTTTTCTCGATTTTACCGAGCTCGTTAAACGTAAATTTTACTGTGAAGAAGAACTAAGACTCAATGGGCGATTAGCACCGGATATCTATCTTGATGTAATACCGATAACAGAATCACAAAACAAGATCACATTAAATGGTAATGGTACTGTAATTGAATATGCCATCAAAATGAAGCAGTTCGATCAGCATGGCCTGCTTAGCAATCTGGTAACAGAAAACACACTGACGATTCATCATATTATTGAGCTTGCCGAAGTAATTGCAGACTTCCATCAAACCATTAATCGCATTTCACCTGAACAGCCTTTTGGAGATTCGGATGAAATACTCAAACCTGTCATGCATAATTTCAAACTCTTAAAACCGATTATTAATGACAAACAGCTGCAGACATTACATACAATAGAATCCGCCACACAATTACTTCACCAACAATTGACCAACACATTTAAAGACAGAAAAGAAACCGGCTATATTAGAGAGTGTCATGGTGATCTTCACCTGGGAAACATTACCTTAATAGATAACAAAGTCACTCCCTTCGATGGAATCGAGTTTAATGACAGTTTCCGTTGGATTGATACCATGAGTGAAATCGCTTTTTTAATTATGGATCTTGAGGATCATGAGAAACATATTTTTGCATCGATATTTCTAAACCGCTATCTTGAAACAACTGGCGATTACACTGGACTAAAAACGCTAACTTACTACAAGATATATCGCGCCATGGTCAGAGCAAAAGTAACCGGATTACGACTACAGCAAATTTCAAGTAGCTCAGAAGAATACAGAAAAGATACTGAAATACTCAATAACTATCTTAATTTAGCCAGACAATATTGCACAACAAAACCTGTCTCGATCATTATTACCCATGGGATATCAGGATCTGGAAAAAGCTGGTTGGCCAATAGATTAGTAACGTTACTTAATGGTGTTATCATCCACTCAGACAATGAGCGAAAGAGGCTGTATTCAGGCTCGGTACAGAACCTGTATGACCAGAACATAACAGACAGTGTCTACAATCACCTGCTGGATTTAACCGGAACAATCATTCAATCTGGCTATACTACTCTGGTAGATGCCACTTTTTTGAATGCGGATTACCGTAAAAACTTCAGAAAAACAGCTGAAAATCTTGGCGTTAAATTTATTATTCTAAATTGCGTAGCCAGTGAAGAGCTTATGAAGTCACGACTATTGAAACGTGACAGGGAAAAAAGCTCCGTATCAGATGCGGATACCCATATTATGCATAAGCAACTGTCCAGTTACAAACCACTAAATGATGATGAACTAGAATTGACATTAACAGTTGATACTGGAACAAATATCAAGCTGGATGAAATAGCACATTTAATCATCACGAATAACAATTAATCTACTCTTCTTCGAGGTTTCTTTTTTACTTCTTTATAATGCTGAAGCATACGCTTTTTGCGATTTGCCTGCCGATCTGTCAGGGTATTTTTTCTTCCCGAAAACGGATTACTGCCTGTTTTAAATTCCAGCCTGAGAGGTGTTCCGGTTAATTTCAGTTCTTCGACAAATAGATTTGTAAGATAGCGAATATAAGATGGCGGAACCAGGTCGGTCTGGTTACCATGTATGACAATAACAGGTGGATTCATACCGCCCTGATGTGCATAGCGCAATTTAATACGACGCCCTTTAACCAGGGGCAGCTGGTGTATCTGGGTCGCCTTTTCTAGAATACGGGTTAATTCAGGAGTGGATAGATTTTTTGTAGCTGAAGCATAGGCTCTATCTATAGCCTGATATAATTTCCCTACACCCGACCCATGCAATGCAGAGATATAAAAGATTTCTGCAAAATTTATAAAAACCAGTCTTTTTTCTAATTGTTCTTTTATCTGACGTTTATCATAGTCACTCATGCCATCCCATTTATTTATGGCAATAACTAGCGCCCTGCCAGAGTCAACAATATAACCAAGCAAATGCAAATCCTGATCTGAAATACCTTCTTTTGCATCAATCAGTAAAATTGTGACGTTAGACCTGTCAATGGCCTGCAATGTTTTTATAACACTGAATTTTTCAATCGTCTGTTTGACATTCTTTTTTCGACGAACACCTGCAGTATCAATTAATGTATATTGTTTTTCATTATGAACAAACGGAATAAAAATACTGTCACGTGTGGTACCGGGCATATCCATCACCACAACCCGCTCTTCACCTAACATACGATTAATTAACGTAGACTTACCCACATTAGGCTTACCAACCAAAGCAACCTTGATGCCTTTTGCCTGCTCAGCTTCTACCTCATCCCAGTCCTGCCAGTCCGAAAATAGCTTTTCAACGAGCTGTTTAACACCGCGTCCATGAGCAGCTGAAATTGAATGCGGATCACCAAATCCCAGGCTAAAGAAGTCCGCTTCGGCCTGTTCAGCATTAATACCATCTATTTTATTAACAACAAGGTGAATCGTTTTACCATAACGTCGTATTTGATTGGCAATAGCTTCATCAGCGGTAGTCAATCCATCACGTGCATCTACCATGAAGAAGACCAGATTTGCTTCTTCAATGGCCAGTAATGTTTGCTGAGCCATACGATCATCAAGTTCTTCAGACTCGCCGCTCAAGCCACCGGTATCAATTACAATAAAATGTTTATTCTCATATTTACCATTGCCATATTTACGATCACGTGTAAGACCTGGAAAATCAGCAACAAGTGCTTCACGTGTTTTGGTCAACACATTAAATAAGGTGGATTTGCCGACATTGGGCCGGCCTACTAAAGCAATGACAGGTAACATGTTCTCTAACTGGATAATATGAACAAGAAAAGGGTCAGCTTAGCTGACCCATGAGTGTGTATTTTACAGTAAAATGGCTGGTTTGTTACGATTTAACTGAATATTATCTGCCTGGGGCTGCCATCTGGGTCATTAAATGGGCGATGGGGTCAACCGGTTTACCGTTGAGCAACATCTGCCCCTGGTGAAAGCTTATATGACTCTGATAAACACTATTGTCTCTGACCAACCAGTCTTCATCCAGTAATCCCTGAATATTCTCACTAACCTTCTGGTCTATAGGAATCGCCGCCTCTTTCCTGCGAGTAATGGCATCACCCGTTACCATCTGATCATTAGCCTGTAACTGCCATTTCACGATTTGCTGCAAAAGACCTTCATCAATTTGCAGACCGATATCAAGATTAATAGCATTCAAAATAAACAGGGGATCAGCAGGCGCCGATGCATCAAGACCCTCAATTGAAAAAGCCAGATCAGAAGTCAAAGCACCAATATCGCTCTCAACTTTTAGTGGATTAATATTAATTTCTGACTGCTTCAATAAATCGGGCAATATACCCAGCATCTGACCGGCATACATAGCCGTCACCTGCTCTTCAGGTATACCCTGCTCCAGCTTCTGCTGCATATCCTTCTGAATGTCCTGAAGCTCAATCAACTTGTCCGCATCCAGTCCTTTAATACTCACATTGAAAGCAACAGGGCCCAATTTTACATTTGATGCCAGTATTTCCTGTGCATTCATCTGCAACTGTGAATTAAGAAATTTCCCCTGCTCATTAGTCATCGTTTGAACATTAAATGAACGTACTGATAACTGCTCACCATTTGAATGATAATCAAGCAAGCCCAGGGTTAATATCGAATCGCCAATTAATAAATTATTGTTGCCCTTTATACCTGAAAAGTTCAAATTCAGACGCTGAATTTCCATTTTATCGGTATCTGTGCTTATTAATAATGTTGGCAATGAAGATTCGCCTGAAAGCCTTCCTTCAGCAGGAAAATATCGTGAAACCAGAGTCAACCCCGAAGATCTAATGCTGATGTCATTACCTTCAGCTGTGATTATGGTATTAATTGGCGGCATATACGATTCTGAAGTCATGCTACCTGAAAACTCAATCACATTCTGATAAAGCATTGGCGCTTTACCAGAAAAGAGCTGATTAATTTGTACTGCCAATTCAGCTGGCGGAACGAGCTCACCTGTCACCACCGCGGCAACAAATGGTGATTTACCCTGATTAATTAATCCGAGATAAACAGGACCATGGATAATATTTTCTTTTAGTTGTAATTTAAACGGTACATCAGGCAAGGCAATATCAAGAATAACACTGGAAGAATAAAAACCACGGTCGTAACTTATAATTTTTATATCCGCCTGCACAAGATCAGACACTCCGGCAAGAACAGCAGGATAATCATTTTTGATCTTGAACCCCAGACCAAATGGACTAACGACCAGAAGAATCAATAAAAAAGCAAAAGTCCATAGCAAGATTTCTACAGCGCTGATTCTTTTAATATTCATGATAATCCTTGTTGTTATTTATATTTATAGTCATCCACCTAGTATAGGTCATGTGCTTTTTTAATTTGATTTCAAATCCGGAAAACAGATTTAATACAATATATTATTTACTATTGCGCATATTGGTATGCACTTAATTCACCGTCACTTGATAGAACATACAGGCGATCACCCCTAATTAATGGTGGCACAATAAATCCTGAAGTATCCGTGTCAACGCGAGCAAGAAAATGGCCATCATATTGTGAAACAAAATGCAGATAACCTGCATAATCACCGACAACAATAGCATCCATTATCACCGAAGGTTTCGTTAAACGTCTGGCAGCCAGCTTCTCCATCTTCCATAAGGTAGCACCATTATTTCGATCAAGCGCCCACAAATGATCACGCTCATCAGAACTGAATAATGATGATCCCGAAATATCAACACCTGTATAGGTCGATAATTTTCGCTTCCAGATAAGTTGTCCTCGACGAACATCAAGAGCAATTACACTGCCCTGGAAACTGGCCACATAAAGAACATTATTACTAAATACAGAATCGCCATCAATATCAATAATTCTTTCCAGCTCAGATTTTCCTCGCGGTATTTCAACAGCTGCATCAAACAATGAATTACCATTATTATCCAGCGCTACTAGACGACCACTATCTAATCCTGCAAAGATTTTATTATCAATAGTTAATAGTCGGCTACTTCCCCTTAAACTAAGCGCAGGAATATCCCTTTTAAATACCCACTGTTCTTCTCCAGCAGTTAATGACAAAGCGATAATTTTTCCATCAACGGTCCTAACTATTAATTTATCTGCAACAATTTCTGCTGGCACCAGAACTTCACTTGATACATTTGCACGCCACTTTATTTTTCCCTTATCTGCGTCGATTAAAATCACTTCGCCATCACGCGAGCTGACAGCATGGTATTTTTCATTGCCGCCAACGCCGCCACTGATGACAACATCAAGATCCACACTCCAAAGCTCATGTCCGTTATCGAGATTAATAGCCTGAACACTTCCATTTCTGTCTGTAACAATCAGACGATCAGATAACATAAGTGGATATAATTTCAAATAATGCTGACCAACGCCGCCGCCAACAGATACATCCCATAACTTTTTAATTTCTACAGATGATTCAAAATCAACCAGCTCACTTGGTGGTTCTGAATTATCTTCTTCGGATCCACATGAATTAAGAAGAACAAATGGAACAAGCAAAAGCAGCAATCTTAATTTCATGCAGATGGCTCTTTTAACATGGGCTCCCCAAGATCATCACGTTTTAAGCGCAACCACTGACTTGGTTGCTGAGATGACGCTAAAATGGCCTTATCATATGCAGCACGGGCATCATCGAATCTCTGCATAAATACATAAATATCACCTTTTAACTCTTCATAGATCACGGCGAAACTCTCAGGATAATCAACAGTTGCAAGCTTTAAGGCGTCATCATATTTCTGCATTGAAGCCATTAGTCGTATCATACGTGTTCGCGCCAAATGCTTTAACTCAGCCTGCTTTGAGTTAAGCATAACCCATTCAAGATTCTGCTGCGCATTGATAACATCTCCATTTTCAAACTGTGATTTAGCAAATATAAGTGCAGCCAGTGATGCGTATGGCGTATCAGAATATTCTGCCAGTAATTTATTCACATCCATCTGTTGTTGCGCAATCGCATCTTTATTGTTAGCTGCTAGTAAAATTTTTTCATAAACACTACTGGCATATTCAGCATGGTTTCTCTGGTAATCTATATAATAACGCCAGCCAGCAATTACACTAACCCCGATAACAAACCCTGCGATGATGGTTCTACCATTATCTTTCCACCATTTTTTAAGTGCTTCAATCTGTTGTTCTTCTGTTTCAAAATCCATCATCTAGCCCCATTTTATATCTATAATAACTCAGACAAGACTTTAGATAATTCATCTTGCCTGATTAATTTCTGTTCACTTTCTGAACGTAAATGCTTAATTGCCACTGAGTCATGAATTATCTCATCTTCGCCAAGAATCAGCGCCAGTTTAGCTCCACTCTTATCAGCTTTTTTCATCTGACTTTTAAAACTGCCACCACCACAATTAACCTGAATTTTTATATTACTACACTCGGTGCGAATTTGTTCTGCAAGGATTAGACCCTGTATTTGTGCCTTGTCGCCCTGCAGCAGCATAAATATGTCTATACCATTATTCAACTGAAGGGTCGTATTTTCTATTAACGAGAGCAAGCGTTCGACACCCATGGCAAAACCTGCAGCAGTTGTTGGTTTACCACCTAACTGACTAACAAGACCATCATAACGACCACCCGCACATACTGTGCCCTGCGCACCCAGCTCATCGGTCACCCATTCAAACACGGTTTTGCAGTAATAATCGAGTCCGCGTACAAGGCGGGTATTCACTCTAAAATCAATACCGGCTGCGTGCAGGATGACTTTCAGTTGTTCAAAGTGCTGCCGTGACTCATCATCAAGATAATCCATTAATTTTGGCGCAGCTTCAATTATTTCCTGCAAATCCGGATTTTTACTGTCCAGGATTCTTAAAGGGTTTGTTGTCAATCGGCGCTTACTTTCTTCATCTAAATGATTTTCATGCTGACTTAGATAGTCAACGAGCACGCCGCGGTATAGAGCACGTGCTTCATTACTACCCAGTGTATTTAATTCAAGATGTACATTGGTCAGACCAAGCGACTTCCAGAAACGCGCTGTCATTAGAATCAATTCAGCATCTATATCCGGCCCATCTATACCAAATGTTTCAACACCAATCTGATGAAACTGCCGGTAGCGACCCTTTTGAGGACGCTCATGCCTGAACATAGGCCCCATATACCAGAGCCTCTGCTGTTGATTATGCAATAAGCCATGCTGAATACCGGCTCTAACACAACTCGCTGTTCCTTCCGGTCTCAAGGTCAGGCTGTCCCCATTTCGATCTGCGAAGGTATACATTTCTTTCTCTACGATATCTGTAACCTCACCGATTGATCGACAGAATAAATCTGTTGATTCAAGCACGGGCATTCGGATCTCACGATAGCCATAACTCTGCACAGTGTTTCTTATTATATTTTCAAAATATTGCCATAAACCAGACTGGTCAGGCAGTACATCGTGCATACCACGAATTGATTGTATTTTTACGGACATAAAGTACTACTGATTAAAACAGGTTATTGAAGATCATTAGCAAAAGGGTCTGTTGCATCTGAAGCTTCGTGTTGAGTATTTTCATCATTTGAAGTAATGATCATTTTATCACGTCGATTAAATCTGGCTATGCCATTATTATCAACTGTTATATGAGCAATATTATTTTTCCGTATATAACCTGAAAAATCAACATTGTTACTATTAACAAGAATTTTAATCGCTGGCGCATTACCCAGAAACACACTAAATGGAGCTTTACCTTTTACCTGATAAGTTTGCCCTTTGTCTAATAATTCAAATATAAGGCGAGCACCGTTAACATCCTGAACTTCAGCCCATGAAGCAAATGAAGTCACTATCTCCAGTAAATCCTCACCCTGAACGACTACTTTCTCTTCAGCTGGTAATGTTTTTACATCCTGAGAGACATCTTCAATTTCAACAGGCTGGCTTTGCTTACTGTCAACAGTTGAAACATCACTTTCGGGCAATTGAACATTCTCTGACTCTGTTGCCTGATCATTAGTTTCTGGAACATTAGTTATAATCTCATCAGTATTAATTAATGAATCCTGATCCTGTTCTGATTGTGCATTTGATAATGAATTTTCTTCAATTAGATCACTCTCCTGTGAAACAGGCGGTGATTGTACATCAATAACAAAATAAGATACGGCTGCTATCACTAGCAATACAACTAAAACAATAAAAATATTAAATGATGATTTTTCACTGGCAGCCAGTATTGGCATTCCATAATTTGGGACTAGAGGATGCTGTCTCTCGGGAACAGCAGAATTATAGCCCTGAAGAATATCATCTGCCGGCAATTTAAGCAGTCTGGCATAAGCTCGAATATATCCCTGAGTAAAAGTAGGTGCCGGTAATTTATCAATATTTGATGATTCAAGAGCATTCAGCACATCTACTTTAAGATTTAATTGCTCAGCAACATCCATAATGGATAATCCAAGTGCTTCTCTAGCTTCTCTCAGACGCACACCAAATTCCTGATAACGAATTACTTCATCAACTGGAGCCTGTTCGGGTAACGTATCTTCGCTGCTCATCTACGAGTCAACTCCTTTAGATTTTTAGCCTCTGGTGAATCAGCAAAGTCATCCAGTAACTGCTTAGATAGTTGCGCGAAATGCTTTTGATCACCAAGTGCTTTTTCAGCCTGGATCTGCAGCCATAAACTTGCAGAAGTAGGATTTGAGATAGCGTGATAGCGTTGCATATAAGCTCTCGCCATTAAATAACGTTTAGTTTTTATACCCAGCTCACCCATAGCCAGTAATGAAGATCGCATATTGGGATTGGCAGTTAATGCTAAACGTAAATGCTTTTCTATCAACTCATAGTCAGGATTATCATTTTTCATCAAACAGTAACCCATATTACTATGGGCAACTTCTGGTGTTTCATACAATGGGTTATTTAACGCTTTAATAAATTGTTCTTTAGCTTCGTCAAGCTCATTATGCTGACATAAAAATGTTCCGTAGTTATTCAATAATTCTGGATTATTTGAATCAATATCCAGCGCATCAAGATAATAACTTTTAGCCTCTTCCACCTTACCTAAACCATTCATCAGAACAGCCATAGTGGTATAAGCAGGCACATAGCTATCATCTAGATCAATAGCTTTTAATAATTTTTCTTTGGCGACTTCAAATTGTCCTCGCTTCATATAACCTGACGCAAGCTGAACATTAATATTGGCACTTTGCTTTCTATCATTAATTTCAGTTTTTCTGGCGTTGTTATATCCACCACAGGCAGTCAGCGTTAAAGCAATTAGCATAATGATTATTTTTTTTATTGTTTTCATGAATGCATTCCAATACGTGGTTTTATAAATTTTTGCTGCCGTCGACTTTTATCTTCAACTTTACCCACCAGCTGACCACATGCAGCATCAATATCCTCTCCACGTGTTTTACGAATAACCGTTGTTATACTCGCTTTATGTAAAACATCTCTGAACTTGTTAACAACTTCTGGAGAAGATGTCTTATAACCTGAGCCTATAAATGGATTAAATGGTATCAGGTTAACCAGAACAGACAGACCTTTCATCAGTCTTACCAGTTCCCTGGCATTTTGCTCACTATCATTAACACCAGCAAGCATCACATATTCAATAGTTAATCTCGAACGTGGTGATCTTTTTTCCATAAATTGATGACAACTGGTAATCAAATCTTTTATTGGATATTTACGATTAATCGGTACCAGGTCATTACGCAGCTCATCTGTAGTCGCATGCAGAGAAATTGCCAGCTGAACATCATGACGTTCGGAAAGACGCTCCATTGCCGGAAGAACACCCGCAGTGCTAACAGTCACTCGCCGTTTACTTAAACCATAGGCAAAATCATCCAGAAACACGTCAATAGCTTTAACTACGTTATCATAATTCAGCAAGGGCTCTCCCATTCCCATAAGAACCAGATTGGTGATTTTACGACCAGGTTTCTTTTCTTCATTTAGCAAACGACTTGCCAGCCATACCTGGGCTAAAATTTCATCAGAGCCCAGATTCCGACTAAACCCCTGCCGGCCGGTAGAACAGAAACTGCAATCCAGTGCACAACCCACCTGTGATGATATGCACAATGTTCCTCGATCATCCTCCGGGATAAATACAGTCTCTATGCAGTTTCCGTCTTTTAACCTGAAAACCCACTTACGTGTTCCATCACCGGATAGCTGATCAACAACTATGTCCAGTGCTCTGATTTCGGCAATTTGATTAAGTTGCTGCTGAAGCGCCTTGCCAATATTGCTCATATCAGCAAAATCATTAACACCTAGCTGATGTATCCATTTCATAACCTGAGACGCACGAAATGCTTTCTCACCCATACTGATGAAAAAGGTTTCCAGATCCTGACGATTCATACCCAGCAAATTGGCTTTTTCCATGGCCGGGAAATTAATAGGTGCGCTGCTCACTTAAATCCTCAGATTAGCTCAACCTGACATAATCAGGCTGAAATATGGAAATATGCATAAGATAATAGACTAAACCCGTGATTTTACGCGGAATTTACTGACAGGCAAAGGAGGATAATTGAAATAGTTCAAACTATTAGGACAGGAAACTAGTCTTTTTCCTCGATCCAGTTCATTTGAATGGCTTCGAGAATTTTCTCGTTTGACTTTTCCGGGTTATCGTCAAATTCATCCAGTTCACAAATCCACTGATGCAAATCCGTAAACCGAATATATTGCGGATCCACATCTGGGTGAGCCTCATCCAGTGCTAAGGCAATATCAAGACTATCAGACCATTTTAGTGACATACCCGGCTCCTAATGATTCTCAGATACCATGTTAATCGTATATTTTGGAATTTCGATCACAAGATCCTTATCACCAACCGTTGCCTGGCAACTGAGCCGTGAATCCGGATCCAGTCCCCATGCTTTATCCAGTAAATCATCCTCTTCATCAGAGTTTTCATTAAGGGAATCACCGCCCTCACGCACATAGACATGACAGGTAGTGCAGGCACAGGACTTTTCACAGGCATGCTCAATTTCAATACCATGCTTTAACGCGGCATCACAAATGGTATCACCCTTTTCAGCGTCAATGACCATACCTTCTGGACATAACTCTTCATGGGGCAGAAAGATAATCTGCGGCATTATTTATTCTCATCCTCAACTGTAAATTCTTCGACTTTATGGCCTGCCATCGTCTTCTGTACACTGGCATTCATACGTTTAGCCACATAACTGGCACTGGCACGTTCAACAGCCTGAACTGCCTGCTTAATTTCCTGCACATCGTTTGACGTCTGTTTTGTCTGCAGCAGAATATCACGGGCTTTTAATATAGCATCTCGCTCATCAGCCTCTAACATCTCATCAGCATCTTCTGCCATAGCCGCGTCAAGGGCGACGATAACACGGTCTGCTTCTACCTGTTGCTCGCGCAAGCTACGCGCCAACATATCATCTTTTGCATAATCCATCGAATCACGCAGCATCTTCTCAATTTCAGCATCATTTAAACCATATGAGGGCTTAACTTCAACATGAGCTTCGACGCCAGACGTTTCCTCCCTGGCAGAAACACTCAGCAAACCATCGGCATCAACCTGAAAAGTAACACGAATACGCGCACTTCCCGCCACCTGAGGAGGAAAGCCACGTAACTCGAATCTGGCAAGGGATCGACAATCTGATATCAGTTCACGCTCACCCTGAACCACATGCACGGCCATTGCAGTTTGACCATCTTTATAAGTGGTAAACTCCTGCGCACGGGAAACAGGTATAGGTGTATTTCTATGGATAATCTTCTCGGTCAAACCACCCATTATTTCAATACCAAGCGAAAGCGGTATTACATCCAGTAATAACATTTCACCGTCCGGGTCATTTCCGGCCAGTGAATTTGCCTGAATAGCAGCACCTATGGCAACGACTTTATCTGGATCGATACTGACCAAAGGCTGCTGTTTAAAAAAGTCACCAACAAGCTCTCTTACTCTAAGCGTACGTGTTGAACCACCAACCATAACCACATCAACAATATCAGCCTGATCAACACCCGCGTCACGAATTGCACGGCGGCAGGCAAGAAGTGTTTTTTTAATCAATGGATCCACCAGTTGCTGAAACTGATCTCGTGTTAATAAACCAAACCATCGATGATTTTCATTTAATTCAATATTTAACTCAACCTGCTCATTCTCAGCCAGTGCTTCTTTTGCCTTACAGGCTTCACGCAACAAAAGACGTGCTTGTGAAGGTTCTAATTCAGTTTTATTCAAACCAATCTGTGGAATAATCCATTCTGCAATAGCATGATCAAAGTCATCACCACCCAGTGCACTATCGCCACCCGTCGACAAAACTTCAAAGACACCTTTATTTAAACGCAGAATAGAAATATCAAAGGTACCACCACCAAGATCATAAACGGCAATAACACCTTCCTGGCCACTATCAAGGCCATAAGCAACCGCAGCTGCAGTCGGTTCATTCAATAAGCGCAGAACATTAATGTTGGCCAGTCTGGCAGCATCTTTTGTTGCCTGACGTTGCGCATCATCAAAATAGGCAGGTACAGTTATCACAGCACCCACCAGTTCATCACCTAATGTTTGTTCACTTCTGTCTTTTAACGATTTTAAAATTTCAGCGGAAACTTCGACAGCACTAACATGACCTGCTGATGTAGCAATTCTGGGTACTGACGATTCGGTTTCTGCAAATTTGTAAGGCAGACGATTACCCAGTGATTTAAGGTCTTCAATACCACGCCCCATTAAGCGCTTAATCGACACGATGGTATTTAATGGATCATCAACTGAACTGGATTTTGCTTCTATACCAACTACCGGATCATGATCAGGCTGATAACGCACCACGGAAGGCAGAAGATGATTACCAGACGCATCGGGCAATGTTTCTGCGACACCGCTTCGGACAGTAGCCACAAGCGAATTCGTTGTACCCAGATCTATACCCACAGCAAAACGTCTTTGATGCGGCGCACTTGATTGTCCGGGTTCTGCAATTTGAAGTAAGGCCATAACTAAACTACATTAACTCATCTTCTAATTTTTCAGATAATTCATTGACTTCTTTTTTAGCCTTGATTATGAATTGCATTTTTCTCACTGCTTCTCGAGCTGCATCATAGGAAGCATTTACAAATAAATTAGTAAAATCCTTACTCAAACCATCCATCTTTTTACCCAGTACAGCGAGCATAGAATCCAGCTCTGATAATGGATCACTTTTATCCTGAACTTCCATAATGGACTCACGAAACTCCATTTGCTCCATCAAAAACTCAGCATCCATTGTCGTATCTGTTTCAGAATCCATATCAAGACCCTTGAGCTTAAGCATATATTGCGCTCTGCTGACCGGATCCTTTAATGTGTAAAAGGCCTGATTGATTAATGACGTTTGTTGCATTGCAATACGTTTTTCCTGATCACCAGAATTAGCATAACGATCAGGGTGTACGCTTTTCTGCAATTTCAGATATATTTCACCGACTTTATTCAGATCAATATCATATGAAAGTGGCACATTAAAAATATCAAAATAACTTTTGTTAAACAGATCGACTGACATGACTATTCTTAGATAGTAAAGCTTTCACCACATCCACAACGATCTGACTCATTAGGATTGGTAAATTTAAAACCCTCATTCAAGCCTTCTTTACCATAATCAATAGCAGTGCCATCAATATAAACAAGACTCTTTTTATCAACAACAATGGTCACGCCATTATCTTCAAACAGCACGTCTTCAGCGTCGTTAACTTCATCGACAAATTCAATAACGTATGCCATACCTGAACAGCCGGATGTCTTAACACCCAGTCGCACGCCGATACCTTTACCACGATTATCAAGGTATGCTTTTACACGTTCTGCTGCTGACTGAGTAATCGTTAAAGCCATAATTAACCTGCCCGTTTTTTCAAATAATCTTCTACTGCAGCACTGATTGCATCTTCAGCCAGTACTGAACAGTGAACCTTTACAGGTGGCAAAGCCAGTTCTTCAGCAATGTCCAGATTCTTGATTTTTTTAGCCTCTTCCAGGGTTTTGCCTTTCATCCATTCTGTTACCAGTGAACTGGACGCAATCGCCGAACCACAGCCATAAGTTTTAAATACGGCATTCTCAATAATGCCGTCATCACTCACCTGAATCTGTAACCGCATAACGTCACCACAGGCTGGCGCACCCACCATACCTGTTCCGACATTAGCCGCGTCCTTGTCCAGGGTACCAACATTGCGTGGATTTTCGTAATGATCCATGACTTTTTCACTGTAAGCCATTGATTTTCTCCTAATTCTTATTAAACAATCTGCAACATAACTGACTATATTGCGCATTTTACCTTAACTTTTCCAAACAGTCGCTTAGTGAGCGGCCCATTCTACCGAATTCAGATCAACCCCTTCTTTAAACATATCCCACAGAGGTGACAGATCGCGCAATTTGGAGACCGCCTGTTTAACCAGATTAATGGTGTAATCGATCTCTTCTTCTTTGGTATAACGACCAATAGTAAAGCGTAATGAACTATGCGCCAGCTCATCGCTGCGTCCTAGTGCCCTTAAAACATAGCTGGGCTCCAGGCTTGAAGATGTGCATGCAGAGCCACTGGATACAGCAATATCCTTCAGCGCCATAATCAGGCTTTCACCTTCAACAAAATTAAAACTGACATTAAGATTACCCGCTACCCGATGCTCAAAGTCACCATTCAGGTAGACTTCTTCCATATCTTTAAAGCCATTCCACAAACGATTACGTAATTTCATAATACGATCATTCTCGGCATGCATTTCCTGTTTGGCAATCCGAAATGCCTCACCCATACCCACAATCTGATGCGTTGCCAGAGTACCAGAACGCATACCCCGTTCATGACCGCCACCATGCATCTGCGCTTCCAGACGAATACGAGGTTTACGGCGCACATACAAGGCACCAATCCCTTTGGGACCATAGATCTTATGTGCTGAAAAACTCATCAGGTCAACTTTCATCTTTTCAAGATCTATATCAACTTTGCCAGCACTTTGAGCAGCATCCACATGAAATATTATTTTACGCTCACGACACATTTCACCGATGGCAGCAATATCCTGAATGACACCTATTTCATTATTTACATGCATAATGCTAACTAGAATAGTGTCATCACGCATTGCATCAGCCAGCTTCTTGAGATCAATCAGGCCATTTGGCTCCGGATCAAGATAAGTAACATCATAACCTTCACGCTCAAGCTGACGACAGGTATCAAGAACCGCTTTATGTTCCGTTTTACTGGTAATGATATGTTTGCCATTCTTTTTATAAAAATGTGCGACACCTTTTATTGCCAGGTTATTTGATTCTGTGGCACCTGATGTCCAGACAATTTCTCTTGGATCTGCATTAATCAAAGCCGCGACGTGACCACGAGCTTCTTCAACCGCTTCCTCAGAGTTCCAGCCAAAGGCATGGCTACGAGAAGCAGGATTACCAAAGTTACCATCAAATGTCATGCACTTAATCATTGCTTCTGCTACACGTTCATCAACAGGTGTAGTTGCTGAATAATCAAAATAAATTGGTAATTTCAAGTTGCTCACAATCGTTATCTCTTATATGTTTAAATTTGTCTTACCCAACACACATAGATTTATGTTGGATCAAAGTAATATCTTTCAATGCTTCTATTAAAATCTGTACATCTTTAGCTATATTATTTCTGCCAAAACTCACTCGTATGGCATGTTTTGCAAGCTCAGGCTTCACACCCATAGCCAATAAAACATGACTGGGTGCACCAGCACTGCTCTGACAGGCAGAGCCACTTGAAACAGCAATACCTTTTTTATCAAGCAGCATAAGCAATGCCTCTCCATCAAAATCATTCACAGCAAACTGTAATGTATTCGGCAAGCGGTCTGATTCAGCTGCAAACAAAGTAATGTTCTGCATAGCAGCCAGTTCTCTTTCTAGCTGGTCTCTCAATGACCTGAGATGCTTTTGGGTTTCTTCGAGCTGTTTAATCGCTAATTCGGCAGCCGCACCAAAACCAACAATGGCTGCAATATTTTCAGTTCCGTTTCTGATACCACGTTCCTGTCCACCACCATACAATACCGGTTCTAACTCAATGGAACGATTGGCTATTAAAGCTCCCGCTCCCTGAGGACCATATATTTTATGTGAAGACAGGGTCATCATATCTATATTTATTTCATTGAAATTTAATGGCAGCTTTCCTGCAACCTGACTGGCATCAGAATGAAATAATATTTGATCAGACTGAATACCCTGTTTCAAACTTTGAATATCCTGCACTACACCTGTTTCATTATTAGCCATCATTACTGAAACCAGACGGGTATCCTCTGAAATAACAGACTTAAGATTGTCAGCTAATATATAACATCCGGAATCGACGTTGACTAAATCCAGCTTCCAGCCTTTTTTAAACAATGACTTTGCAGGCTCAATGATCGATGCGTGCTCAATTGAACTAACAGCAAGGTGTGCGGGTGCCTTGTGTGATAACGCGCCTAAAATAGCCAGGTTATTAGCCTCAGTACCGCCAGAAGTAAAAATCACCTGCTCGTTTCGAGCACCTGCTAACCGGGCAACCTGATCCCTGGCCTGTTCCAGCGCATTACGTGTTAAACGTCCGTAACGATGCACACTGGATGGGTTTCCATGAATATCCTTGAAATAAGGCAACATTGCATCCAGAACCTGAGGATCTAATGCAGTTGTAGAATTATTATCAAGATAAACAGACATTACCACTATCCAACTGATACCACTTTCTTCAGCTCATGTGTCTGAACGACACGATCCTGTCGATCAGCCACTTCTCTGACGGTTCTTTTCGACATCATTTCAGCAAGTGTTATCTCTTTCAGAAAAGTATGAATTTCCTGACTCAGTTCCTGCCACAAATCATGCGTTAAACACTGATAATTACCTGAACAGGGTTTACTGCTACTGCCACAGGCTGTTGCATCATAAGTTTCATCAACTGCCAGTATGATTTCTGCCATGCTGATGTCAGCCGGATCACGACTTAACTTGTAACCACCACCTGGGCCTCGGGTACTGTTAACCACCTTATTACGCCTTAATCGAGCAAACAACTGCTCCAGATAAGAAAGTGAAATTTCCTGACGCGCAGAAATATCTGCTAATGATACTGGACCTTCATTTTGATGAAAGGATAAATCCAGTACGGCTGTAACTGCATAACGCCCTTTAGATGTAAGTCTCATACCCGATCTCTCTAACTAATCAGGTGGCAGTATAATCAATCCCGAGTAAATTAGTCAAGTATTATATAATAAATCCGATTAATCTAAATGACTGATTTTCTTTAAAATTCGAATCATTCTTTTTCAGGCTTCGGTTCACCTTCAGTCTGAATTTCGAGCTTACCAAGTTCGGGCATATGAAGATCATCCAGTTCTGAACCCAGGGCTTTCAACGCAGCACACATGGTTTCCATTTTTGCATCCATCAGATGAATATGGTCAAGCATACAATTAATGGCCGTAGCCACCGGGTCAGGGGCATCCTGAGTAGCACCATAGGCACTGAACCCCATTTTTTCCGCTGTAGCAGCTCTTTGCTGATGTTTTTCGTCTTTCTTATGCTCAACAACGCGCCCTGGCACACCAACCACGGTTGCTTCACTTGGGACATCCTTGGTCACAACGGCATTGGAGCCAATTTTCGCATTTTCCCCTATCACTATCGGCCCCAGCACCTTTGCACCGGCACCGACAATGACATTATTCATTAATGTGGGATGGCGTTTACCCTTTTCCCAGCTTGTTCCTCCCAGTGTTACACCATGATATAAGGTGCAATCATCACCAATTTCAGCCGTTTCACCGATAACCACACCGGTTCCATGATCAATAAAAAAACGACGGCCTATCTGGGCACCTGGATGAATTTCAATACCCGTATACCAGCGAACAATATTTGACATGACGCGCGCAAGCCACTTTAGATTAGCCTTCCACAGAATATGACTTATACGATGAAAAACAACGGCATGAAGACCCGGATAAGTTGTAATGACCTCAAATGTTGTTCGAGCAGCCGGATCACGATCAAAGATACTCTTGATGTCTTCACGTATTGATTTAATCAGAGAAAGCACAGGTTATTCCTTAAATAAAACGAACGCTTAAGTTTAACTGAAATAAGCTGCCGCTAGAAATGTTTCAGAAAATCATTTAATCGGGCCACAGCGTCTTCCAGTACCGAAACTGGCCGGGTATAGGCAAATCTTACATGCTGATGGGCATTAAATTCACCAAAATCTATCCCTGGCGTAATCGCCACGCCCGCCTCTTCCAGCAGTCTATTTACAAAACCAAATGAATCATCTGTGAAACGATGACAGTTTGCATAGATATAAAAAGCACCTTGAGGATCAACCGATATTTCAAATCCCAACGACTTTAATGCCGGTAACAAATAATCCCGACGTCGTTTGAACTCCTGGCGACGATGTTCAAGAATATTCAGGCTAGGCGCATTAAAAGCTTCAATAGCCGCATATTGCGATAAGGTAGGTGGGGCGAGAAAAATATTCTGTGCCAGTTTATCGACTGCTTCAACAAATTCATCCGGTACAACCATCCAGCCCAATCGCCATCCTGTCATTCCAAAAAATTTGGAAAAACTGTTAATGACAAAAGCCTGATCTGTTAATGATAAAACAGTGAAATTTTCAGTTTCATAGGTTAAGCCCTGATAGATTTCATCCACCACTAAATAACCCTGCTGTTTATTCACTGCCTCAATAATGGCAGACATATCGCTCTGGTTAATGATAGTCCCGGTTGGATTTGACGGTGTAGCAACCAATGCTGCCGCTGTTTTGGCTGACCAGTGACGCGCTATTAAATCAGCGGTTAATTGATAATTTGTTGCACTGGTCACCGGAATATTCACCGACTGACCTTCTAATAAACGCACAAAATGTCGATTACAGGGATACCCGGGGTCGGTCATCAACACTTCATCAGCAGGATTAATTAAAACTGACAGGGCCAGTTGCAATGCGCCCGATGCACCCGGTGTAACAATAATTCTTTCAACAGGTACCTGAACATTAAAATGGGACTGATAGTAACCGGCTATTTTCTCACGTAATTCTGTCAACCCTACTGCTGGCGTGTAGTGCATCTGACAGGTATCAAGTGAACTATGCCCTGCCTTTATAATTGTTTCTGGTGTAGAGAAATCCGGCTCGCCTACTTCAAGATGTATAATTGATCGTCCCGATGCTTCGAGTTTTTTTGCTCTGGCAAGTAAATCCATAACATAAAATGGTTTGATATCATTCATGCGATCTGCAAGATGAAAAAAAGACATGCCTGAAACCCTTTATTTATATAGCTGTATACATTTACACTATACTAACTAATTAAAAATGCCGTGTATAACTGTGAAAAAATATTTTTTAATCTTATCTATTCTAACTGCCCTGCTCATTAACAGTCACCCGGCGTTCGCATTTCCCAGGCATAACCCTGTTCCAGGCGGGCTCGCACTGATTCCTGTTAATACTGATTCACATCCAAAAATATTTTTTAATAATCACCCCGTTGCCACTATTAGCAATGAAAACCAGTCATATGCACTGATTGGTATTCCCCTGGACACCAAGCCCGGTAAAAAAAACATAGAAATAAAATGGCCCGATAATTCAACAGAAACCCGGAATTTTGAAGTTAAGCCAAAAACATATGCTTCTCAATACTTGACCATCACCGATAAACGCAAAGTCAGTCCCAATAAAAAAGACCTTGAACGCATCAACAAAGAAAAGATCCGTAAAAACAAGGCTAAAAAACACTGGTCAGATAACGACGTCAAAGCCAATTTCATTACACCCGTTGAAGGCAGAGTCAGTAGTATTTTTGGCTTACGCCGGTTTTTCAATCAACAGGCTCGACGCCCCCATTCAGGACTGGATATTGCCGCAATCGAAGGCACACCAATCAAATCCGTAGAAGATGGCACCGTCATTGAAGCCGGCGATTTCTTTTTCAGTGGCAATATGGTTTATATTGACCATGGACAGGGCATTATCAGCATGTATGCTCATATGAGTCGAATTGACGTAAAAATCGGCGATATCATTAAAAAAGGACAGATCATCGGCGCAGTCGGAAAAACAGGGCGCGTCACAGGCCCTCACCTCCATCTTGGAATCTATGTAAATCAAACACTTGTAGACCCTGTGTTTCTTCTTCCTGAACCGGAAATCGCAACAAAATAGGCATCATGCAATATAAAGACTTGCTAAATGTCTCATTTTATTGATAATTGTGCCGCAACTTTCCTTTAGAGAATTTGAATGGCAAAAGAAGAAGCAATACAGATGGACGGTACGGTTGTTGAAACCCTGCCTAATACAATGTTCCGTGTAGAACTTGAAAATGGTCATATTGTGACTGCTCACATCTCAGGCAGAATGCGTAAACACTATATTCGTATAATGACAGGTGATCAGGTAACTGTAGAACTGACACCCTACGATTTAAATAAAGGTCGTATCGTTTATCGCGCCAAGTAATCAATTGAATTCCCAATAAAAAAGGCCGTGATAATCACGGCCTTTTTTTGTTGTCATACTGTTAGTCAATTAACTGGTTGCGTTTTCCTTTTCAAGCACTTCGATTTCAAGCTCATCCTTAGTGGTATTTAAAGTCACTCTAATCGCACCGCCTTTATTCAAACGACCAAATAACAACTCATCCGCCAATGGGCGTTTAAGGTGTTCCTGAATAACCCTGGCCATAGGACGAGCACCCATTTTTGGATCATATCCTTTTATGGCCAGCCATTTACGGGCTGAATCATCCACATGCATAGTGACGCGTTTTTCTTCCAGCTGATGTTCTAGCTCAATAATAAACTTGTCGACCACATTGGTAATGGTTCTTTCATCCAGTGGTTTAAACTGAATAATACCATCCATACGGTTTCTGAACTCCGGTGTAAACAAACGCTTAATTTCCTCCATGCCGTCAGTTTCATGATCCTGCTCAGTAAAGCCCATGGAACGTCGACCAATTAATTGAGCACCGGCATTGGTTGTCATAATAATAATGACATTACGAAAATCCGATTTACGCCCGTTGGTATCGGTCAGTGTGCCATGATCCATAACCTGTAATAACAAATTAAATACATCAGGATGAGCCTTTTCTATTTCATCCAGCAGCAATACCGCGTGCGGGTGTTTATTAATAGCTTCTGTTAGTAAACCACCCTGATCAAAGCCAACATATCCTGGAGGCGCACCAATCAAACGGGACACCGTATGTCTTTCCATATATTCAGACATATCGAATCGTATCAGTTCAATGCCCAGCACTTTAGCCAGCTGTTTGGTCACTTCCGTCTTACCAACACCGGTAGGACCGGCGAACAGGAATGAACCCACAGGTTTATCCGGTAAAGCCAGACCTGAACGTGACATCTTGATTGAATCGGCCATAGTTTCAATTGCTTCATTCTGACCAAATACAACCAGTTTTAAATTACGTTCCAGATTTTTCAGCACATCCGCATCGGATGAAGACACTGTTTTAGCCGGTATGCGTGCAATTTTGGCAACGATATTCTCTATATCGTGAACATTAATATTACGTGGCTTACTGTCATCCGTACTGTACATACGTCTGTTAGCACCCGCTTCATCAATAACATCAATTGCCTTATCGGGTAAAAAACGATCCATAATGTAGCGATCAGCCAGTTCAGCAGCAGACTTCAAAGCATTTAAACTGTACTTCACATTATGGTGGTCTTCAAAATAGGTTTTTAGCCCTTTTAAAATATCAACGGTTTCAGACACACTTGGCTCATTGATATCAACTTTCTGGAAGCGACGGGTGAGTGCACGGTCTTTTTCAAAGATACCTCTGAATTCCTGATAAGTGGTTGAACCAATACATTTCAACTCACCCGATGCCAGCATAGGCTTAATCAGGTTAGAGGCATCCATAACACCACCCGATGCCGAACCTGCACCTATAATGGTATGAATTTCATCAATAAATAAAATGGCACCCGGGTCTTTCTGTAACTGTTTAAGCACACCTTTAAGACGTTTTTCAAAATCACCCCGGTACTTGGTGCCTGCGACTAAAGAACCCAGATCAAGTGAATAAATAGTACAACCGTCAAGAATAGAAGGAACTTCACCATCAACAATTTTCTTGGCCAGTCCTTCTGCTATGGCGGTTTTACCAACACCTGCTTCACCTACCAGCAATGGATTATTTTTACGGCGACGACATAAAATCTGAATAGTACGTTCTATTTCCTGATCACGGCCAATCAATGGATCAATTTTATTCTGCAGCGCACGCATATTAAGATTGGTGGCAAAATTCTCCAGCGGCTGTTTTTCAGCATCAACGCTAACTTCATCGTTACTTTCGATTTCAGAGTCTTCATTTTCATCAGACACTTTTGAAATACCGTGAGACACATAATTAACGATATCCAGGCGACTGACATCCTGCTGATGTAACAGATATACAGCCTGAGACTCCTGCTCGCCAAAAATAGCGACCAGCACATTAGCACCAATGACTTCTTTCTTACCAGAAGACTGGACATGAAATACTGCTCTTTGTAAAACTCGTTGAAAACCCAGCGTGGGCTGAACTTCTCCCCCTATGGCTTCATTGAATACCGGGGTATTTTCTTCCAGGTATTCAAGTAATTCATTTTTGAGGCGTAACAAATCAGCACCACAGGCCTTAAGCACAGAATTGGCACTGGAATTATCCAGTAATGCCAAAAGCAGATGCTCTACTGTGATATATTCATGTCGCTTATTTCTTGCTTCGTTAAACGCGAGGTTCAAAGAAGCCTCAAGCTCCTTACTCAACATATCTACTTCGCCTCATCTAATCGCCGGAATCATCCGGCATACTCAAAAATCCGTCACACATCTTCCATCGTACACAGCAAAGGATGCTGATGTTTTCTGGAATAATCATTAACCTGTTCAACCTTGGTTTCTGCAATCTCATAACTGTATTCACCACAAATGGCTTTACCTTTTGTGTGCACCGTCAACATGACCTTGGTTGCCAGTTCCTGGTTCATTGCAAAAAATGTAGTCAGTATCTGCACCACAAATTCCATCGGGGTATAGTCATCATTAAGCAGTACAACCTTGTACTTTCGTGGCGGTTTAAGTTTGGGAGTCGCCTCCTCGACCGCCAAATCACCATCCTGGTTAAAATCCGATTGCTGATCACTCATGCCTTAGTCTCTAGTGTAGTTCATGAAATAATGATTTTCTGTCCTGTTAACAAAACCTTTATTTCGTTACATATGTACAAATAATGGTATCACCAGAATCCGGGTAACCGCCTTCATTGTTGCGTATTTTATACACAAAAAATCAAACTATTTAACAGCTATGTTAACAACGACAACGCCATTACTTGAGATTTTTGTTGCCAGGGACTCATTATAATAGGTCCCTGTCAGGTCTTAATCTTTAAGATTAATTAATTCTAACATTAGCCAATCCAGAAGAGCCATTATGCAATTACGGACAAATACCTCGAAAAAAACCATTAGCCGGCCAAATTTTGATAATAGTTAAGCTCGAAAACTTGCTATTTTCAATAATCATCTATAATTCATAAGGTAGATGGTGGTATTTGAATATATATCAAGCCGTCAGTCTAAATTGATTGTGCAGAGCAACAATCATCCATAAATGAAGACGCCACCAAATGACCGCTAATGGCAGTATCAATGTAAAATATTATTTAGTTTCATTGAATTACAGAAATTATCTGCCATACTTTCTAGCAATTAGCAACTCAATTAACCACAAAAAGAAAAAGTCAGGGGTTTGACTATGAAAATTAAAACTACCGCGCTGGGTGTCAGTTTAGCTCTTTTAGCAAATCAGTCATTTGCTGGGGAATATGAGATTAACACCTTCCTAACCGTGGGTGCTGCTTCCGTAAGGGTCGACGACACCGCTAGTCCTGGCGCTGATAACGGTCTTTACCTGAACCGAATCGGTGATGCTATTTCTGTTGAATACGATACCCGCTATGGCATCAATCTGAGAACTGAACTGACCTCGGAAATCTCCGGTGCCGCCCAGCTGCTGGCCCATAACCGTGATGGCAGTCAGTATGATCTCAGTCTGGAATGGGGTTTTGTAGAATACACCATGGGCAATGTCCGTGTCCGCGTCGGTAAGCTGAATTTACAGACCTTCCTGTTATCGGATTACATAGAAGTCGGTTACCTCTACCCCTGGGTACGCCCACCGGAAGAAGTTTATGGATTTAACCCCATGCGTAACTACCCCGGGTTTGAAATCATGCACACGACCAAAGTCGGTAGAACAGGCAAATTCACCAGTATGCTGTTTGTCGGATCGAATGACGTCGTACTATCCCCT
>JAOUMX010000202.1 GCA_029881275.1 Gammaproteobacteria bacterium | reverse complement strand
GAGACCTGAACATGAATTTTCTAATGGGAACACTGTTGATAAACAATTAGGCATATTAGGGTTCTGATTTGATGTTTTTATTTCCGAAGTTATTTATTACGATTCTATTTTTATTTTCAGTTGCGGTGTCTGCCTCGGCAGAGAATACAGCAACGCAACAACCGGCTGTGACTATCGCTATCAATCATGCGGATGGCGGTAAGACCAGTTCACGGCATGTGGGGCGTTTGCTTGCTGTGCTGGATGAAGGCGGCTGCAAGGTAAGCTTGTCTGACGATTCTTCTCTTCATTCAGCTCAGCTTGTTTTTGATCCAGGCCCCGTATCTGTGGTAATGAAGCAACGGCCGGATTATCAACTCATTGCCAGGGCGAGAACACTGGATGGCGAACTGACTGTGCGCGGTGCTATTGTTGTTCATGCCTCGACCGGCATTACTGATCTTGCAACACTCAGGAACGAGTGGATTTCATTTGTCAGTAAAGAATCCTGGTCGGGTTATCGCTTACCCTTGCAGTTATTACAGGGTGCGGGGATTGATGAAACCACAAACGCCTTCTATTTTGTCGGTAATCATATCGGGGTGGTGAGTGCTCTGCTACATAACGACGTTCACGTTGCGGTTAGCGCTGAACCACTGGTCAAACGCTGGGCGGAGCAGAATAATATATCCATTGTGGCACTCACTGCGGAAGTGGAGACAGGCGGGTGGTGGATGCAGCGCAGTGTGGCGACAAACCTGACTCGAGACTGTGCCCGAGCAGTGATGAAACTAAATGATTCGAATCAGAAGGCATTACCTGCCTGGATTGGAGACTTTGTCAGCCCGGAATAATATCAACTTTAGCACTGATATTTATCTACTATAAGTGTTAGCATTTAGTGATGTATTTTGTTATGGGGTTTTTTCATGAAGAAAAATATTTTAATTGTGGATGACGAGCAATTTTTAATTAACTCTATGCAACGTGATTTACGACAATATAATGACAAATATGAGGTTTATGTCACAACTAAAAGTCGAGATACATTAAAATTAATTAAACAACTTAAAATCGA
Organism: Gammaproteobacteria bacterium; assembly: GCA_029881275.1. Classification (GTDB taxonomy): domain Bacteria; phylum Pseudomonadota; class Gammaproteobacteria; order SZUA-229; family SZUA-229; genus JAPHQX01. The sequence goes on along the minus strand of JAOUMX010000202.1, from coordinate 2,047 downwards.
CTTATTAATTATTGATATTATTATGCCTGAGAAAGAAGGGCTTGAAATTATCAGGGAAGTGAAATCTGAATTTCCATCTGTCAAGTTAATAGCCATGACAGGTGGGCCAGTTAGTAATCTTGAATTTGCTAAATTGCTTGGTGCGGATTACTCTTTAAACAAGCCATTCTCACATGATGAACTTGTCTTAGCCACAAATTCCGCACTTCAGTAACTGGTTGTGTGCTATTAACAAATAGAACAAATAACAGGGGCCATACCTGGGCTATTCGGCTATATAAGATTTATACTTTTTCTATAAAAAACTGCCCGGGTACAGGTTTCAGGAGCTTAACTTATGAAAGACTTAATTTGGGACAACGCGTTAAGTGTTGATGTTGATGAAATAGACGATGATCACCGTAAACTTGTGGAATTATTTAATCGTCTTAATCATGCGCTAGAGAATGGCGATGCGACGAATTATGTCGAGGCAGTACTGGAGGAACTGATAAGTTGTACTATCTGGCACTTCAGGCATGAGGAAAGATTAATGCTTAACTATGGTTATGATGGTTTTGAAGAACATAAAGCAGAGCATCAGTCGTTAATCGAAACTGCTAACAAAATGAGAAATATGTTTTTACAGCAGGGCAGACAGGCTTTGAGTGATGAAATAGAGCCACTGGAGCATTGGTTGACCGGGCATATTCTCAGTACAGATATGGAGCTGGGTTCATTTCTGGGTAAGGTTATGTGAGTGGGCAGGGTATCAGTAACAGGAGCATTTTTTATAACCCTTTGCCCGATTGTTTCTGGATATAATCAACGCGCTGGCCAGGTATGGATGCATGGCAGGCATTACGTCCATTTTCTTTAGCAATATAAAGGGCATGGTCTGTTCGTTTGTAGAAGTGGCTACTGCTTTCATTGGCCTGGATCTCGCCAATGCCAATACTGGCTGTTAATTTGCCAACTATCTGAAAATTATAGTGACTGATCTGGTTACGAATCTTTTCGGCAATAATAATAGCCTGTTGCAGATTGATCTCGGGGAGAATAACGGCAAACTCTTCTCCACCTATGCGTGCAAAATAATCTGATTTGCGTATCAGGTTTGTAACCATAGCTGAAAAATTCTGTAATAACAGATCACCACTATGATGGCCGAAGTTATCATTTACCTGCTTGAAATAATCTATATCGATAACTAATAAAGACAGTTCTGTTCCATATCGCTTGTAGCGATCAATTTCCTGATCAAGTAATTCATAAAATTTTCGACGATTTAATATTCCCGTGAGATCATCGGTGGTGGCAAGTTTTTCCAGTTGTTCTGTTCGCTGGCGAACAATTTCTTCAAGTTCGTCCTTGTGTTTTACCAGGCAGCTAATCATTTTTTGTTCACGGGATAGGGTTCTGCGAACAAACAGGGAAAAAATAATCAGCATTGCGATAACCAGGGCGCGCATCCAGTATTCGACAGGTTCTGGTGACAGTAGATTATGAATAAATGATTCGCCTGTCTCAAACAAAAAAGTATCGATTAGTGAATCGATAAGCCAGAAAATGATTCCAAGCAACAGGCCGAGCGGAAGCACGCAACTGGGCGGCAGGCTTTTCAATGCAGGTATTTTTGACTCAACTGGCATGTGCAGATACTAGCACAGGTATAAGTGGCAATGATTTCCTTCGAATGAGGTAGATCAAAAGAGCCAGGGGCAGACAGTAAAATAAATATTATAATTTGCTAATATGTTTAATTGCAGAATATCAAAATGCAAATGCATACATAACCATAGTTTTTATTTTTCTCTTACAGTTTACCCGCAGATGTTTGTTGGTGCTGTCAGCCAGTCTTTACCATTGATGTGGCGAAAAGAGTTAAAAGCTTTATTAGACAGAGCGATCTTAAATGATAAGATGATTATGGCTAGCTTAGTAAACAGTGGTGATAAACATGGCACCTGGCGTCTGAGGACAGGGTATATTGATTAACGGGGAGTCTACGAAATATGACTGAACATCGCTTTACCTGGAAAAGTTTCTGGTTACGGCTTGGTTTTGC
>JAOUMX010000201.1 GCA_029881275.1 Gammaproteobacteria bacterium | reverse complement strand
GTAACAATGCTTGCCGATAAAGCCATCGCTGGATTCACGGTAAATGAAGATAACATCAAGGCGGCATTAGATCGAAATCCTATTCTGGTGACCGCACTGAATCCGGTAATTGGTTATGAACTGGGAGCAAAAATTGCCAAGACGGCTTATGCCGATGGTCGTGCGGTGATTGATGTGGCAGAAGAAATGACTGACTTGTCACGAGAAGAATTAAAACGCCTGCTGGATCCTTATGGGTTAACTCTTGGCGGCATACAGAAATAAAATATGTTGGGGCGTATACGGTTTCTGGTTCTGGTGGCATATAGAAATAATATGCTGGAATGAATATGGTTTTTGACCTGAGTGGTATTCAATAATAATGTCACAGCTAAAAAATATTTTTGCCTTCATTGGTGTTGTTAGTGTGCTACTGACAGGCCTGTTGAGTGTAAAAATATTTCCGGTCATTTCACAACTGGCTGATTTTGATTCTCATGCAGTGAAATTATATTTTGATGTCGCAAAGCGAGCGCTTGAAGAAAGATCAGGTGTCGAAGCCATGGTGATTAAAGTACCGGTCAAGTCAGGGGTGAGTGCGGGTGATGTAGATGACTCTATTAAAATTATTGCCAGTGAACTGAATATAAAAAATGTTGGTGAGCTTCCCATGTATAAAGAAGTGCAGGCATTGTCCGGCGTGCCGTTTCGTTATGCAAAAATTTATTTACTCTGTGATGCCATGATTGCCGCCAGTTTACTCAATCACAGTGATGGTTTTTCCAGTTATTTGCCCTGTCGTATTTCTGTTGTTGAAGATCCAGATGGTCAGTTATGGTTATATACGCTGGACATGGATATTATGATTTATGGGGGGCGCCCTTTACCACCAGCGCTTAAGGAGGATGCGATAAAAGTAAGAGATACAATAATTGAAATCATGAATCGTGCAGCAGTTGGCGATTTCTAATTGTTTTATCGCTTATTATACGATTAAAATCTACAAAGAGGTTTTCTAATGGAAAGTATGCTTAAGAAAATCGATTTACTCAATGAAATCGGCATCGCCTTATCATCTGAAAAAAACAATCAACGTGTTCTTGAAATTATTCTCAATGGTGCAAAGAAGCTAACCGATGCTGATGGTGGCTCACTTTATACTGTCAATGAAAACAGGCAGCTGGTTTTTGAAATTGTGTCTACTGATTCACTGGGCATAGTTATGGGTGGAACCTCAGGTAATAAAATAGATTTTCCTCATTTGCCATTGTATATCGATGGTCATGAAAATTTATCCATGGTGGTTACCAGTGCGGTTATTAATGATGAAACCATTAATATTGCAGATGCCTATCATGCAGAAGGTTTTGATTTTTCAGGAACACGAGAATTTGACCGGCAAACAGGCTATAGAACACGATCTATTTTAACAGTGCCAATGAAAAATCATGAAGCTGATATTATTGGTGTTTTGCAATTAATAAATTCCACCAATGATGTAACCGGTGAAGTCGAAGTATTTTCCAGAGAAGATCAAAAGCTGGCTGAATCACTGGCATCGCAGGCAGCGGTGGCGTTAACTAATAAACGATTAATTGACGAACAAAAAGCATTATTTGAGTCATTTATAAAATTGATTGCAACCGCTATCGATGAAAAGTCACCTTATACCGGTGGTCATTGTAAACGCCTGCCGGAATTAACCATGATGATTGCAGAGGCCTGTGATCATACTGATCATGGCCCGCTTGCCGAGTTTGTTATGGCAGAAAAAGATCGTTACGAACTGATGATTGCAGGCTGGTTGCATGATTGCGGAAAAGTTACAACACCAGAGTATGTTATAGATAAAGCAACCAAACTGGAAACCATTTACGATCGTATTCATACCGTTGATGTACGCTTTGAAATACTAAAGCGAGATGCAAAAATAAAATACCTTGAGGCTAAACTAAATGCCGGAAATGCTACTGATCAGATTGATCTGGCTAAACAGAGCTATAAAGCAGAAATAGAACAATATAATGCCGACAGGGACTTTTTACGTCAAATTAATATTGGTGGTGAGTATATGACTGAGGATGACCAGCAACGTGTTCATGATATAGCCACTTATCACTGGTGTGATACGGATGGAAAAGACAGTAAATTCTTATCAGAAGATGAAATAAAAAATCTCTGCATTACACGAGGTACACTCACAGCTGAAGAGCGACAGATTATTAATAATCATATTTCAGTGACCATTAAAATGCTCGAGGAACTGCCGTTCCCCAAACACCTGAAAAATGTAGCCGAGTATGCCGGTGGTCATCATGAGCGCATGGATGGAAAAGGTTATCCAAAGGGTTTAACCCGCGATCAGATGTCATGGCCGGCACGAATGATGGGTATAGCCGATATTTTTGAGGCGCTCACTGCCAGTGATCGACCTTATAAATCAGGTAAGACATTAACCGAGTGTTTAAATATACTCGGAAAAATGAAACTCGATAATCACATTGATCCGGATGTTTTTCATGTCTTTGTCAAAGACCGGGTGTATTTAAAGTATGCGCGTGAGTTTTTAACGGCTGATCAGATTGACGAGGTGGATCATGCACAGATTCCGGGTTATCAGGGTAACTGATTTAGACGTTTGAAATGTTAAGACATTCTAATCAGGCAGCATGCTGGCCTGTTCTGATCTCATCGGGTACTGTACTGATACCATCGGTAAGTACATAAGTTGTAAAGCCTCGTTCACTTAACAGGAACGCTGCCGCAGAACTGCGTCGACCGGTATCACAGTAGACTACATAAGATGAATTAGGGTTCAGGCTATCAATTTTCATACGTAGAAAAATGAGAGGTATGTGCATGCCGCTATTAATGGCATCGACCTGATGTTCTGCAGGTAATCGCACATCCAGCCAGACAGCACCATCGGTATCAATTAGATTTTGAGCCTGTTCGTAGTTCACCCAGTCCAGTAAGGGTTCGTTGAGTAATTCGATAAAGTCCGCTTTTGATAAACGATTCAGTGTGCCCGTGGTTAACATGGTGATAGTGGCATTACGTTTGCTGCTGGAGATGAGTGCTTCTTCTCCAAAGGTATCACCTTCTTTAAGTTCAGCCAGCTTAATA
>JAOUMX010000081.1 GCA_029881275.1 Gammaproteobacteria bacterium | reverse complement strand
ACCACCTGCCATAGTCATCAGCAAGGGGCTATAAAATGCGGAATGGCGTAATGCCATAATATTCAGTATCGACATAATCAGGAATAATTGATGTTATATTTCAAATGATTGTCTACGAACCCGGCTAATAACCAGTAATCCGTCAGCTTTTGAACGCAACTGACAGAATAATATCATGCACAAGTATCATTAAGCATAATCACTGTGTTTGATCTTACTGGCACCATCCTGTTTCCATGCATTATCTAACCGCGCAGTATTAGAGTCTAAGAATTATAGACAATCCATGATATAGTATGCGGTTATCTAAACCTATCAGAAACAATAACTCCATGCTGTGCCGAACCGGCAGGTTATGGGGTCAGCTTAAGCTAAAAACAAATGAGGTAACCCAAGTGCTGTGTGCAGAATCTGTTAAAATTCCACCCAAAATACTAATTTCCGCAACAATTTTTGCATTAGCGGCAATAGGTCTCGCCTTCATAGTACCCAGTATCGAAGTTGCCTGGGTATCAGCCATCTTGTTGTTAACTATATATCTATTTGCCTTCGAAATCGTGGGTGTGGATGTCGCCGCTATCAGTATTATGGTCATCTTAGGGCTCAGCAGCCTGTTTGCCCCCATTATGGGCCTTGAACAGGGACTCATCGATACCAAATTAATCTTTAACGGTTTTGCCAGTAATGCGGTCATTTCCATAATTGCGGTCATGATTATCGGTGCCGGCCTTGATAAAACCGGCATCATGACCAAAGTGGCCGCTTTTATTTTAAAAACAGGTGGCACAACGGAATCCAGAATCATTCCCATTATATCCAGCACGGTCGGCATTATTTCCTCATTCATGCAGAATGTCGGTGCCGCCGCCCTGTTTTTACCCGTCGTCAGCCGTATTTCAGCCCGCTCCGGTCTACCTATGTCACGCTTACTCATGCCCATGGGTTTCTGTGCCATCCTCGGTGGTACGGTGACCATGGTCGGCTCAAGCCCGTTGATCCTGCTCAATGACCTGATCCTGGCATCTAACCACGCCTTACCTGCCGAACATCAGATGGAAACCTGGTCATTATTTTCAGTAACCCCCATTGGACTGGCACTGGTTGCCACCGGCATTATTTATTTTGTCGTTGCTGGACGCTTTGTTCTGCCCACGAGTAAAGTTGAGGATGGCACAGCACACAAGACCATGGACTATTTCGAAAATACATATGGCGTTGACTATAATCTATATGAAATTACCGTACCCTATGGCAGCCGCCTGACAGGAAAAAGTCTTGAAGAAATTGAAGAGGATTTCCCGGTTCGTGTTATTGCCATGGATAAAGGTGATGGATTACGTTTTGGAACTGATAGCATGGACCGTACTCTCGGTATTGAGGCTGGCACAGTACTCGGTGTACTTTCGGATGATGATGTTTTTAGTCATTTTGTTCAGGCCAGTAAAGTCGAAGTAAAAAAAGATCTGGATAAATTTTCTGAAGCACTGATCCCTTCCAAAGCGGGTATCGCTGAGGTTGTAATCGCGCCAGGTTCTGCACTGATCGGCAAGACAGCCAGAGATATCTTCATGAGAAAAACCTATGGTTTATCTTTGCTGGCCATACATCGTGGCGGTGAAACCATTACCCGCGAAGGTGGCGGTGTACGCGAAACACCTTTCATGTCAGGTGATGCACTGGTTGTTCATACCACCTGGTCGGATCTGGCACGACTGGAAAAAGATCGTAACTTCGTGATCATAACAACTGAATACCCTCATGAAGAATCACGACCACACAAAGTATTATGCGCTGGCGTTTTTTTTGCCATTGCGCTGAGCATGGTGCTATTCACCGATCTGCGTTTATCCATCGCATTGTTAACCGGTGCAGTGGGCATGATACTAACCAATGTATTATCCATTGAGGAGGCCTATCAGGCCGTTAGCTGGAAAACGGTTTTTCTATTAGCCAGCTTAATCCCACTGGGTCTTGCCGTAGAAACCAGTGGAACGGCAGCCTGGATTGCACAGCAAACGCTATCTGTACTGGGTGGTCTGCCTATCTGGGTATTACAGGCGGCAATTGCGGTATTAGCAACCTTCTTTACCCTGGTAATGAGTAATGTGGGCGCTACCGTTTTACTGGTACCACTGGCAGTCAATATCGCCATTGGCGCGGGAGCAAATCCAGCTGTGTTTGCATTAACCGTAGCCATTGCAACATCAAATTCATTCCTGATACCAACACATCAGGTAAATGCCCTCATCATGGGACCGGGTGGTTATCGCGTACCCGATTTCATGCGGGCAGGCGGCATTATGACAATACTGTTTCTACTGGTTTCACTGACCATGTTAAATATTATTTTCTAGCCCAGCGGAAATCTGTAATAGCCTGGAATTATCGTCACGGATAACCCAGGCTATTATCACTCGTTATACTTCACCCTGAAATTCTTTTTTGGCAATGCCGCTCAAATTATCTACTGACTAAGTTACCGTCATTCAGAACCACGAATTTATGCGCCGCCATGCATCCGACTTTTTTGCTCTTGCATTAGTAACCAGCACATACAAGACACAAACAGGCTTAGAAACCGAGCATTTGATGCATGAAAAAAATATCAACGATATTCAGCTGACCATCGTTATTAATATCAGCCAGAACGGATTCAAAGACTGTCGGTATTTCAAGACCCAAAATAATTCAGTGCAATACCACCAGATCACCCAGATTAATCACACTATCGGAATGACCTCTTGGCGCAAGATGACCTTTACTGGGCACCAGAGGATCAAAACCATAAATGATTTCATCACCATCTAACACGCCATCATTATCTGAATCAGAATATTCGAATGCAACAGAAACCAAGGCATTAAACCTGACAAGATTATGTCATTAATGTCATCGGATTAAAGATGCAATTTCGATGGGCATAGTTACTGCAATAACTCACGTACAACACGAAAGCCAGTATCATCACTCTGTCGGGTAGGAAAATCACGCCAACGATTAGCGGAGCGTACTTCTCTGGGGGGAAAACTCCATGCACCACCACGAATCACACGTTTGCCACATCCAGGCTTATCCAGTGGACGACCATCAGACGGTGCCGCTATAAAATCCGTGTGGAAACAGTCAGACACCCATTCAAACACATTACCGGCCGTATCGTGTAAGCCAAAGTCATTGGGGGGTAACTTTCCCACAGGCGCGGTTTTTTCCGCATCCCATATTGATCCGCAGCCAGCACAATTAGCCTGCGCTGGTAGTAACTCATTCCCCCACCAGTAACGAGTAGTAGATCCGGCTCGCGCGGCATATTCCCATTCGGCATCGCTGGGTAATCGATAATTCTGCCGGGTTTTACGACTTAACCATTCTGTATAGGCACGTGCATCGTTCCAGCTGACATTGACAACCGGTCGCTGCCCTCGCCCCCAGCCCGAATCATCAGGTTTTTCACGTCGTGTATCATCACAGAAATAGTCATATTCAGCGAAGCTGACTTCATACAGGCCGATTGCAAAAGCAGGCAGCTTTACTGACGACAATGGTTTTTCATCGCTATCACCATCACCCTGAAAATCACCGCGTTGAAAATCGCCGCCTCGTAACACAACCATCTCAGGTCCTGACCGCCCGCCGATCATCTTGTCCTGAATCAAACTGGCAGGGTTGAGTCGGCGACGATAGTTAAAATCTGTCTTACCTAGCTGATAATTAACGTGATAACCAAGGCTGATAAAATCAGAGACAGGAATTTTGAGTGGCTGCCCATAACGCGTCACAGCCTCAATATCCTGCACGGCTAGCAGCTGCCCCTGATAATAGGTCCTGTCATTGAACGTTACCTGAACACGGATCTCATCACTCTGATCAGATGAAACGAAATCAATTAGATAGACATCATTATGTGAAATAGTATGGATGGCGGTGGTAGACTTGAGCATAAAATCATTCAGCTGAATATCCGCCAGAAACCGATCACCATTAACCAGTTCAACCGCATCAGAGCTGATACGTTGTTGTCCGCGGATTTTACGTGGCGGAAAACTGATCGTTGCAACATCATCAAGATGAAGTTGCAACACGGGTTGCTGGCTACGAAGAATTATAATTTCATGACCAGACAATTTACCCGAAAAACGATCCCCAGGCCGGGTTATAACTAAATCATTCTGATCAGAAGAGCCAATATGAAGCTCGGCCATTTGATGATAAGGAATAGAGATTTCGCCATAGTCAGTATTAAAGACAAAAACCTCCTGGGCAACGGTACCATGGTGATAATCACCATTTTTCATAGTAATAACGTCAAAACCAATAGCTGACCGCGCGTTTACTACCTTAAAAAGTAAACAGCTACTAATTAACAGACATATAAAAATTGATCTAAGCATATATTGATTCATTTAAAAAAATACGCTTTAAAGTGTATTCTTTGTGCATAATGTTAACCAGAGGCCAGTTATGACTAAGTCAATATTGCTTGATCTGAATCAGACATTAAATCCTGACTGAGTTGCTTAATAAACAAATACTTATATAGATATCCTATACTATTAAAATAGTATAAGTATAAAACTATATATTGTAATGTAGTTATTGGCGTCACGACCCTTCCGTAGAGCACCATGATGAAAGATGAAAAACCAGCCCTGGATAACAGTCCTGGCAACAAGATTCCTGAAGAGCGATATATCTCCGATCCTGAATATATTTCCAGGGTGATAAATCAGTTTATCCTCAATGAAGATAGCAATCCAACAAAAATAAGTTCATCTAAAACCAGTAATAGCCAACACTACAATCGTGATCATGTAATTACCGCATTAACAAATCTACAACGGGTTTTTAAACCCCGATATACCCCCGGCCAGTCAGTCAATATCAATACTGATGAATTTAAATCCGCACTAATGAACAGTATTGCAAAACTGGAAAAAGTTTCCATACCTAAATCCATGAATCAGATTGACAGTAGAACCATCGATTTTGTTGAAATGATTTTTGGTGCTTTCCTAAGAGACAAGAATGTATCTGATGCAATAAAGAACCTGTTATTGTTACTTCAAATACCAATAATTAAAACAGCATTAATCGACAATAAGTTCTTTAAAAAAGAGAATCATCCGGCAAGGCATGTATTAAATAACATAGCCCATCTGGGCATTGGTATAGAAGACAAAGAAAATACTATTTATAAAACCATGCAGTATATCATCGAGCAGATATTACACAGTTTTGATACAAATATTGAAGTATTCAATACAGCTAATCTTTCACTCAACAGACTTTCAAATATTGAACAAAGCAAACATAAAAAAACCGAAAAACAGACACAACATCTGATAAAAATGGAATATGCTCGCCAGCTGGTACTAAAAGAACTTCAGTTCTACACCTTAAATATAAACATACCAGCAATTATACAACCACTGATACTTTGCCACTGGTCATCATTAATGTTTAATCGATTCGTTAATTATGGTAAAGACAGCATTGAATGGCGCGAAGCTGTAGGTATACTTCGTCTGCTAATAAAATCATTAAGACCTATTAAGACCAAAGAAGACTGGATCGCTCTGCGAAGTATTTACAAAGGCATTGTAAACAGTATCCGTTCATGTTTGAACAATACACATCAGAACAAAGAAAAAGTATTCATGGTCACCAGCAATCTAAATAATTACTACACTAAAGCACTATCAGAATCAGAGTTTGCAACAGACAATGATGAGAAACCACCTGAACCAGAAAATATTAATATACTCGATAATTTTAAAGACAGGGAATTCAGCGACTTTGGATTAAGCCCTATCGAGCAACAGGCCGAACATTACAAAGCACTTATAGAACAAATGCCAGAAATTCTACAAATTAATACCTGGTTTGAGGTTTTTACAGATTACAACCATCCTGTACGCCGTCTAAAATTATCCATAGTAATGGAAGAACAGGGAAAATTAATATTCGTGGATTACATGGGTAACAAGGTTATTGAAAAAGATTTAAAAACTTTCATGACAGAACTCAGGAATGATCAGTCCAGGTTAATCAATGATCACTCCATTTTTGAATATGCATTAAGCATGGTAATTATTTCCATAGCCGCCACGAATTAGACTGATAAGATCGACTACCAGACCCATTTTCACAACTATACATAGGAGTATCAAGAAGGCTAATATATCTTTTAAACAGCTCTACTATTTAGATATAATTACGCTAATATCAATCATACCAAGCTCTTTAACGGCAAAACTGATACAGGAATCATAAACTTATTATGTTCTCACAAATCATCAAGCTATTCAGGGTATTAAGCTCAGAAACATCACCCATGCAGATTAGCGCCGCATTTGCACTATCCATGATAGCAGGGCTTACGCCACTTATAAGCCTGCATAATATTATCGTTATATTTCTACTACTAATATTCAGAATCAACCTGGCCGCTTTCATCCTGGGACTGACATTCTTTACAGGCATGGCATATTTGCTTGATCCGACATTCCACAAAATTGGTTATTCCATCCTCAGCAATCAGGACCTCAATGGCCTTTGGACTGAACTGTATAATATAACTATCTGGCGAATTAGCGGCTTTAATAACACCATTACCATGGGCAGTCTGTTTATATCACTGCTTGCTTTTCTACCTGTACTGATACTTACCCATGTACTAATTAAACGCTATCGCACCCATATACTGATCCATCTGGATAATTCCAGAATATTTCGCCTGCTAAAGAGCAGCAAAATTCTTACTCGATTAATTAGCATGTCTGAATAGGATATCAATATGAAAGCAATACGCTGGCCGGGGTTTATAACGTTCACAGTACTAACGACTATGGTCGTTGCTGGCTGCCTGCTGTTCGCCGGAACAATCACAAAATCTATTCTTGAAACCACATTAACCAGCATAAATGGTGCAAAAGCCAATATTGATTCAGTTAAAATAACCTATAATCCACTCGGCTTAAACATAAACAACTTACAGATAACCGACCCAGAACGCCCCTTGACCAATTCCGTTCAGATTACTCAGGTACGTTTTTCCATATCCTTAGGTGATTTATTATTAAAAAAAATTGTCGTTGATGATATGGCAATGGATGGCGTTCAAATCGACACGCCAAGAAAGTCATCTGGTGCCATCAACAAAGAAAAAAACAGTAAGAAGACCGACACCGACTCTGAAAAATCAATAGCTGACTTTGCTGTACCCGATATTGCGCTACCTGATGTTGGTGATTTAATTAAAAAAGAACAATTAAATTCAGAAAAACTAATAAACGATTTGAATACAGATCTTGATTCAACACAGTCAAACTGGAAAATCATCAGAGATGACCTGAATGACAAACAACGCTGGGACAGCTTTCACACTCGCTATGACAAAATAAAAGCCGATATGAATGGCAATACCGCACAGAGAGTCACCGCACTTAATAATGCAAAATCGTTAACTGATGACCTGAAAAGTGAAATCAAAAAAGCGCAACAGGCTCGTAAACAATTTGATGAAGACAATAACCGCCTTAGCGAGAAATTTAAGACGGCGAAAAATGCACCAAAAGACGATATAAAACACCTTAAAGAACAGTACAAACTTAATGACCCCAATGCCCAGAACATTACCCAGCTTCTATTTGGCTCACAGGCAGCAGAATATCTTGCCATTGCAGAGAAATGGTATAAACGCATAAAACCCTACATTGAAGATAGCCCTGAAGAAAAAGCAGAAAAAGAAGCACATCAACGAAAACAGGGAATGAATGTCAAATTCAGGGAATTTAATCCAAAACCTGACTTTTATATCCGTAAAGCTTCAATTGAAGCACTATTACCACGCGGTCAATTTACTGGCTCAATAACAGAAATATCGTCTGATCAGTCAATTAATAAAAAACCGATGCACATACTTCTAAGTGGCAAGAACCTGCCTCATAGAGATAGCGAAACAATTTCTGCAGAATTCAACTATATCAATAAAAATAAAGGCTACAGTCAATTTGACTATAATATAAAGTCCTATCAGCTTGAAGATGTCAGCATTTCAAAAAGTAAAGCACTATCACTGACAATGCAAAAAGGTCTGATGTCTCTGGACTTAAGTTCACGCCTTGAAAATGCACGTTTAACAGGCATCAGTAAAATTGACTTTAATCAGGTTCAGTTTAAAACAAATAAAGAATCTACCGAAAAATCTTTTTCATCGATGATGGCCACATCATTTTCAGGTATTAATCGATTCAATCTAAATGCCAGATTTTCAGGATCCCTTCATGACCTGAACATCAATTTACAGTCTAATCTTGATAATCAACTTGGTGACCAGCTAAAAACACAACTGAAGCAACGAAGTCAGCAATTTGAAGATCAGCTTAAATCAGGTATTGATGAAAAACTCAAAGCACCACTGGCTCGAATCGAAGACAAACGACAGAAACTTGATCAATTAAAAACAGATGTTGATAACCTGGAAAAAGAACTTCAGGCGAAACTCGATGATATTGAGAACAGAATCAAGCAGGCCAATAAATCAAGCACTGAAAAAAAGAAAGATGAACTTCAGGACAAACTAAAATCAAAACTTAAACGCTAATTACTGGCTGGGGCTAATCACTAGCCCCGTTATTTTTATCAAGTGCAATAAATTTAATCAAATCATCTTTACGACTCATAGCGTCCTTATAACCAAGATTAATTAACTCACGGCAGAAATATTTCTCAAACATCAGGTAACTCATTAAACTACTGCCTTTATTATCAACAGCACCAACACCCCGTAAGAAAAAACGAATTGTACGCGGCAACCCCATATAATGTTTCATTGAAATCGCCTGTAAATCTTCACTTGGTGAAACGATCATAACATCGACAGGTCGCAAATTGACATCATGCTCAACCAGTTGATGACTCGGTATAAGCTCAATGGTTTTATTAACTCGACGCAACCTTTCAAGATCTGTTTCCAGACTATCAATAAAAATACTATTAAGAATATGACCACCAATCTGCGCTAAAGACGGATAAGCAGGCACACTGGTACCTTCTTCAAACTCTGCACGACGATTTGCCACACCAATCACTAATATCTTGTCAGCCCCCATGTGAACCGCGGGACTAATGGGTGCAATCTGACGCATAGAACCGTCACCATAATAATCATTACCTAATCGAATCGCAGAAAATATAAATGGAATGGCAGATGATGCCATCAGATGCTCAATAGTTATCTCTTCTGGACGACCAATACGACGTGACCGTTCCCAGGGAGCGATCTCCTGTGATGTATGATAAAAAACCACTGAGCGCCCAGCACCATAAGCCGAGGCAGTAATACCAATAGATTCCAGTACACCTGAGTCGATCGATTCCTTGATTCGCTGACATGGCAAGTACTTTGCCAGTAATAAACGTAAAGGCGCACGATCCAGAAATGATGCAGGATTATGTTTGCCTAGACCACCTAGCATAACGCTTAATAACCAGTGAGCACCGCTTTTCATAATACCGATAAAATCAGATCTAAAAACCTGACTGACATGAAAATTACGCCAGATACGCTGCAGACGCATCACCGCATCACAGAACCTTGCACCGTAAATCGCCAGCGCTGCAGAATTAATGGCGCCAGCTGAGGTACCTATAATAATATGGAAAGGATTACTTGAGTCTTTAGGTGCCAGCTCTGAAATTGCCTTGAGTACACCCACCTGATAGGCAGCACGTGCGCCACCTCCCGTCAGAATAAGAGCGATTTTTTTGGGCTTGTCAGTTTTACTCAAAACGCCAACTCACATAAATGTATATATAGCGAGTATAGTAAACGGCGCATCAATAACACGGTTATTAAATGATTATTTGGAGACAACCCTGCTCTTTTCATTGTTATATTTATAAGCAATTAAAACAATACTCATAATAATAATTAGAAAAGCACAGACAATAAGAGGCCAATTATTTGTTAACAATGCATGAATTAACCATGATAAATTACCCAGAACGGCCAGTATCAGCATTAACATGGAAATATCATTAGTCATTTTAGTTTTAAACGCCTTAACTAACTGAGGCGCAAAAATTAGCGTCGTCAATATGGAAGCCAGCCAACCAAATAATTCATCAACAGCCATTAATTTCACCGTGTAGTGATTAGATGTAAGGAGTATAGTCATTAAATCTGATCAAGATCATCAATATTGTAACCATACTGCCTGATTATATCGCGTGCAGAATCCCCATAACGCCTGACCCACTGAGCCAGTACTGGTAAAGTAATTTTCCCACCTCTGGCAAGCTGCCTGTCCAGACGTTGCAATCCCTCATCAGAAATACGATTTTCTCGTGTAACACCCGGCGTGGTTCGATGATCAGACATAATAGCTCTATATTTAGATACAATTATTATACAGCAGGCTAGTGTGAATCTTCACCCCATAATTCTTTAATACGTGCATCACGGCCACAACTATAGCGATAAAATTGGTAGCGATAAGAATTCTTTTTATAGTAATCCTGATGGTATTGCTCTGCAGGATAAAACCCGGTCAACTGAATCAGCTCGACTTTTAATGGCTCAGGGAATGGCTTACTTTTATCAATCATCATCATTGATCTAAGAGCAGCAGTTTTTTGTTTGCTATTATTATAAAAAATCGCTGGCCTATATTGAGAGCCACGATCGCAGAATTGACCATCATTACGTGTCGGATCAATATGCCGCCAAAAATAATCAAGAATCTGATCGTAACTAATTTTATCAGGATTAAAATTAACTTTTACAACCTCAAGATGACCACTGGCACCAGATGATACCTGATTATAAGTCGGATTTTCAATCTGGCCACCGCTATAGCCAGAAACGACATCGACAACACCATCCAGCTTTTCAAAATCAGCTTCAATACACCAGAAGCAGCCACCCGCAAGCACAACCGACTCCTGAGCCGTAGAGGCCGCATAAATCAATGGGTTAATGAACATCAACAATAATATTACCGACGTAATTCTCAGACTCATGCAGGATTACCTTCTTAAATTAATAATGAACATAGGTTAATGTGAAATTAAACACCGAGCCCTTTCCAGGTTGACTCTCTACCCAGATTCGCTGCCGATGTAATTCGATAATTTTCTTTACTATAGCCAGACCAAGTCCGGCATGACCACTACTACGTTCAGGACTGTGTGCCTGATGAAAACGTTCAAATATAAGCTGCTGTTGCTGATCATCTATACCGGGGCCACTATCACAGATAAGCACACGAATTAAATCATCATCAGTAACAATTAATCGAATTGCTATTCTGCCGTTATCATGAGTGTAATAAATAGCATTTTGCAGAAGATTATCAAGAACCCGTTCAATCAAGGCAATATCAGCCAGTACAATCGGATTTTCATCATGGTTATCAATTTCTATATCAATATTTTTTTCGCCTGCCAGCATGGAGAATTTATTAACCACATCATAAATTAGTTCCATGATAGTGAACTCCTCGAGTTCCGGTGCATGTTCACACGCCTCCAGTTTCGCCAGTTCAAAAAGATTATTGATTAATTTCTGTAAGCGCTGCGTTTGCTTAATAGCTATAGACAGATACCTGTTTTTTTCATCGTCATCAAGAATAGTACCTTTAAGCTCTATAGTTTCGAGATATCCCTGTAATGCCGCCAATGGCGTTCGCAGGTCATGAGAGATATTAGCCACCATATCACGACGTAATTTATCCTGTTGATTCAATGCTTTCCATTGTCG
>JAOUMX010000200.1 GCA_029881275.1 Gammaproteobacteria bacterium | reverse complement strand
CAGTGCCTGGGAATGCCCAATGAAGCCAATAATGAGCTTGCCAATAGCGAGTACTAGATTGACAATAATTCCCCACCAGGTGGCTTTGTCCATAGCTTTTTTGCGAAGTTCGAGGCTTGATTCCATGGCTGGGGCTTTAATTATTGAAAGTAGCTTATTTTCATGTGTTAATAAACTTCTTGCAAGTTTTCAGCATAAATATGCATATGATTATTTGGCCGTTAAAAGATTGCAATTTGCAGGTGTATTATGAAATATAGATTTGAGGTTGAAAATATAAAATGTGGCGGTTGTGCAGCGAATATAAAAAATCGTTTACAGCAGGACGAACGAATTCTTAATATTGAAGTTGATATTGACAAAGGTTGTGTCAGTATTGAATCAGAAACAGATGCAACGAATGACTGGATTAAAGTGATGACAGAGCTGGGTTATCCAGTAAAATAAAATTTGTTTTTTACTTAACTAGTATGATGGTTGATTAGCTATTCAAAGATTAATAATTAAATTTCTTCACAGACTTCGATAGTTAGAAAAACTTCATCATTATGTTCATGCATTTCTAAAACGGTATGACCATTAATTCTGCACCATGCCGGTATATCACTTAAGGCTCCCGGGTCGGTGCAAACAATTTCAAGAGTATCACCGGGGTGTAATTCCTTTATTTTATTTTGAGTGCGAATCACTGGCATAGGACAAAACATTCTACGAGCATCTAATTGATGGTGACTCATACATACCATTCCTGTTTTATGTCATCTGCGGATAATGGTTTGACATTCAGTAATTGTGTTTCACCATTTTGACGTCGAGTTTCAACGGTAACACTGTCTTCATTTTTCCCCTGTGAAAAGCGTGCAGTAATACGTGCAGCCAATTCAAGATCGGCATCATTGGCAACACCATCGATTAATGTTAGTGGACCTGCATGGCTGGTAGTTTTGATTGATGTGTAGGTTTTTGTGTAGCCTTGAAGGAATTTATTTTCGCCTTCTTCACGACCAATAATAAGTTTGAAGTGATTGCTGGGGCGAATATGGCGTCCTACTTTTAATAACATGATGTCGTCCATTTCATAATCTCTATGTCCACGTGCCTGCCACAAATCAACCAGCTTGGCGGAATAATTTTCATCAGTTAAAAAACAGCAGCCACCAGCGGGTTTAGCATAGTCAGTGAAACCAAAATGTTCCGCCAGTTCCATTTGTGGTTTTCGGTTACGGCCATTAAAGCCATAGAGTTGATCGCGTTTAATCCAGCCTTCACGTTCAGCTAAGGTTGGCGGCAAATTTTTTGCCGATAGAGGTCTTAGTAAACGGTCTTCTGCTCCTGATTCACGTGAAATAATGGGCATGGTTTCTTTGCGTTGTGACATGGGGCGCTGGCCAACAACTTCGCCGGTGATAATAAAATCAAATCCATTTTCATTTATCCACTGCTGCGCTTTATGTACCATAAATATTTTACAGTCCAGGCAGGGGTTCATATTTGCGCCATAGCCATGTTTAGGATTGAGCAGGATATCTTTGTATTCTTCAACAATATCGATGATATGAAGTTTAATGCCGAGTGTTTCGGCAACCCAGAGTGCATTGTTGCGTTTGGGTTTAGCCTTGTCCTGTTTACGAATGGCATGGGTGTGGCCTTCGACACAGAAGCCGGTATAAAAATTAATGCCTTCGACATGAACGCCCTGATCCATAGTCACTTTTGTGGCTAACAGGGAATCGAGACCACCGGAAATAAGAGAAATTGCTTTAGGTTGAGACATACCGCGCCAGACCATTAAACTAAACGACCTAGTTTACCAGTCTGGAGCCTCTAATGGCGAATCGGGTTATTGATTATTATCGGCGTGGCAGATGAATAACCGCTTAATATCCGTCTACCATTCTGGCTACCGGTATCCTGCCATTGTTCCAGCGCCTGCAATGGCAGCAGTGCAGGCTCGCTACGGATATTCTGTAATATGTCCATCATTTGTACGAAATGGTTGGACAGTTGCTGGTATAAGTCAGCAAATGCCTGTTTGAGTAGTTCAGAAAGGTGAATGTAGGCGGTTCGGCCAAGATCGACATAGTAGCTGACCTTGACCAGGCGTCTTTCGGCCTGCTGTGGGAAAAGACCGGACAGCAATAAACATTGGTCACCGACGTCACGAAGCTGTTGCTGTCGAGCCTGGCCAGTGAGGTTGGTCGTATTAAGAAAGTCCGGTGCAAGTGCCTTGCTGGCAATGAAAGGGTTCTGGGTAAAGCGTATCAGGGTAAAAATGAGATAACTTTCCACATCCTCATTGAGCTGGTAATGGCATTGTTGTTCGGCATGCTGGAGCAGTTGTTTCCATTGGGCGGTTGCGGTGGGTTCAAGCATTAGTTTTTCAGTCATACCAGGCTCCTGAAACTCTCTTACTTATCTTATAGTTTATATCGGCATGTAAATCAGCGGCTTGAGTCTAACAGAGCAGCGTTCTGGCAGATTTTTAGGGTATACTTGCCCGTTCTAAAATAATGAAAAAACTGATTAATTTTATGGCAAACGATGTAACTACTTTTCAGGGACTGATTCTGGCCCTGCAGGACTACTGGGCAAAACAGGGTTGTGCAATATTGCAGCCACTGGATATGGAAGTTGGGGCAGGCACTTTCCATCCGGCGACATTTTTACGTGCCATTGGGCCTGAACCATGGCGTGCGGCATATGTGCAGCCTTCACGCAGGCCTACCGATGGCCGTTATGGTGAAAACCCAAATCGACTACAGCATTATTATCAGTTTCAGGTAGTGCTCAAGCCTTCCCCTGAAGATATTCAGGAACTTTATCTGGGTTCTCTAAAAGCTCTGGGCTTTGATCCGTTAGTGCATGATATCCGTTTTGTTGAAGATAACTGGGAATCACCGACATTAGGTGCCTGGGGTCTGGGCTGGGAAGTCTGGTTAAATGGCATGGAAGTCACTCAGTTTACCTATTTCCAGCAGGTGGGCGGTCTGGAATGCCGGCCCGTCACCGGAGAGATTACCTATGGTCTGGAGCGCCTGGCCATGTATTTGCAGGATGTGCAAAGCGTGTTTGATCTGGTCTGGACGCGCGGACCGCAGGGTGTGGTTACTTACGGGGATGTTTTTCATCAGAA
>JAOUMX010000080.1 GCA_029881275.1 Gammaproteobacteria bacterium | reverse complement strand
TGGGGCCGGTGACTTTATGAATAATTTCATGGTCTTTACCCGCGATAACCGTTGGCAATGTCATTCTAAAATCAAAACCCTCTTCTTCCATGATGCGTTTCGCACTACCAGCGACCATATTGGCCATTTCACCCACCAGGTCTTTTACCTGATCATCAATTTCGGTGACCTCCATGCGTAACATACGATGAGTTAAATCCAGCGCAACGCCTTTGCTGAAACTGATGGCAACGGATCCGGATTTCGGTTTACCCTTTAAATCGATAATACCGGTAACCACACCCGGTGCTCTGTTATCCTCTTTAGTTCGGGGTTTGCCAATTTCGGGGTTCATCTGCGCCATGGTGGTTAATACATCAACCAGCGCAGTTATAACCGGATTGATCACCCGAACATCCACTCAAACTCTCCCGCAAAAAAGATTCAACAAGTATAGGCAAAAAATATTATCATCTTCCCTGCTTACGAAATTTTATTTCCTTAGCCTTTCTTTATAACTGATAACTAACCACAAGTAACAGCTCATTGTTTACTTTTTTATTCGCAGACCATTGATGATTCTAGAAACTATCGAACTACAGACCGCTGATAATCCCGATGCCAGTATTATCTGGTTACATGGCCTGGGTGCCGATGGCCATGACTTTGAAGGACTGGTACCCGAGTTAAAGTTGCCCGCCAGCTGTGCCATCCGTTTTATTTTTCCCCACGCACCCTATCGACCGATCACGTTAAATAATGGCTATGTCATGCGTGGCTGGTACGATATTAAAAGCCTGGAATTCGGTGCCCAGCAGGATCAGCAGGGTATTGAAGAGTCTGCGGCGGCGCTTAATCAGTTAATCGACGCTGAAATTGCCCGCGGCATTCGTCATGATCGTATTATTCTGGCCGGCTTTTCCCAGGGGGGCGCCATTGTGCTGCATACCGGGGTTCGCAGCCAGCAACCACTGGCCGGAATTATGGCTCTGTCCACCTATTTGCCACTGGCCGATCATTTTCCACAGGCAGTCACCGCCGCCAGTAAACAGACGCCTGTTTTTATGGCCCACGGCCTGCAGGATGATATCGTCAAATATCAGTATGGCGTTACCAGTCGTGGTCGCCTGCTGGAACAGGGCTACAGCGTTGACTGGCACGAATACCCCATGAGCCATAGCCTCTGTCTGGAAGAAATTCAGGATATTCGTCACTGGGTTATAACATGTCTTTCGGGTGACAATTAGACAGGCATCTTATTCTGTGCCAGGCCTGGTTTTATTGATATAAATGCCTTTAAAGATTTCATTTTTTGGCTAAGCTTAGATTTAAAGCAACGGCGGAATTCTGATAATGACAGATCAAGAAGTCAGTTTTTTTAAAGGCCTTATGCCCGGTGCACCTCTATGGAAAATTGCACCGACCCGCGATGAAAACGGTAAATCCTTTTCTGACTTCATGATGATTATTCCGAAGCTGAAAAAGAAGCCTCAGCACTACATAGACAAAACCCTGAAGGATATTCAGATGGTGCTGAGCCAGTACAGTAATGTCGTGGTTTTCGCTAACATGGACTTAAAAATCAATTGCTTATGGGTTTCACACAAAGCCGAACCCGGACTCTGCCGGGAACTCTCTAGCGCGATCCGGCGCTATGTACCGGAAGCCATGTTAGTTGGCGATATGTCACGCTAGTCGATTACTCTGACATGCGTTGGCGCGCATCCGCTATCGCCTGTCGCACCTGATCCGGTGCTGTACCGCCAATATGCTTTCTGGCTGCCACTGAACCCTCAAGGGTTAGCACGTCAAACACATCCTCAGTAATAATCTCGGAAAACTGCTGTAACTCCTCCAGTGACATTTCACTCAGATCTTTGCCCTGCTCAACCCCATACGCTACCGCTTTACCGACCACTTCATGAGCATCACGAAACGGCAGACCCTTCACCACCAGATAATCAGCCAGGTCGGTAGCGGTGGAAAAACCCTGTTTGGCTGCTTTGTACATATTTTCTTTACGCGACTGAATAGCGGGCACCATATCAGCAAAGGCTCTTAGTGAACCGCGCAGCGTATCAATAGTATCAAACAGCGGTTCTTTATCTTCCTGATTGTCCTTGTTATAAGCCAGTGGCTGGGACTTCATCAGGGTTAGTAAACTTACCAGATGACCATTCACCCTGCCCGTCTTGCCCCTGACCAGTTCCGGCACATCGGGATTTTTCTTTTGCGGCATAATTGATGAACCGGTACAGAACCGGTCCGGCAGGTGAATGAAGGCAAACTGCGCCGATGACCAGAGCACCAGCTCTTCAGAAAATCGCGATAGATGGGTCATGATTAATGCGCCGGCGGCACAAAATTCAATGGCAAAATCACGGTCACTGACGCCATCCAGCGAATTACGGCAAACATCATTAAAACCGAGTAATTCAGCGGTGTAGTGCCGATCCAGTGGGTAACTGGTTCCAGCTAATGCGGCTGATCCCAGTGGCATAACATTCATACGTGCAGCACAGTCCTGCAGGCGCCCGGCATCCCGGTGCATCATTTCAAACCAGGCCATCAGGTGATGCCCAAAAGTCACCGGCTGGGCAACCTGCAAATGGGTAAATCCTGGCATGATGGTATCGGCTTCTTTCTCGGCCAGTTCCAGCATGCCTTCCTGTAGTCGACGAATCTCGGCAATAATAAACGCTATCTGCTCTCTTAAATAAAGGCGAATATCAGTTGCCACCTGGTCATTACGAGAACGCCCGGTATGCAGGCGCTTACCGGCATCGCCGACTATCTCGGTCAGACGCGCTTCAATATTCATGTGCACATCTTCCCTGCTCACCGACCATTCAAACAGGCCGTTTTCAATTTCTTTCTCAACCTGATCCAGGCCTTTTAAAATGACATCACAGTCCGCCTGACTAAGAACTCCTACTCTGGTCAACATCTGTGCATGGGCTCGAGAACCCTGAATATCCTGACGAAACATGCGCTGATCAAATTCTACCGATGCGGTAAAAGCTTCAACAAACGCATCGGTTGGCTCAGAAAAACGACCGCCCCAAAGTTTCTGTTCTGTTTTCTTATTCATAATCCTGGCTAATAGTTGGTGTAATTTTGCGCAGTATATCAAATTAATCAATTCAACCAGCAAATTCGTATCTATTCATAATTACACTAAACTCCATAGATGAATTCTCATATCGAAAAAACTGATCATACCCTGCTGCCAAACTTTTGCGACGTGACTGTTATTTTCATGACGGTACTGCTGGTTGAGCTGTTTGCACTGGTACTGGCACTGGCCGTGCCCTCTCACATGGGCGGTTTCTGGGATCGCCTGGCACTGATCTCCCTGTTCAGCCAGTGGCTTGGACTACTTAATGCCGCCTGTCTGTGTTTATTGCGTAGTCACTTAAACCGCCTTGCCATGGTACATACTGCACTGGCAAGTTTTTTTATCATGATGTCAGTCAGTTTTATATTAAGTTTACTGGTCATTCATGGCGGAGAGTATTTAGGTTTCTATTCAGCAATGGATACTGAATGGCATGATTTCTTTTTGTTTCGTAATTTATCCATCAGTGCTCTGATTTATATAATTTTTTTACGCTATTTATATATTCAGGCACAGTGGAAACTTAATCTTCAGGCACAAAGTCACGCCCAGATACAGGCACTTAAAGCGCGTATCAGGCCACATTTTTTATTTAACAGTATGAATACCATTGCCAGCCTGATTCAAATTGATGCCAATAAGG
Organism: Gammaproteobacteria bacterium; assembly: GCA_029881275.1. Lineage (GTDB taxonomy): Bacteria > Pseudomonadota > Gammaproteobacteria > SZUA-229 > SZUA-229 > JAPHQX01. The sequence goes on along the minus strand of JAOUMX010000080.1, from coordinate 8,101 downwards.
CTGAAAAAGCCGTAGAAGATCTTTCAGATATGTTCAGAGCCAGCCTGATGGAAAAAACCACTCATAGCCTGAGGGATGAAATTGCATTAACTAAAAGTTATCTTGATATCGAATCCCTTCGTTTGGGTAATCGACTCCAAACCGAATGGCTGGATAATAACACTGATCCTGCTATTGAAATTCCTGCCCTGTGTTTGCAGCCATTAGTTGAGAATGCGATTTATCATGGAATAGAGCCAATGGAAAATGGTGGATTAATAAAAATTCAGGCCAATATTGAAAACAATGGACTATGCTTATCTGTAACTAACCCGCTTAGTGATAAGGGTCGTATGCATACTAATAAAAGCAATCATATGGCACAGGATAATATTCGTAAGCGCTTATCTCTGTTATATGGTGATAAAGCCGTTTTTGAAGTTAAGGAAACAAGTGACCGTTATACCGTCACTTTAAGGATCCCGTTAAAACAAACACCATGAATATATTGATTGTTGATGATGAACCTCTGGCAAGACAAAGGCTGGCAGGTCTGGTTCAAAATTTAGATGGCTATGTTCAATGTGGTGACGCATCCAATGGCCATGAAACTCTCAAGCTGGTGCAGGAATTAAAACCTGACATCATCCTGCTGGATATACGTATGCCGGGTATGGATGGGCTGGAAGTTGCACGCCACTTAAATAAACTTAGCAAACCTCCGGCGATTATATTTACCACGGCCTACAGTGATCATGCTTTACAGGCATTTGAAACCCATGCCATTGATTATCTGGTTAAACCCATCAAACAGGAACGCTTACAGGAAGCTTTGCAGGCTGCAAAACGGTTAACCCGTCCCCAGTTACAGCAAATTCACCAGCATGATGAAACACTAAATACTCGCACCAGTATCTGCGTAAAAATTCGTGGCTCACTGGAGCTGATACCGATAAATGAAATACGTTACTTTCTTGCTGATCATAAATATGTAACCTTAAAAACATCTAATCATGAACATCTGATCGAAGAATCCTTAAAATCGCTGGAAGACGAGTTCAATGAATTATTCACCCGCATACATCGTAATGCCCTGGTAGCCAACCAGTACATTACCGGTATGGAAAAAAGCACAACCGGTCATCATGTGGTATTGATGCAGGATATTGGTGACCAGCTAGAAATCAGTAGACGTCATTTACCCCTGGTGCGCAAAAAAATTAAATCCCTGGTGTCTCAAAACAGGTAATTAAGCAAATTAACGGCGCTGCAATTAAGCCTGCGCTAAATAAAAATGATAAACTGCCTTTTTTAAAATTTTGATCTGATCATCATGTCCGAAATCATTCGTATTGCAACACGCAAAAGCCCTCTGGCTCTCTGGCAGGCAGAAGAAGTCTCACGTCAGCTAAAACTTCACCATCCCGGCATCCAGATTGAACTGCTTAAAATGAGTACCAAAGGTGACAAAATTCTGGATGCGCCGTTGGCAAAAGTAGGGGGCAAGGGCCTGTTTGTAAAAGAACTGGAGCAGGGCATACTCGATGGTGATGCGGATATTGCTGTGCATTCCATGAAGGATGTTCCTGTGGAATTCCCCGCAGGACTGTATTTACCCATCATCATGGAAAGGGAAGACCCCCGTGATGCCTTCGTTTCCAACCATTATGCTTCTCTTGATGATCTACCTGAAAATGCCCGTATCGGTACCTCAAGTTTGCGTCGGCAATTACAAATTAAAAACACCATGCCGAATGCCCGGATGCTTGATTTACGCGGCAACGTCAATAGTCGCCTGCAAAAACTGGATAAGGGTGATTATGATGCCATTATCCTGGCGTCCGCCGGCTTAATTCGTCTCGGCTTTGAAGATCGCATTCGCTCACGCATCACACCGGAACAAAGTTTGCCTGCCATAGGGCAGGGTGCCGTCGGCATTGAATGTCGCGAAAATGATGATCGGGTTCTATCATTACTCAAGCCCCTGAATCATACCGACACCCATACCCGACTCATCGCTGAGCGCGCCATGAATCATCGCCTCAATGGAGGTTGTCAGGTACCCATCGCCGGTTTTGCCCAGCTTGAAAACGACCAGCTTTACCTGCGTGGACTGGTCGGGCGCCCGGATGGCAGCAAGGTCGTTCGAGCTGAACTACGCGGTCCGGCGAGCCAGGCTGAATCCATTGGCATTCAGCTGGCTGAACAACTTCTGAAACAGGGCGCTGAAGATATACTCAGAGATCTGGGGATGATTCATTGAACGAGCACATTCCGGGGGTACTGGTCACGCGGCCAGCCCACCAGTCCAGCTCATTCATTAAGCAAATAGAAGCTCTCGGCGCCACCGCCATCTCATTACCCGTAATACAAATTAGCCCTGTTGAGCCGGCCCTACCCGATCTAGATCTCGGCTCGTATGCTATTTTCATCTTTATTAGCGCAAACGCCGTTCAAAATGGCCTTAAATACCTAATAAATTCTGCCAATTTCGCCGAAACATTAATTTGTGCCATAGGTAGCCGAACGGCACAAACCTTACACAATTCGGGAATTACTGACGTCATCCTGCCTCAAACAGGGTTTAACTCAGAATCACTTCTTGATCTGGAGATATTTAAACCCGGCACCATTACGGGTAAAAATGTTCTCATTATCCGGGGGCAGGGTGGACGGGAGTTTCTTGCTGATACTCTACGTGGCAGAGGAGCCAGAGTCGATTATCTGGAGGTCTACAAACGAGAAATACCCGATGTCGACATTAACCCCATTAGACAATTATGGTCGTCAGGAAAAATTAATATTATTTCCGTTACCAGCAACGAATCGTTAAAAAACCTGTATTATATGTGTCAGGACACAACGCGGGATTTATTACTTAATACCACGTTAATTACACCCAGTGAACGATGTACTGAACTGGCTAGAGAGCTGGGTTTTTGCAATCAGATATTTCAGGCAACTTCTGCCACGGATGAGGCAATGATCAAGCAACTTAAAAACTGGCTGGATACTAACTAATAAAATTATCATGGCTGAAACGAATACAACAATTTCACCTGACATCGTTGAATCACAACCTGCAAATGATTCAAAACCGATAAAGCAAAAATCAGGTATGGCTTTTACCATACTTTTTTTATTAATTGCTACTGCAACTGCTGCCGGTGGGTATTATTTATGGCAACAACAGTTACTGGTTACTGCAAATCTTCAAACATCGCAATCCAGCCTGGCATCTCAAATTAATACACTCGAACAGGCATCTCAGACTCAACAGGAATCCATCCAGAATCAGCAAAATCTGTTAGATCAACTCAATCAACAACTGGAAGAAGTCAAAACACTTTCTCAGCAGGCGATTACTTTTACCAACCGTAATCAACGTGACTGGGTACTGGCAGAAATTGATTATCTGCTACGCATGGCCAATCAGCGATTACAAATTTCTCGTGATATCAATGGTGCTATTGCCGCATTATCAACAGCTAATCAACGTTTATTTGAACTAGGCGATTTAAATTTCTTTGAAATTCGTAAACAACTTAACAATGATATTGCAAAATTAAAAGTGATTCATCAGGTGGATATAAACGGCACGGCTTTAAAACTGGATCAAATTTTTCTTGCCCTGGAAGCATTACCGTTTAAAGGCGCAAAGGAAGAAATTAAGGCACAATTAGAAACCACGGATACCTCTACAAAAAAACAGCCTGAAGGATTTGTTGAATCGGTACTGGATACAGTCATGACAATCGGTGATATAAAAATTCATCAGCGTAGTATTCAGCCCGCCAGCAGTGCCGATCAACAACAGCAAATTGAAAAATTACTGATAACATACCTGTTAAGTTCCCGACTGGCTGTTTTACGTTATGATGATAAACAATTTAGTCATGATATAGAGCAGGCTCTTCAATTACTACAATTACATTATGAAACTAACGACAACCGGGTTTCACAAATTGTTAATGATTTACTCGAATTAAAAAATCTGAATCTAACGCCTGATTTACCTGACATTACTCAATCCTGGGTTCTATTACAGAATCAGAATAAGAAAAAAACCGCTTCATCTAACAAACCTGCTGGGACTTTGTAATGAAAAGACTCCTGCTGGCAATAATTATAGCAACCACACTGGCCGTATCTATCGGCCTGATATCCTATTATTATGGCCCCGGTTATGTCGTTTTCAGTTTTGCAGATTTAAGCATAGAATCATCTTTTATTTTCCTACTCGGTTTCCTGGCTGTTAGTTTTTTTCTTTTTCATTATCTTATTCGATTATTATCCATTTTTCTGCGCATTCCCGGCTATCTTGGCTTTCGCTACAACAATAGACAGGCTGAAAAAGCACGTAATGCACTGGTTAAAGGTCTGATTGAAATGTCAGAAGGCCGTTTTATTCAAGCCGAGAAAATTCTTTTAAAACAGGTACAACATAGTGATACCGGGCTACTTAATTATTTAATGGCGGCAAGGGCAGCACAGCAACTGGGCGCCTATGATCGTCGAGATGAATATTTACGATTGGCACATGAATCAACTCCTTCAGCTGAAATAGCTATAGGAATTACTCAAGCTGAGCTACAACTGGCACATAAACAATATGAGCAGGCTTTAGCAACTCTTAACTATCTAAATCAAATAACACCTAAACATGGCTATGTTAAAAAATTACAGGCTCGTGTTTATCAACAACTAGGCGACTGGGACAGCCTTCATCAACTACTTCACGAATTAAAAAAGCATAATTTTATTGATAATGACAAACTCGAAACAATTGAATTAGAAACTTACTCTGGCCTGCTAGCTCAGGCTGTTAAAATTGGTAATAAAGACAAGATTTCCCGCATCTGGCAGCAACTACCCAAAAAACTTAAAAAAAATTCCAGCCTGTTACTAAATTATATTCAATATTTAATGGAGCAGAATCAGGATAATGAAGCTGAAACATTACTTCGAAATTATTTAACTGATCACTGGAATGAATCCATGGTCGCTTTATATGCTCAATTAAATACAACTAATACATTAAATCAAATTGAGACAGCAGAAACCTGGTTACTGGGTCATAATCGTTCAGTTATTCTATTAACTATTTTAGGTAAACTCTGTATTAAACAAAGTCTCTGGGGTAAAGCAAGAACCTATCTTGAAACCAGTATCGATATTAGTCCTACAGCTGAAGCCTATTTGCTGTTAGCTCAATTACTTGAAGAAAAAATGAATGAAAAAAATAAAGCTCAATCATTATATAAAGAAGGGCTTAAAATAGCGCTTAGCAATAAAGATGCTGACAAACAGGGTTCTTCATTAGCATCAGATTCAACAAAAAATCTAACACCGACCCTTAAACTAATTCAGTAATTACTTACCTTCCAGCGCTTTACGTGCATCTGCAGAGTATTCAAATGCATCTGAATACATATGATTTCTATCAGCCCCTTTGGCAATAAATAACTCCACAGCTGAATTAATCATTGGCGGTGGCCCACAAAGATAAATATCAAAACCGGATAGATCTTCATACATCCTGCCAACAGCTTCATGTACATAGCCTGTTTCACCCTGCCAGTTATCTTCTTTCATAGACTGTGATAATACGGGTACGAATTTGATATTACTATTTTCCTTAAACCAGTCCTCAACCATTTCCTTCATATATAAATCTCTCAGGGCGCGCACACCCATAAAAATATGAACAGGCTGTTTCAGGCCAACATACATTGCATGTTCAACCATCGCTTTTATTGGACCAAATCCTGTACCGCCCCCAACCATTAAAATAGGGCGTTCGGAATTTTCACGGAGATAAAAGCTGCCCAGCGGGCCTTCGATTCTAAGTAAGCTTTTATCAGGCATTTCATCAAACAGAAAATCGGTAAAGACACCACCATCCACATGACGAATATGCAATTCTATGAGTTCATCTTTATGAGGGGCATTAGCGATGGAAAATGCCCTGCGTTTACCATCCTCCAGTATAAATTCTATATACTGTCCAGCATGATATTGCAGTCGCTCATCGCCTGCGAGTTTTAGTTTTAATGCAATGACATCATGGTTCATGCGAACTTTTTGCTCGACACGACAGCGCAGATTTTTAATCTGGATATCGGCCAGCTCTTCCAGCTCATCAGCCCCGATCACCAGGTCTGTCTCCGGAATAGCCATACAAAACAGTGCTTTACCTGTCTGGCGAAGCTCATCAGTTAAGGCTATGGGCTCTTCCTCATAACGAACCTGACCGCTGAGTAACATACCCAAACAGCTACCGCAGGCACCGCCACGACATCCGTAAGGTAGGTCAATAGACTGGCGTAACGCCGCATCAAGTACAGTTTCATCTGTCTCAACATCAAATTCATGCCCACTGGGCTGAATTTTAACTTTAAACACCATCTATTAACTCCAACATACACGGGGGGCTGTGCATTTTGCATGATTTTTTATCTAATGTAAAAGAATGCCAATAATAACCTTATGATATTTATCGATTTTTAGCACCGTCTAAGTTTGATATAATTAGCTTTTTTAATCCTGCTGGAAACTCTATGGCCCGTGTAAAAATATACAGTACCGCTCGCTGCCCCATCTGTGATAAAACCAAACACCTGCTAACCAAGTGGGGTATAGCTTATGAAGAAGCCAGGGTTGATTCTGATCATGCTGCGCTTCGTGAAATGGCTGAAATTACTGATGGTGCCCGTACCGTGCCACAGATTACTATTGATGGAAAATGGATCGGTGGTTTTTCTGAACTTACCATGATGCACATGGATGATGAACTGGATGACTTAATGGAGTCCGCTTGATCAATGTATCTGATTTCAATTTACCCGACTGGGTTCACTGGATTGCACAGGACCATTCCGGTGCCTGGTGGGGTTACCAGGTAGAACCGCTGCAAAATCACCACGGCTGGTATGAAAATGAAGTGGGCAAAATTATTCAGCTCACAGTAACTACACCCAATCCTGAATGGGAAACTTCTCTGAAAAAAATTAAATAATTTTCTATATCTACTACTATGCTATAAACAATATCTCTTACCAAACAGGACAACCATGCAATTATCAGGGAATAAAGTTCTTGTCGTTGAAGATAGCCGCGCCATTAATAGTCTGCTGACACACAGTATAATCAGTCAACTGGATATTCCTGTTGAATCAGCAGCAACAATGGCACAGGCAAAACTTCTAATCGAAAAAGCGCCTGATGATTTCTTTATTGCTATTCTCGATCTTAATCTTCCCGATGCCCCTGATGGTGAAATTGTTAATTATGTAATGGATCAGAATATTCCCGTTATCGTTTTAACTGGATCCATCAATGACCAGATAAATAATAAATTGATTAGCAAAGGTGTTATTGATTATGTTGTCAAACGTAACTTAAATGAAATTCAATATGTTATCGACACCGTTGAACGCTTGAAATCCAACTTTAATAATAAAGTTCTTGTCGTTGATGACTCTAAAACTTCTCGACAAATGACTCGCGCTCTTTTAGAAAATCAGTTTCTTACCGTTATTGAAGCTGTCGATGGCAAAGATGGCATTGATAAACTCAATGAACATAAAGACATTACCCTTGTCGTTACTGATTATAATATGCCAAATATGAATGGCATGGAGTTCATATCAAAAATTAGAGAGACACATTCACGTCATGACATGGCTATTATTGGCATCTCTGCATCAACCTCTAACGATACTTCAATAAAGCTTCTTAAATCAGGTGCAAATGATTTTATTTCACGCCCTTTTCAATATGAAGAATTTTATTGCCGCGTTAATCAAAATATCGATTCAATAACTCATTACCGTAAGATACTGGATGCCGCCACTAAGGATTTCTTAACCGGTCTTTTTAATCGTAAGTACATATTCGAAACTGGTAATAAGTTATTCGATAATGCCCGACGAAAAAATGTAACTATATCCGTTGCCATGCTGGATATAGATTTCTTTAAGAAAATAAATGATACCTATGGTCATCATATTGGTGACCTGGCCCTGAAGCATATAGCTGCCATACTGTCACAACAGTTACGTGAGGGTGATATTCTTGCACGTATGGGTGGCGAAGAATTTTGTATTTTATGTGTTAATGC
>JAOUMX010000199.1 GCA_029881275.1 Gammaproteobacteria bacterium | reverse complement strand
CACCGGTGACCATGGCATCACTGCTCGCGCCATTGGCGCACAAATGGGTATAGGTGATGGCGTTACCGTGGTTAAGGGATCAGACCTGGATAATTATAATGAAGCTCAACTACGGGAAGCGGTTCAGCATTCCGATATCTTCGCTCGCGTATCACCTGAACAGAAACTGCAACTGGTGACAGCACTGCAGGCCACTGGTGGCGTGGTTGCCATGACCGGTGACGGTGTAAATGATGCACCAGCACTGAAACGTGCTGACGTCGGCATCGCCATGGGACACAAGGGTACCGAAGTTGCCAAAGAAGCGGCTGAAATGGTGCTCACCGATGATAACTTTGCCTCCATCGCCCATGCCGTAGAGGAAGGTCGCACCGTCTACGACAATCTCAAGAAAGCCATTCTCTTTATCCTGCCCACCAACGGTGGTGAGGCCCTGACTATTATCGCCGCTATCGCCATGGGTCGCATGTTACCCATCACACCCGTGCAGATTCTGTGGATCAATATGATCACTGCAGTCACCCTGGCACTGACACTGGCTTTCGAACCTGCAGAACGTAATATCATGGAGCGTCCACCGCGTGACCCCAAAGAACCCATACTCTCCAGTTTTATTATCTGGCGTATTATTTTTGTATCACTGATTCTTGTTGCCGGTACTTTCGGACTATTCCTCTGGGAACGTGATCATGGTGCTTCTATTGAGCTGGCACGCACCGTGGCCGTTAATACCCTGGTGATGTTCGAGATATTCTACCTGTTCAGTACTCGTTATCTGCTGGCCCCCTCATTAACCTTTGAAGGGCTATCGGGCAACCGTTACCTGCTCTATGCCATTGGCCTGCTGTTGTTAATCCAGCTGGGTTTTACCTACCTGACACCGATGCAGAGCCTGTTCGCCACCACAGACATGGACCTGGCAGCCTGGCTGCGGGTTATTCTGGTGGCGTCTTCAGTACTGTGGCTGGTAGAGATCGAAAAACTGTTATTGCGCAAATACACTCAAGTTGGCCAGAATAATAATATACAGGGAAGACGACAGGAGACGCCCCCTGGGACATAAAATTCTGCTGTAACTGGTAACGCTACTGGTATCAGGCACAATGGAACGCATCGGCGAAGCCGATTCCAGCTATCGCACCGGAAACAATTAATTTTACCATCACACCCCTCCTTGAACTGGCAAGTAAAGCAGGGCAAATCTTTGTGTAGACCGCGTTAGTCTTTGAGTTCAACCGGTGTCACAAACCCTTCTGGTTTAATTGCAAGAATTGAACAATCTACCTGACGAAGGACCGAGTCAGCTGTATTACCAATGAAAAAACCTGATATCCCAGTGCGTCCAACCGTCCCCATAATCAGAAGTCTGCCTTGCTATTATTTACTATTTGTGGAATTAAATTTTTCGCATCACCATTATGGAAATGGATATGCACCTCACCCTTTTCCAAACCATTTCGTGTAAGCGTGTCATTCAACCACTGCCAATGCTGTTGTTCCTCATTCTGCACAAGTTTATCGACTGTATTTGACAGTATCATTCGACCTCGCAAAGTCGCTTCCCCAAAGAGTTCCTATGCGTGAATTACATGAAGCTCAGCACCCAATGAACGAGCAAGGTATTTTCCCCATTGAATAACATTGTCTGCGAGCGCAGTTTTTTCCTGCTCTGAAGGAAGCAGATCAACGGCAATCATAACCTTGCCCACCTCAGTATGATGGACTGGTTTTATTACCCACACCGGACATGGGCACAAACGAAAAAGCTGCATTTCTGTACTGCCAAATATTATACTTTTTAGGGTTACCTCACTCTCCGCCAGCTTCATTACGAGATCATAATTGCCACTTAAAGCTTCACGAATGATCTCTATAAAGGCCTTTCCCTGCGATAGCTTGACTGTTACCTGGATGCCCAACTTTTTTAAGTTCAGCAGCGACATCATGCAACTGATCGAAACGATCTTTCTCCATCATTCGCTGAAGATCTGACATCTCAGGCCCCATCTCATCATCACCCGAAGGCATATCCAAAACGCTCAAAAAGTTACCTGCACTTCTTTTTCTTTTGCTACTACAGCAACCCGATCTAACAACGACTGCTGCTACCTATATCATTAAGAACCAAAAGAATATGCCTGATGCTTATCATATCGATTCTCCCGTTTATTACCCATTGAATTAGTACTCATGTTATTCGATTAACCCTAACACCTCGAATTCCACATGACTTCATTTATTTAAAACAACCGGTGTAACAAATCCCTGTGGCTTGACCGCAAGCACTGAACAATCATCAAGCTGGTTGAGAATGTTTTCTGCTGTATTCCCCATAAACAGACCCGGCACTCCGATACGGGACACGGTGCCCATAATGACAAGATCAGCCTTAATCTTTTGTGCAAACAAAGGAATTTCTTTACGTGGATGACCTTTTACCAAATGCTTTTTGAGATTGATATAATTCAGTGCATCCTGCCCCATATGATGAGTCAATTCACCTATGAGTTCATTCAGATTATCCTCATATTTTTGTCTGACTTCTTCTACGTAACTAGTGATTTTTTGTTCAGACATATCACTAAAGATAAGGTTTACATAATTCTCTGCAATTGCTTCCCAGACATGCACAACGTGCAGATCAGCCGACTCCAGCAATGCCAGTGAACCTGCCATTTCGAGAACCTGCATATTGAGCAAATGCCTCGTACTCAGCTCTTCTGGCGGGTAAATATCATCCACGTCCACAGCAGCCAATATCTTCTGATACGTCCTGGGTGAGTTTGGCCTGACTAACCATACCGGACATGGGCATTTGCGTAGCAGGTGCATATCATCACTCCCGAACATACGATTCAATATGCCACCGCTTTCAGCCATCTTGAACACCAGATCATGTCCGTTACGAAGAACTTCATAAATGATTTCTAAAAATGAGATACCGGAAAGCACCTTATGTTTTATTTTGATCTTTGTACTCCAGGGCGCAATCAATTTCTCGAGTTTATTTTCATGCTCCGCCACCATTTTTGCCTGCAGATTTACAGGTGACATAACACGTTCGAGTAATTTTGTGTTCGCAGGTATTTCGTCGATTACCTCAACCACAGTCAGACTGGCCTGATTGTTCTCTGCTAATTTGAC
>JAOUMX010000079.1 GCA_029881275.1 Gammaproteobacteria bacterium | reverse complement strand
CTTCAAAATACCGGTGATTACCTTTATTGATACACCGGGTGCGTATCCTGGTATCGGCGCAGAAGAACGAGGTCAGTCAGAAGCCATTGCTAAAAATCTGTTTGAAATGGCGGCACTGAAGACGCCTATTATCTGCACAGTGATTGGTGAAGGCGGTTCCGGTGGGGCACTGGCTATTGGTGTTGGTGACCGTGTTATGATGTTGAAGTACAGTACCTATTCGGTTATTTCACCTGAAGGCTGTGCATCCATACTGTGGAAAAGTGCAGAAAAAGCACAGGAAGCTGCAGAAGCACTGGGTATTACTTCCGGTCGTTTAAAAGAACTCGGTTTAATCGACGCTATCATTGATGAACCACTGGGTAGTGCTTATCGTGATATCGATGCCATGGCACGTAATATTCAACAGGCGTTAATCCAGAGCCTGGAGAATCTTGAGCAAATGAGTACGGATAAATTGCTCGATACGCGTTACAAGCGATTAATGAGTTACGGACAGTTCAGCGACGCATCGTGATTCTGAATGCAGAAAACATTCTGCAGTGTTTAAACCATACCCCGACGGGTAAAACAATAAAAACCTGGTGGTTGGCCTACAGTGGTGGTGTCGACTCCCAGGTTTTATTGCATCTACTGTCACAAACCAAACTCGATGTCCGTGCCGTGTATATTGATCACGGCCTTCAGGCTGTATCCGGGCAATGGGCTGAGCACTGTGCTCAAAGTTGTCAGCAACTCAATATTCCATTTCAAACAATTGCGGTTAATGCCTGTGCAAAAAATGGTGAAAGCCCGGAAGCCTCGGCTCGTCATGCCCGTTATCAGGCACTGGCAACGCTGGTCGAGGAACATCATTGTTTATTAACTGCGCAACATCAGGATGATCAGGCAGAAACTTTTCTGTTGCAATTATTCAGAGGTGCGGGGGCTGCAGGACTCGCTGCCATGCCATTTTGCGATAGTTTCTCAAAAGGCCTGCATATGCGGCCATTGCTTGAATTTACCCAGAACGATATTTTAACCTATGCAAAACAGTATGATCTGAACTGGGTAGAAGATCCAAGTAATCAGGATGATCGTTATGATCGTAATTATCTGCGTAATCGGATTATGCCATTACTCAAACAACGCTGGCCTGCCATTGATAAAATTATCTCGACTGTGGCGAAACAGCAGGCAGAAAATAAACAGCTACTGGAATATTATGCGGCAGAAGAGCTGAAATATATTCATGCAGATCCGGACAGCCTGCCAGTAGATGCACTGCTGGATTTTGACGAACCCCATCTGCGAAATATTTTACGTTACTGGATTAAACAACAAAATATTCCTGTACCGTCACGTAAAATTCTGCAACAGATTATGCAGCAAATGTTTACAGAAAAAGAAGATGCAAAATCAAAAGTTAGCTGGTCAGGATTTGATATGTATCGTTACAAAGGTGAGTTAATTGTTGTTCCTGCTATTCATCATGATGATAAACAAATATTTAACTGGGATGGTCAGCAGCCATTGATGATTGCATCATTATCAAAACAGCTCACTATGAAAAAAACGACGGGTAGGGGACTGAAAGCTGACATTATCGGCAAAGACTTAACCGTATGTTTTCGTCAGGGTGGTGAACACATCAAACCTGCTGGTCGCAATGGTACTCACAGCCTAAAAAAACTGTTTCAGGAAGCTGCTATACCGGTCTGGCAACGGTCAAGGATTCCGTTAGTCTATCTCGGTGATGCGTTGATTGCGGTAGCCGGTTACTGGATTGCGGATGACTATCAAGCGGATAAGGGCAGTGCCGGGCTGGAGCCTGTTTTAACTGAGAGCCCGGATAAAAGTATTATTTAGTTTCATTGGCACTCAATAGCAGGCTCGCCGGGTTACGCTTGTGGTGACAGATAAATGTTACAAAGATAACCAGAGTCTGTCCGGTTATGAATTTTACCAGGTCTTTTTTGCGCTTTCTTTCATCTGTTTAATTTTTCGTGCCTTGGCTTCTATCATCAGCATACGTGAAACCAGGAAATCATATCGCTGATAATCAAATTCGCAGCTGACATTTTTAAATTTTCCCTGAGCTCTATATTCCATCGGATGATCTCGGAGTTTATCGCGTATATCAACAGGGTTTTCAATATTTATATCAACAGTTAAATTGTAATTCAGTTTATTATTTATGGTATCGATATGGCCTGAGCCGGTAATATTTGCCTGATCTGAAATCAGTGTTAATTCATTATTGTTTAGTTTTCCCGGGGCGACAGTAAAAGTGGCATGTATACTGTTGAATTGAGTTTCATGGTCAGGTATGTAATTAGCAACATATGATGCTCGTGTTCTCAGATTATTCTTGTTTGCATAATCGATTACAACTGACCGTGAAGCATGGTCAAGATCAATGCCCGTAAGCATGGCATTTTGCATGTCAAGGGTAACTGTTCCTGATGCGGATTTTTTCAGTGCACTGATACTGGATCCATTTATTTTTAGATCTGCTTTGGCATTTATTTTACCCTCCAGGCTTAAGATGCCATTTCCGAGAACGGTGCCAAGCCAGGGGTTAGCCGTTGTTTTTGCATCTATGTTCTCGGCTGCGATAGTGATTATGCCAGTTGGAGTGGTACTGGTATCCAGTTGCAGATTTGCATTAACGATGCTTTCACCAATGAGCATGGTCAGCGGACTGGCATTGATAACGCCATTTTTTATATTTGATGTGCTATGGAATTTTGTCAGTTCAATATCATCTATGATTAATGTCTCAATATTAAGGTCACCTTCAAGATCAACGGTTTTAATGAAATCAACTGGTAAAGGGATCTCTGTCTGGTTTTCTGCGCTACTGGCAGGACTGTAATCATCTAACCGCATTTTATCGATAGTCAGATTATAACGAACCATTAATTCTGGTGAGTTCTGAATTTGAATAAAGCCGTTGATGCGGCTGTTATCCGTATTAACACTGAGTTCATCCATCTGTAGCGAATTAAAGTCAGTTTTGAAATGTGTAGTTAATGATACCTGTTTCAGGCTGTCTGCCTTTTTCATTACAGGTATGGTGATTTTAAATTGTTCGGCCAGTGTATGTGCATCAAACGGTTTGATTTCTAAAGGGCCATGAATCATTGGCGTAGAAAACAGGTTTTCTATGTCGAAATCACCCGTCATCGCCAGACCCAGTGTTTTAACCTGAGTATTGGCTAATTTGATTGTTTGAGATTGAAGGTTGATTTGGCTATTTTTTGCATTCAATGCTAATGAGATTTTGCCAACCGATGATGGGAATATGGCATTTGCAGCTAATTTTAGATCATTTGCATTAAACACAACGGAGTCATTCCTGAATTCCAGTTGTGTCTTAATGGCAACTGCTGCATTCCAGTCAGGTAAATTGCTCCTGATGCGTGCCTTTAAGCTGACAGGTAAGGGTTGGCCATTGATAATGGTGTCTGTATTGAGATCCATTTTTGAAATAATAAATTGCTTGCCTGTATGGGTATCACGCCATGAAAGACTGGAATCGATAACTTCGATAGCACCAATGGCAATGCCGTTAAATGCCAGAGCAGAGCCCGTATTAGTATTGTCTGATTTTTTATCCAAATCTGACCAGTTGTCATTACCGGCAGAATTTTTTTCAAAATCAATCGATAAACGGTTTAATACCAGCTTGTCTATATCAAGACGATTTTGTAGCAGGGGCAGGATTTTTATGCCAATTATGAATTGCTCAATGCTGGCAAAATCATGTTTACTAAAGCCGGGTTTGTTATCGATGGTAACCTGGCTGGCTTTTATGCTAATTAACGGATAAATTGAAATATTAATATCGCCATTAATATGAACTGAGTGCCCCGTTGTTTTTTCGATAATACCGGTCAGTTCATTCTTATAATCATTGGCATCAAAGCTATAGATGAAGCCGGCGAGTACAAGTAAACATATTATAAACAGGCCTGCAATAATTTTAAGAAAGGTTTTCATAATATTATAAATCCGTTAATTTATCATCCGATTGACTGAGTCACTGACGTGAACTCGTGTTGGGCCGGAATTGATCTGATTCTATGTATAATAAACCTTATACAGTTACAGATAATCAGTATCGGATCACAGTTATTGCAATATGCAACTCTGTCAATCGATTGTCATGAGCCGTGTTTTTATAAGTATTAACATTAGCACATGAAAATTATATAGGAAGGTGATCGATGCCTTTTAATGGATCTAACTGGCGACTAATGGGCTTAAATATCTTTATTGTAACCGCATTCACTGGATTCTGTTATTCCGGTAATGGGATTATTCGCTGTGAGTATGTGCCGTTATTTTCTACAGCATCTGATTTTTTATAAGAAATAAAATAGTAACAATATAGATCAGCTACCGGCTGGCTAACTGTATTCAGACAGTTTAAGTCTGATATGACTAATAATGACTGCAGGATACTATCCTGGAACTTTAAACAGCATAATTTTATATCTCTTTACGCGTTTAAAATGTTCAGAATCCAGCAGCATGATTTGATCATTTAATTTTTTTAATTTGTTGCGCATTAACCAGCTAATTAGTTTAAATAGCTTAGGATGTTTGCGTCCAAAGGAATAAGTTAGTAAATCAATGCTGGGCACAATGTAATGATCAATCCAGCTTTTGGCCAGATCCAGGCTAACGGCTGTCTGGTCTGTGATATCTTCTTCTTTGATTAATTCAAAATGATGATCACGGGCTTTTTGATAAAACAGGCTCATGTTATGTCCGCTTTTTGACATTACGGTATTGTCAGGTTTAGTAACAAAATAATCATTAATTAATAAATAACCCGCAGGGGCGCAAACTTTCGCATTTTTAAACAGATCATTCATGGGGATGTACTGGCATGATTCGCTCATCAGGATTAAGTCGTATTTTTTTCTGGGTTTGAAGTCCTGAAATCTGCACAGGTTAAAAATTATATGGCGTTTATTTTTGAATAAATGTTGTTGATAGGGATCGGGTGATAGTGCTTCAATATCATAACCATGAGCTTGTATTTTTTCTGTGGTTGCTCCGGTACCGGCGCCCACATCAAGGATGGTTTTTGTTGATTCTGGAAAATAGCTTAGCAGATGATCGCTGTAGCGTTCCTGAGCTGTTTTGAGTCCCTTCATATTGAAGGGGTCATTTTCCCAGAGACCGTAATGCAGGTGTTCCAGTCCCAGTATTTCATGATAAAACCTGAGAGCGGTATTGATTCGTGGACCATTGTCCTTACATAAAGGTGATGAGTCGATATGTTGTATTGTGCTTGTTGTCATTTGATGGCGATCCTTTTTGATATAAAAGCGTCCGGGTGTTTTTATATCAAAAATAGATCTGTTATTTCAAGATGGAATTAAAAAAGGCTTAGAATTTTTCTTTGTCTCTCCTTGCCCACATTTCATTTGCCTGTGTAATGGCAGACTCCGGTGAATCAGCTTTGCCCATTAAGCGCAGAGCAATAGCGGCTGTGGAGGTAATAGCAGCTTCAGCGTATTCATCTTTATCTTGGCCACGCCAGACATTGTGTAATCGATTAATATCAAGGCTTTCTTCTTTAACGTGGCGTTTACTGAATAGTGGCGGCCAGACTTCATCATTCATTTCTGAATTGTGTACGCATGATACGGTACATTCTGTGTCAGGATTACGTTCTACTTCACCGGCTTCCCCTTTGAATACAGCAAGATGGGGTTCACCCAGTAATTGTGCTGCTTCCTGATGCACTTTCTGATAGCCAGGGTGGAAAATGGCCTGAATAGAATAAGGTGCTTTCAGCGGGTTAATCATACGGCCGACAGTGTGAATCGGTGAACGTAAACCCAGAAAAGGTCTTAATTCGATAATGTCCTTGAGGCGCTGATTAATAGTCTGGAGTGGCATATAACTAAAATTATTTTTATTAATTTCATCACGTGCCTGCTTCAGTGTTGTACAGGTTTCTATACCCAGTGGCTTTAGAACTTCTGAGGTATACATGCGGCCTGCAGTATGGCCTTCTGCACCATGCATACACACTTTGATACCATTTTCTGCCAGTAATAATGCACTTAATACATACCAGGGAGAGTGGCGGCGTTTACCCGCATAGGACGACCAGTCAAGATCTGCCTGAGATTCAGCCGGGTATTCTATAAAGTCACGAATTGCACGGACAAAACCGGCGACTTCATCAGGTGTTTCTTCCTTAACACGTAACAGCATGAGGAAGGCACCCAGTTGTTCGGCGGTGACTTCATTTCTGAGAATCATGCTCATGGCGTCATAGGCTTCTTCAATAGTAAAGCCTCGTGAGCCTTTTTTACCTTTACCAAGGATGCGTATAAAAGGCGCAAATGGATGTTCTTGTTGCATGGGGGGATCCAGTATTTTATGAGACAAAAGGCAATATAGGGGTGAGACAGGGCAATTTAAACCCAGACTATCCGGGTTTATACCATCATGAGGAGGAGGATGACAAAACCGATAACCGCAGCCAGGGGAACGATAAAGCTCATCCAGTCCTGCATGTTACCTTTTGGTGCATTCTCCAGTGCCTGTTTCATACGTGGAAATATGAATACCAGCATGGCGAGTAGAAATAGTGCGGAACCAATTTTGACCCAGTCCATATTATTTACCCCGTGATTAAAAAAAGCCCCGATAAACGGGGCTTAATATAACAGCTAGCAGCTCTAGCAATTAATCGTTATTAGAAAATGCACCTAGCAGATGTAGCAATGCCTGGAACAGATTCAGAATAGAGAGGAACAGGCTGGCTGTGGCCATAATGTAGTTGGTTTCACCGCCATGGATAATGCTGGATGTTTCAAACAGAATGAGTCCGCTCATGATCATCACTATGGCAGCGTTGACTGCCAGGAACAGCATGGGTATTTCCAGGAAGATATTCAGCAGTGCCGCACCTAATACGACAAACATGCCAACCATCAGGAAGCCGGCCATAAAGCTGAAGTCTTTGCGGGTGGTTAACGCGTAACCAGAAAGACCGAGGAAAATAACACCCGTACCACCCAGAGCCGTCATGACAATATCGGAATTTACGGCCAGGTAGTGGTTAAGAACCGGTCCAAGACCCAGTCCTAATAAGCCGGTAATGGCAAAAATGACAGGAATACCGGCAGCTGAATTAGCGGTGCGGGGGAGTACAAACCAGAGCATTGCGATAGCGGCAATACTGGCAATCAGTGCTGCGCCATGACCTAGATTAATGGAAACACCTACAAAGGCCATCAGGCCACTGAATATCAGTGTCATGGATAGCAACGCGTAAGTATTTTTCAAAACCTTGTTGGTCGCCAGGACAGATTCCTGCGCGCGGCCTAGGGAAATGTTGTGATCGTTCATATATCTTCCTGTTTTATAATAAGTTTAGTGAGTAATAGCTTAACACCTGTATGTGACAAGGCAAGTGTTATCTTAGTTCCATAAATTGGGTCTAAGCTCTGGTTTTACAAGTCAATATCGGGTATTCTAGCGCCCCTCAACGCTATGAGCATCTGGAGAGATGGCTGAGCGGTTGAAAGCACCGGTCTTGAAAACCGGCGTAGGTTTATCCCTACCCAGGGTTCGAATCCCTGTCTCTCCGCCATATAAATAAAGAAACCCCGTCATGGGGTTTTTTTACGTCCCGGCAAAGGCTTAAATGACCATAGAAAAGGGTTATTTGCTTAAAAAACAATTATATAAACCTGCGCATGATGAGGTTTTTTATATCCGGATAGATCTAAAATGTTGTGATTTATACTTTCTGTAATAAACTTATGTTAGTCAGAGCAAACATCTTGCCTGTATATTACGCATAAAAAATTTAACTTACATAATAAAATGCCTCTGGGGGGCAGAGAAAATGCCAGAATTATTTTCGGCTGAATGGGATGTTAAGTTCAAAGAACTGTGGAATAGTGGTGATGGGATTATGGCGCAGCTAAGGAAATCCCGTTTTAACTCGGTTGTGGCTTTTGGCCTGGATGGGGAAGATCAGCCTCGATGTGTGTTAACCGTGTCTGAGGGGCAGCTGGTTTCTATCGGAGCACCAGCGCACGAAACCATCGTATGGGACCTGAGAGCCAAGATGGAAGACTGGCAGGACTGGATGAAAAAACCACCCAGCTTGATGAAACTTGGCCTGGCATATACAACTCGCAAGTTAAAGTTTAATAAAGGCGATTATGCTGCGATGATAAAAGAGCCCGGCTTATCCGGTGCTTTTGTGAAATGTTTTGAGCTTATGTCTAAAGCAGCATTAAGTTAATAATTATAAGTTTCTAATTAATTTCTTCATCTTGTTTATCTGCTCTATATTATGGCGCGATCTGTAATGCGAATTAATATAGAGTTTGATAAAAAACTCAATTGTCGATTTCTTTTCCGGGAATTCTTTTTCTGCCCGGTAAGCAAAATCTTGTGGTCCTTCATGGGCTGCTTTTACTAATCCTTTACGTGCCATTTTTTGGCAGAATTTAATATATAATTTTTGAGCAGGATCCTGTTTCGAAAAAACAAGCGGTTTTGTAATTAACAGTGTGATTGTAAAAGCAACGATACTTATTGAAAATATCAGCATGACTATAATGTCATGGTAATTTATTTTTTTATTTATTATCGAAGATAACAGTTCCTTCTGTATGCTGGCATCATAAGCAATCACCCATTGTTTCCAGCTATTATCAATCGCATCCCAGTAAAAACGGATCTGTTTTAAAAGTCCGTTATTAAAATGCATGTATAAAGGTCTTGCATCATTCTGATGTAAAGCAGCATTAAGATTAAGCTCAATCCGTTCAGGTGCTATAGCAGCTGTTGGGTCGATGCGTACCCAGCCTCGATTATTCAACCAGACTTCTGACCAGGCATGTGCGTCACCCTGTCTAATCGTCATATAATTATTCAGCGGATTTAATGTTCCTCCCTGGTATCCGAGAACAACTCTTGCGGGAATTCCGGCAGCCCGCATCAGCAATGTGAAGCTGCTGGCATAATGTTCACAGAACCCTTTTCTGGTATCAAATAGAAATGTGTCAACTGGATCAAAACCGGGTGTGAGAGGGGGTTCCATGCTGTATATGAAATTCTCCCTGTTAAAATGTTGTAGTGCATGATTAATAATCTCTTCCGGGTTTTTAAATGAATTACGCCACTTTTCTCCAAGGGCTATAGTTTTTGTGTTTGAATTCACAGGCAGACTAAGCCCGGCATCTTGTTCCCATCGGGAAAGGCTGTGACCTATGCGGTAATTTAAATAAGACTCTAAAGAATACTGGTGAATGGACTCTATTGTTTTTTTAGATCGAAGCAGATAATTATTATCGTATATGATGTCTTCAGCATGTTTGCCAGGCATGTCCAGGGCAAACAGCCATTTTTTATTGTGCGGTTCCAGAGTTACTGTGTATTCAACACGATGACTAAATGCTTCCAGAGTCGCTTGCCGGGTCTGATTGGGATTGCCCTGACTCCACTCCTGACCATTAAAGTACCAGAGAATTAATCCACGCCAGTAAAGTTTATGTTGTTCCGGTATGTCAGTATCAAATTTTACCCTGAACGCAATGGCATCAGATTGTACCAGTCGAGAAATGTTGCCCGGTGACATAGTGTCGCTTAATCCGGTTATGGCCGCATTCTTATCATCTGGTAATTGCCATAATGCCCCGGGTATTCTTGGGAACAGTACAAATAAAATCAGCATAAAAGGTAATGCCTGGGCGACAAGAGCAGATGCCAGTTTAAATCTGGATTTGAGCGGAACAACCGTGTTGCCCTGATTAATGCTGATCATGCTCACGGTCAGCAGTATGACCATGAGTAACATATAAATAACGGTGATGATGCTTTGAGAAAATAGAAAGTTAGTCACAATGATAAATGTGGCCAGAGTAATTAATAACATGTAATCACGTTGTTGATTGCTTTCCAGTAACTTGATGCCTAGCAGAGTGCATAACAGGCTGGTGCCTGCCGTTCTTCCAAAAATAGTTCCGTAATGTAAAAAAATACCACTTATAGACAGCAGGGCAATACAGACTAACAGCAGTTTACCGGGTGATAACCCCGGCTGTTTAATGGTCATCAGTCGCCAGATAAAAAATACAGGCAGCAATACAACAACCCAGGATGGCAATCTGGGGAAGTGGGGTATGATCACCAGAAAGAGTGGCAACAATACCCAGAATTCTGACGTTTCATGTATTTTTATATGGCTGTTCATGTTTAACAGGGCTAAATAAAGCCAGTGCTTTCAGAGTGTCGTTTTTATGATGCAGACCCGATGCAGGCTGAATTATTTTACCTGGAATATCCAGTCCATAATTCAGTCCTTTGTGATCGCATTCCAGAATCCAGTGACAGAGTATGGATAAACGTTGTTCTGTATTAATGTGGTAGGCAAGGTCGTCCCAGCGTAACCAGATTTCATTACCTGCTTCACCGGTAAATAATTTACTTTGTAATTTTCCTGAACGTGCAATGGCTTTCCATGCAAGTTGTCCAGGTGAGTCGCCTTTCTGATAATCACGAATGCTGGTGAAATCATCATTACCATTGACTTCGACTTTTTTATTACCAGCGTTCTCACCGGATAATTTTAAAGGCTGTAAATGCGATTCGGGTGCCGGGTAAATAAGGCATCGACTGTCAATCTCTACCCATGACCAGGCATGAAACAGTCCGAGAGGGAATTCAGTAAATACTTTTATTTTTCCCAGTTGCAACATGCCTCGGGTTTTGCTGGTTAAGGGAATGTCTGTAATACTTTCAGATTCATTTTTAAACAGATTAAAACTTGTTTTTTCGGATAATCGTGATTGCAATACCACATTGAAATGTTCTTTGTTGTTTTCTCTGCTGATGCGAACAGGAAATTTTGCGCATTGGCCAGCATAGACCGGTTTCGCAGCAATGGCATCCAGTGTCAGGTGATTCAGATTTTGATGAGTGTGAATCATGCCTAGAAAACCGATGCCGGTAAGTAGAAACGTTAACAGGTAACCGGCGCTATTTTCATAATTAATTGAACCAGTAAGAATCAATAAAAGCATAATGCAAAAAATAATTCCATGCCGTGTCGGCAGAATATAAATACGTTGCCTGATCAGAGTGGTTTTGTGTTCTGGTTTGGCCAGTCGTTTATCTGCCCACCTTTCAATGATTCGCGCAATTGGGCGAGGAATAAGGGGTAGTCCTTCTGACATTAAACGGGAACCTGTTTAATAAGCCGGTCTATTAAGGTATCAATGGATTCATTCTGGTAATCGCTGTTGATCAATAATCGATGCGCTGCAACAGAGGGAGTGATGATTTGAATATCCTCAGGCAGAACATGATCGCGTCCCTGTAATAATGCCCATGCGCGCGCACATTTTTGCAGTGCAAGTCCTGCCCGTGGTGACAGGCCAGTGGCGAACCAGGGCGAAAGACGACTGCTTCTGATCAGCGCAAGCAAGTAATCCAGTAAGGCTTTGGATATGTGCACCTGTGCTACAGCATTCTGTAATTTCGTGAGTTGTTCACTGCTGATAACCGGTTGAAGATGCTTGATTTGTTGACGTCGATCGTTACCGGTCAGCAGTTCACGTTCTGCATTCTGGTCGGGATAACCAATTTCGATACGCATCAGAAAACGATCCAGCTGCGATTCGGGTAAGGGAAATGTGCCGACCTGTTCAGCTGGATTTTGTGTGGCAATAACGAAAAAGGGTTCGGGCAGATGGCGACTCACACCATCCTGTGTTACCTGACGTTCTTCCATGGCTTCGAGCAGAGCACTTTGAGTTTTAGGCGTTGCCCGATTAATTTCATCTGCCAGTAATACCTGACTGAATACCGGGCCCGGGTGAAAATCAAACTGATTATTAGTCATATCATAAATTGATACGCCCAGTACATCCGCCGGTCAAAGATAACTGGC
>JAOUMX010000198.1 GCA_029881275.1 Gammaproteobacteria bacterium | reverse complement strand
AATAAATATGGCTAGTAAATTAGAGCAAGAACTTCAAAAAAGCATAGCTTCTGTACCAGAGTGTGTAGCAGCAGGTTATGTTGATTTGAGTACAGGTATGTTGTTAGGTGTTAAGACTGTTGATTCTCATCCTGATGAGGTTTTAGAGTTATTGGCAGCGGCAACATCGGATATGTTTCAGGGTGCTAATGTAGTTACTATAGAAAATATGTTCAAAAAAGCACGTGGTGTAGAAGATGGAAAGCATTATTTTCATGAAATGATTGTTAATAGTGAGAATCTTTTGCATATATTTTTACGCGGTAAAGTTAATGAAGAGCATGTTGTATGTTTTGTGTGTCGAAAATCTGCCAACCTTGGTATGGCATTAACAAAGGCAAGATCTGCAATTCCAACACTTGAAGCTGCTGTATAAAAAGAAGTGTGTACAGGCTCATGGTTGCTATGAGCCTGTACATGGCTATTAATGAAATTGTTTATGAGGAAATAATTGTGGGTATTAAAAATCATGTCAGCTGATTCTGGATATGCTGATAAGAATGATGTGCGAGGAAAAGCCCTAAGACCTATTTTAAGAGCGTTTAATGGTGCATCAAAAGATATTGAGGCTTCAGCTGTGATAACAGGTGACGGTTTCTCTCTTGCATGGGTGCTTGATGAAAGTGTTGATCCCGACAGATTTGGTGCTATGTGTGCTTCGCTGTTGGCGCTGGCGAATCGTGCAGCACAGGAAATTTCTCGAGGTGAATTGAAGCAGGTACTGATTGAGGGAACCAAAGGTACGATGTTGCTTGTCCATGCTGGTGAGGATGCGGTGCTCGCGGTTGCAGCTCAGCCAACTGTAAATCTGGGTATGGTGTTTATTGAGGCGAGAAAAACGGCGCAAAACATAAAATCAGTTCTTGATAAAATCTAACAAAAATTAGCAGATTATTTAAGGGTTTTATTATATGTGAACTAACTGGATGTAGCATGTGTTGTGCAATAACGGAGTATTTCATGATGACAAAATGTGACGTTGATTGTAATAAAGGTCGAGAGCTTGGTTGTCAGACATTTTGCTGTAGATTATTGGTTCGTCTTGAGCCTGATGAACGACCTGAGAGTAAAGATGGTATGCCCTCTCCTGGATTTGTTGAGAAAACAGCAGATGGTTATTGTATTCATTTTAACCGTCAGACAGGTTTATGTTCAAACTGGATGAATAGACCAAAAGTCTGTCGTTCCTATAGTTGTAATTCAGATGATCTCCTTCAGGTTGCATTGCGTGAACAGTTTAGCAGTCTGGTTGATCTGGTTAAAAAAGCACAAAACATATTTATCCCAAAAGAAAACTATAAATATATACCCTACTGTTCAGATGATGATATTGGGTAACCGGAAATTAAAGTATATGCGACAAATATTATTCAAAAATAAGAAATATCAATGCAGGGATTCTGAAACATTGTTGGAGTCTTTGCAGCGGCAGGGAGTTGAGATGTCTTTCTCGTGTCGCAAGGGTAGTTGTCAGACCTGCGTTTTGAAATGCATATCGGGTGATATACCTGAGGAATCGCAAAATAATTTGCGTCCGGCATTAGTCAATAATGGTTATTTTATGCCATGCGTATGTGTTCCTCAGGGCGATATGGTGATTGAGGATGTTGCGCACAGTGATTTGTTTTATCCTGCTGTTGTTAATCATAAGGAAATGCTCTCAGATAATGTTTGTCGATTATTTCTTGAGGTTCAATCGTTAACGGATTACAGGCCTGGTCAGTTTATTAATTTAAGTCGCCCTGAAGATGGTTTGACTAGAAGTTATTCGATTGCAAATCGTGTTGATGATTATTTTATTGAGATTCATGTTAAGCGAATGGCCAATGGTTTATTAAGTAACTGGATACTGGATGTTCTTGAAGAAGGTTCAGTTGTAGATGTTCAGGGTCCGAACGGGGTTTCTGTTTATCCGCAGGGGATTGAATATAAACCTTTATTATTGATTTCCTCAGGAACAGGTCTTGCACCTCATCTTGGGATTGTTAGAGATGCTATTGATCATCATCATAAAGGTGATATTTTTATATATCACGGAAGTCAATATATTGATGATGTCTACATGGTTGATGAAATGAAAAAGCTGTCATCTGAGTATGATAATATAAATTACTTTTGTTGTGTCAAAACTGGCCCCATACAAAATGATATGTATTTCGGTGACGCTGTGAAGCTGGCAACATTGCATCATTCAAATATCGATAAATATCGTGTTTTCCTTGCAGGCTCGCCCTCAATGGTGGAGTCGGCGATGCTTGATCTCTTGAATAGAGGTGTTCCGGAGGAGTATGTCTATACAGATCCATTTGAGTATAAGGATCTGCGAAACTGTTCTGACGGTAATCTGGATGCTAAGTTATCCATTAACAATGCAAGACGGTCAGAAGATAAAGTTGCAACTTGTCCTGTATATGATGAGGTAGATTATCCGGAGCCAGATCCGGAGATGTGGGAGGCTCTTGAATATGGTAAAAAATTAAATCGTATTTTGAAAGACTTCTATGAGATAGTTTATCAGGACCCGCGTCTGTCGCCATTTTTTGAAAATTCAACTAAACAGCGTTCCATTGAAAAGCAGTTTACATTTATGCGACGGTTATTTTCCGGAGAAAAAGTGTATTTTGGTGATCGACCACGTAACGCCCATCACTGGATGGTGATCTCAAATGAATTGTTCGATTATCGTGAGTCTATTATGGTCACCTGCTTGCGTAAACATGGGTTGCCTGAGAAATTAATTGAGCGCTGGTTTGTTCTTGAAAATTCATTTAGATCAGACATAGTAAAAGATAAGCCGTGGAATAAAATTATCGATGGTGTTGAGATTCCAGTTGAAGGCTATGAGGAAACTGTGCTTGATATTGGTTCCTTGTGTGATAGTTGTCACCAGGAAATCGATTCGGGTACTCTGGTGAGATACCATATTCGCCTGGGGCTGATTTATTGCCCTGCCTGTATGAGTGTTCCTGAAAATAATAGTGTGGCCGGAAATAATGGTTAAGCTATTTATAATTAATTATTGAATTGGCTATTATGGCAATCAACAATAATTATAAATTAACATATTCAGGACTGGTGTCTGCTATTTCGTCCTCAATTAACGAACCTGCGCGCCTGCTTATGTTGCATATCCTTGCTTATGCAAACAGA
>JAOUMX010000197.1 GCA_029881275.1 Gammaproteobacteria bacterium | reverse complement strand
GCTTACTTTTGTTGTGCTGAGGTCTATGCTCTGGATTCCTGCGGAACTGGTTGCAGACACAATTTGCTCCAGTTCCGGATCAATATTTTTATCATTGATCATGGTTAATTCAAGCTTTGACAATACAGGCTCTGAAGCATACCAGTAAAGCGTGGGCTGTTCTTTGGTGGTCAGGCCAGTGTGGTCTGGTGCAAAAACAACGAGTTCAAGGGTTTGATTGCCTATTCCCCGGGTACCTCCACCAATGCGCACCGCTGGTGCACCACGTTTGGGTGGGCGATAGACAAATTTATTAGTACTATCTGAAATAATGGTTGTTATTGATGTTTTATTCGAATCAGTTGATGTGGCTTTTGTTTTATCAGATGCGTTCTCTGCACTTAATTCAGTAGATACCAAGACAAGCAAACCCAGTGCAAAACCCGTGAGTACATTTCTTGCCAGCATATTAACTATCCTTTAGTTATAATTTTGTGTCAGTTTTAAAGCATAATACATCTATATAATCCAGGGGTGAATATTTTATTTCATAAGAACCTTATCGGTTTTATTTAGTAATAGCCTTTTGAACTTTTCGAGAATATTAATAGATCAGGCATTGCTAATATTTATAGTAAAAAAACAAAAAAAACGTTTTTTTATAAAAAAAATGCCGATTTTCAAGTGAAAATTACCCAAATGAGGGATATGTAAGACCTATACAGGTTAAGGTCTTTATGATTAAATGATTACAGTTGTCAAGGATCTACAGCTGTTAAACATGGCGTAGGGACAAATGATTGTGCAAATGGAATTATCAAGCAATCGTAAATGAAAAAAGGAAGGAGGTTTCTTGCCATGGTTAATAATATTAATAAATTACTGGTATTCATTTCAGTAATACTCACCCTCACATCACAATCTGCTCTAGCATTCCCAACAGGTGGTGGTACAACCTGTTTTTTCTGCGCACCATATAGTTTTGGTGGTAGCGTCATTACGTTTGATTTAACATCAAGCGACAAAAATGATCTCGCACCAATAACCTTCAACTTTCTTGAAGAGCCGACAACCCCTGGTGTTGGCAGATTATGCCTGTCCGGAAAGATAAATGCGACTATTACCCACAATGGTTTATCGGGCGAAGCAACTTATGAGCTGCTGGGTTCTGATGGTAGTAATCGAGGTGTCTGTTATCAGAATGTTACACAAACCTGTGCAGATACCGGTGCAGACCTAGGAACATCATGCGGTGCAGAAAAATGTACTTACACAGTTCCGGCGCTGGGTAATATTCAGGACCTGAGCAAATTACTTGATGGTCGCTTCAAGGTTGATACCAGTCTCCCTGCTACCGGTCTTTATGCTGACTGCTTAACAGACCCAACAATTAATCGCTGTGATTTTGAAGTCGGTTTTTCATTCGATAATGGCGTTCCGGTCAATTTCTTCCCTGCAACTCAAACACTCAACGCTGAATCAGTAGATGCCAATGTTGTGCTCTATGCAACCGAAGTCTGTATCGAATGTCAGCCAACAGGCCTGGGACTTAATCCAGCAACTGCTGCGATTAGAAGTAAAACTGAAGTAATCAGAGCCTGTGAAGCACTGGCCATTAAAACAGACTGGTGTAGTGACCTACAGTCATCAATTGGTCCTGCCTGTCAGACAACCAATGCTGAAGGCCAGTTAACCATCGGTGGTATGAATACAGCGATTGGTGACTTCCAGGTTCAGGAAACATCAACTGCTGTGTGCGCCAACAGTATAAGTGATTTACAAAGTCTTACATCATGCCCTCAAGAAATAGCAATTGCCGGTTGTGGAGATGGCCCAGGCTATGTGACTTTCCCAGCGACTTATGAACAGACTACCTGTTCAGCTGATGGTAGTGATGTAGAAATATTCACTTTCAGTTCAGCACAAGGTGGCGGTAGTAATACGGTTAACATGGCAGCCATCGGTGCTAACCCTGATGCACCAGGTTACATGGGTGACAATACGCTTCCTCCTGTATATCCAACTTATACGGCTGTTGTTTCAACACCTGATAACCAGGTTAATGTCTGGGATTTTTCAGCAACTGATCTGTATAAAGTTGCATACATCCATGCACGTAATAATGATGATATTGTTACAGGCTCAAAAGGACCTGACAATATTCTCGGTGGTAGTGGTGCTGATATCCTGAATGGACATGATGATAATGACATTCTGCAAGGCGGTGATAACGCTGACCAGCTTAACGGTAATAACGGCAATGATCTGTTACTGGGTTATGAATGTACCGGTTCCAATGCAAACTGTTCATCATTCTTAAATAATGGTAGCGATAATGATGTACTGAACGGTGGCAATGGCAATGACTGTCTTGATGGTGGTCGTGGCAATGATACCTTAACTGGTGGTGCCGGCAGTGACGCTTTCGTTCTATTTGGTAACACTGACAGTGATACATTTACTGACTTCAATGTCGCTGAAGATGTGATTGTTGACCTGGTAGGTAGTGCCAGTGCTAACTGGGTACAGGCTAAGAAAGATATACCGAGTGCTTGTGAAGTAAGTGTCGGCGGTAACAATACAATAACAATGACAGGTATTGATTCAAAAAATACATGCCTGGCGATTAACATTGTGACTACCCTGCCTGCTCAATGTTCAGGTCATCCAGCTTCTTTTTAAAACCTGACATTAGATAAAACAGGATAAAACAGAAAATACCCGGTACAGAAATGTACCGGGTTAGTCTGTATAACAACACGAGAAAAACCCTTTAATGGTGCTACTCATGGAGAAGTTGTAAATGCCAAATGATAAAAATAATTCTAAACGACATCTCTTGACTCTAAGTATTCTTCTAGGACTATCTGGTTCATCAATTGTATGGGCAGATGCAACACTTGATGGCAGTCTGGGAGGTGCTACTGGTATACGATCAGGACATTTTAATATTGATGAAGTAGATGGCGTGCTTAACAGCACTAACCTCTTCCATAGCTTTAGTAACTTCAGTATCAATACTGGTGAAAGCGCCACATTTACTGCGACCTCCCCGATCGATAATGTTATTTCCCGTGTTACAGGTAATACAAGTTCTGAAATTAACGGAGCTTTAGATTCATCATCTATTACCGGTGCAAATTTTTATTTTATTAACCCTAATGGCATCGTATTCAAAGAAGGCGCGGCCATTAGTGTTGATGGTTCATTTTATGCCACTACCAGCGACTATATTCGACTGGGTCAGGATGGCATTATCTATGCGGATAAAAATAC
>JAOUMX010000196.1 GCA_029881275.1 Gammaproteobacteria bacterium | reverse complement strand
ATTTTGAGTCGGACACCAGACTTCACATTTATCTTTGTTCCAGCGTGCAGTGGCATTCATCGGTTCCATAGTGGCATGGTTCTGGTAAGGATAGCGATATGTCGCTTCGATTGTTTTTGCTGCCCCCTTGAGCGCATTATTCACGTCACCCTTCTGGTTACCCAGGAACACCTTATCGCTGGAGGTTAGGCCTTCATCCAGCATCTTGTCGATAACGGCACTGGTCAGTTTCGCATGGGGACCTTTATCCCAGCTAACTGGCAAGGCATCCAGAGCGGTTTTTGCCTGCCACCAGGTATCAGCGACCACGGCCACGGCGTTATCTTCCACCCGCACCACCTTGCGTACCCCGGCCATCTTGCTGACTTTGCTATCATCAAATGACCCGAGCTTGCCACCAAAAACCGGACAGGCCCTGATCGCTGCGTTGAGCATACCGGGTAACTGAAGATCTGCACCAAAGATCTGCTTACCATTGAGTTTGTCATCGGTATCCAGACGCTTGACCGGCTGGCCAATCAGCTTCCAGTCTTTCGGGTCTTTGAGTTCCACATGCTCAGGGGGGAATAAGGTGGCAGCTAATGCCGCGACCTGACCGTAAGTGGTGGTGCGCCGAGTTGGTATATGGGTAATCACACTATTGGCAACAGAACATTCAGACACAGGTACACCCCATGTTTCGGCTGCCGCCTCAATCAACATATGGCGTGCCACGGCACCGCCCTTGCGCACATAGTCGTGACTGCCCCGAATGCCCTGGCTGCCGCCGGTAGAAAAGCTGCGCCATACCTTGTCACGGGCAAGATTCTGTCCAGGCGTGGGATATTCGGTGGTCACTTTATTCCAGTCACACTCCAGTTCCTCAACCACCAGCTGGGCCAGTCCCGTGAGTGTACCCTGCCCCATTTCAGAACGAGCGATACGAATAATGACCGTATCATCCGCCTGAATCTCAACCCAGGCATTAACTTCGGTTGCAGCTGGCGCACCGTCTGTGGCGAACGCCGTCCGACTGGCAAAAGGCAAGTATAATCCCAGTGAAAACCCGGCACCGATGACGCTGCTGTGAATCAGAAAATCACGACGCGAAACACTGACGGGTTCATTTTTCATGATGCACCTCCGTGTTTGTTTTTCTGATCTATCTGCGCGGCCAGATGAATGCCCTGTCGCACACGATTGAAGGTACCACAGCGACAGATATTGGTAATCTTCGCATCAATATCAGCATCGCTGGGAGTGGGATTATGTTTTAGCAGGGCCGCAGCTGACATGATGATGCCTGACTGGCAGTAGCCGCATTGCGGGACATCAAGTTGTTTCCATGCCTGTTGCACGGGATGGGAATTATCCGCGGAAAGACCTTCAATGGTAACAATGTCATGAGAGGCATCGAGCGAAGACACCGGGCGCATACAGGATGACACAGCTTCACCATTAATATGAACTGTACAGGAGCCACACAGGCCAATACCGCAACTGTACTTGGTGCCAGTCAGACCAAGTTGTTCACGCAACACCCAAAGCAAGGGGGTAGAACCATCAACTTCAATGTCGACCAGCTTACCGTTGATTCTTAGTTTTATCATTTGATGCCTCCTTGAAGAATGCACAGTACCTAATGCACTTCTGTAAAAAGCATTTAAAAGTCTACGCCTGTATGAAAACGAATACAACGAACAGTTAATCGAATACTTGTATATAAATAGAGAGACAGGAATAACTTCAGGTGCAATCACCTGTAAAACAAATATTTATCTAAATTACGTTTGATTAACAACCCGGTATAAATATAAATATAATGATCAATGTTTAGCCTGTAATCACGCCTGTAATTCTAATTATCATTTAATTGCTGTTACGCATATCAACATACTAATCGGTATGATTCAGCACTGTTTTATTGGCGATCCGTTTGCCCAGGTGCTTGCAGAAAAGAATCCATTTTGAGTTAATTATCAGGCAATATGATCCTCCGTTATTTTCTTAGATAACTGAATTGCCATAGTTTCTCTTTTTTTACGCACTCTTATGTTAAGTATCTCTACACCAACCGAAAATGCCATGGCGAAATAAATATAACCCTTGGGTATATGCACATCAAAACCTTCTGCCAACAAAGTAAACCCAATTAATAACAAAAAGGACAACGCCAGCATTTTGATTGTCGGATTATTATCAACGAAATCACCTAGTGGCTTAGCAGAAAAAAGCATAACCACAACAGCTACTATAATTGCGATTACCATAATCGATAAATGATCAACAAGACCAACTGCAGTAATAACAGAGTCAAGTGAAAAAACTATATCCAATATTGCGATTTGCAGCAGAACCGTGTAGAAACCAGCCGACCTTACTGTTACTTCAGTCTGAGGTAATATTTCCAGGCTGTTATGGATTTCATGTGTCGATTTTGCCAGGAGAAATAGCCCCCCCAGTATTAATATTATGTCTCGACCAGATATCTCGTTATTAAAAACAGTAACCCAGGGCTCAACCAGTCCCATTACCCAGACTAGACTGAATAACAAAGCAAGCCGGGTTAGCATTGCCAATGACAATCCTAATTGTCGGGCAATATTTCTTTGATGAGGCGGCAACCTTCCAACAAGGATTGAAATAAATATTATATTATCGATACCCAGCACGACTTCTAACGCAATCAGCGTTCCTAACGCTATCCATGCCTCGGGGGTAGTTATCCATTCAAACATATTAATACCCTCAATATTGACTAACGACCAGGCTCACCGGCCAAAACCAAACTCAGCGCAATTGCCATCTGGTAGATCGCATTGTTATGTACCTAATATTCACTTAAGACGATTTTCATTTATACTAAAACTACCCGTATAAGTGCCATCAGGACCAAATTCAGTATCAAATGAACACCGGACTCGATATTCATAATGAGGCTTGATATCTAATTCAATTACTTCTGAGTAATCTCTTTCATCAGGACCACTTCGGCTTACGCAACTAAATTTGATTTTATGTAATCCAACATCAATCGCTATTTTCTCATCTGTTTTAAATATTACAGAGTCAAGCATTTCTCCATCCACAGATATAATTTGTGTAACAGGTTGTTCCGCAAATATGAGTGAACCGATTAATGGCTGATTATATGTTTGCAATATTGCCTTTTTTCCTGAATTAAAATCAGATAGATCCTCAGTAGACAACTTAGTTGTTCCACATGAACTAACCAGAACAGAAAACAGGAGTAAAGCTATTAACTTAATCGTCATTATTCTTTCTACCATTAAATATATCGATATGTACACTTTTCAATAAGTAGC
>JAOUMX010000195.1 GCA_029881275.1 Gammaproteobacteria bacterium | reverse complement strand
CTTCCAGCCAGTTAATGGATTCTATGTCCAGATGGTTGGTAGGTTCGTCCAGCAATAACAGATCCGGTTGCACCACCAGCGCACGGGCCAGCAGTACCCGGCGTTTCATACCACCGGACTGGGCGGAGAATTCTTCATCTGCCGGCAGTTGCAGTAATGAAAGCGTGGTATCGATTTGCGTACCCATGGCCCAGCCGTTGACCGCTTCCAGTTCATGCTGGATACGTTCCAGCTGTGCCATGGCTTTATCGGTATAGTTTTCGGCCAGTTCCAGACTGGCGTGATGATACTGGGCCAGCAGGTCTCCAGCCTTATCTAGACCAGAGGCGACTACGTCATAAATGCTGCCCTGAATATCAGCGGGGACATCCTGAGTCAGATAAGCGACCTTCAGTCCCTGCTGGCGTTCCATGGTGCCGCCGTCGGGTTTGATAAAACCGGCGATCAGTTTCATCAGGGTAGACTTGCCCTCGCCATTACGGCCTAATAGACACAGGCGCTCCTGTTTCTCAATTTGTAAATCAACCGAGTTTAATAAGTTGGGGCCGCCAAAGCCGAGGGAAATGTCGCGCAGGGTCAGTAAAGCCATGAAGGTGTCTCTTGTAAAATCGGCGCTATTTTAACAGACTGCGGCAATAAGGTTTTAACTATTCATATTAAAGCGTTAAATAGTGTTATGGCAGAACGAATCATATTAAGCATTATCGAATCACCCACCCATCCCCGGTTGTCGGCGTTTTATCAGTCGCTGGGTTTTCGGGAGATCCAGGTGCCATCCATGCGCAAGGCGATGGCGGTTCTGAAAAAAACGCCACCGGCATTTATCGTGGCTGAATTCTTTTATGGTTATGGCAATAACTATGCCGGTGTTAATGTCAGTAATCTGGATGTGCTACTGTCGAGCCTGCCAAAATATTCCCCCGATACAAAAACGATTATTTTTGTGCAGAAAGAAGAGCTGCAGTATGTAGAAAAGTTGCACAAGCTGTATCCATTGCATGCCGCGTTTTTGCATAACACACCGGAATATGCCATTGAAGAAGTTTTGAAATAATGGCGGATAATATCTTTAGCAATATTCCACAAAACCTGCCGGAAGAATTATTTGAAACCCTGTTAAAAAATCAAAATTTACATATTGAACGAATCGTATCCTGTGGACAGACAACGCCGGATGAGCAATGGTATGACCAGTCGCAAAATGAATGGGTGATGGTGTTACAGGGTGCGGCAAAAATAAAACTGGATGATGGAACAATAATAGATCTGGCCAGAGGCG
This sequence comes from Gammaproteobacteria bacterium, assembly GCA_029881275.1. Lineage (GTDB taxonomy): Bacteria > Pseudomonadota > Gammaproteobacteria > SZUA-229 > SZUA-229 > JAPHQX01. The sequence continues at coordinate 2,045 of JAOUMX010000195.1, read as the reverse complement.
ATTACCTGAACATACCGGCACATACCCGGCATCGTGTTGAATGGACTCAACCAGAGACAGAAACTATCTGGTTAGCGATTCATTATTAGGGGTTGCATGTCTTTAATGGTTATTTTATTTGGCAGCGTCGTATTGGTCAGTTGAATGTCGCGTAAACATTGTATACACAGGCAGTCATTATAGTGGCGGCGTAATTGCTGGGTGAGTTCGTCAGACAGTGTGACGGCAGAGCATTGGCATAAACTAATCGAACCACATTTACATTCAAAGATTTTGTTGCATCTGGGGCAGGATTTTTCTTCATGTTGTGCCATTGCTAACTCCCGTATGAGATGAATCAGCGTAAACATGAAGACAGTAGCTAAAGTCTTGCAATCCTGGCGCGAGATTCAAGTCGTGATGATAAAAAATATTTACAGGTAACCGGACTTAGAGCCGGATAGCTCAATACCGCTGCGCGACAGTTCCGGATTCACACCGGATTCCCCTGAATAAATACAGATTAATAACGACAATAAAGGTCCGGGAAAGGAAAAGCAACTGAAAATTTTGAATGGGTAAAACTCAGGCGTCCCTGCCTTACACCAGAGGGTTTACTTAATAGCGGAAGATGCGCTATCAGTATTTCCCAGATTATCTTTCCAGCTCAAACTAATTTGATCACCGGGATTGGTGCCCTTTAGTTTGAATGATAGATAAGGATTTTTTGAAATTGCCGTTCCCCAGTTAGCCTGTAGTACATTTTTACCATTGGCTGTGCAGTTCACTTCCTGAATGAAGTGAGCCGGAATTGGCTTGTCAGTTTTTTTGTCTTTACGCAGACCGGTTTCCATTGGATGATTAATCAGAGCCTTAACTGTGGTAATACCGTCTTTGTGTGTTGCGCGAATTTTTATTGTGCTCATGATTAACCTCCACAACCACCGATAGTAACTTTGACTTCCTTGGAAGCCGTATAGAGTTTGCCACCTGCTTTTACAATGGCTTCAACTCCTGAAGTTTTGCCCATTTTAATACGGGTCGAAACATAGGGTTCGGCATCGGCGCTAAAAGTGTAACTGGCGACCAGTGGTGTGGCATTGTTATTGACCAGCAGCGTGATGGTTTCAACATCGGCAAGATCTGTTTCGACGGTTACCGGTACCACCGCGCCATTTTCAGCAATATCAGGGGCCTTGATCTGGACCTGACTGCTGGTTAGACGAGTCTGTCCGGCAAACATGTTATTAATAACATCTTCCACCGAGGCAGCACTAAAGGCACTGGACAGATTGGCAGCCATAACATGGCGTGGCGTAATCAGTCCTGCGGCAAGTGCGGTGCCCAGCGCGGCGGTGGCACATGAGCCTTTCAGTAGTAAGCGTCTTTGTGAATTCATATAATTTCTCAAACATTGAATAACAGGAAAATCGCTATCAGGGCAGCTGCCAGTAATAGTGATTGATGCAGTGAATATTGAAATTTAAGTTTCGGTTTCATAGACAAATAAGAGCATGAGCCATGCCATAACAGCATGCTGTGTATTTTCAGTCACTTAGAAAAAATTTATTGGGAATAGAAAACAAGTAATTGCAAATTGCAATTATAAAAAATGCAGAATGCGATTATGTTAGAAAATTACTAGTTAACTTGCCAGCTCTGTAACTTACGCCCAGCTAAAAGAAAGATGAAGTTCAATCTTGCCAGCTCTGTAACTTACGCCCAGCTAAAAGAAAGATGAAGTTCAGTCTTGCCAGCTTTGTAGCTTACGCCCAGCCAAAAGAAAGATGAAGTTCAGTCTTGCCAGCTTTGTAGCTTACGCCCAGCTAAAAGAAAGATGAAGTTCAATCTTGCCAGCTCTGCAACTTACGCCCAGCTAAAAGAAAGATGAATCTCAATCTTGCCAGCTTTGCAACTTACGCCAGAGAGTGGATTTATTAATGCCCAGAATAGCAGCCGTTTGTTCCCGGTTATCATGACAGCGTTGCAGAATTTTCATTATGTAGCGTTTTTCAAGTTCTTCCAGGCTGGGTGTATCAGAATCGATGCTATCGTCGCAGGGGGTC
>JAOUMX010000194.1 GCA_029881275.1 Gammaproteobacteria bacterium | reverse complement strand
CCACGGTTTTCTTCATCCAGATTGTTGATACATGAAAAGATATTATCGATATGATCTTTTGTTAGCTGGTTGATGTCGTTAGCGGAAAGCCCGAGATGCTGGGCAAGTCTAAACAGCTGCCATCCATGCTGAAAAACATCCCTGCCTTTGTTATGACCTGACATAGGCGATTGTTGCCAGGTGATAATCATATCTGAAAGTTGTTTCCATCGCTGATAATCAGAATGGCTTAGCAAAGATGATTGAATCTGGCGTTGCGTTAGCGTGGCAAGATATTCCGGAATGCGACTATTAAATAATGTATAACGAACAAAAAATTCAGAACGACGTCGACGAAAATACCAGCGCAGAACATCGATGTTGGCTTCGAGTTGCCAGTGTTGGCGGCATAATCGTTGTGCGTACATGCGCTCAAGTATCAGTCGAATGGCCAGGTAATCTGCCATATCAACTTGAAAAGATGTTTTTTCATAGCCGGGATTTAAATGTCGCCACAGAAACATGCCGGACCAGCCGGGGATTTCCAGCGCTAAGCGTTCAATGTAGTTTATCCAGTGTGTTTCGGGAATGCCAAGCTGAGTGAGTTGTAGAATGATCGTTTCAACTGGATCATCGGGTAAATGAATTATGTCATCATGCCATTCAGGTAATTGCTCAAAAATCCACCCTAGATCGTTGTGAGAACTGTTTTTCCAGGCAATATAAAAACCTTTTTCGCGATCATTGTTGTGCCAGGCGGACAAACCCTGATCAAGATAATTTGCAATATGGTTTTGTAGGTTAGCACGAATATCATCAAGAATATCAATTCCCGTTACTGATAACAGGAATCCACGCAATGTAATGTCATGGCCTATTTTACGTAATGACTGGCCAAGAATATTTTTAGCTTCTTTATGTACCTGTTTATGAAGTAATGAATATGCTCCGTGGGCTTCCTCAGCATCGTCAGCAATATTTTTTAATATTTCTTCTGCTCGTTCCGGGTCAAGGTCAACAAGATCTTCCGGGTGTAAAATAAAATGTTGAAGATTGAGTTTTTGCAGACATGAATGCCATAAATTATTAATGGCGCTATTTTCTGTTGTATTACTATCTGCTCTGGCAGAATTCAATAATTTTTCACGAGCATGCTGAGGAACATCAGATTGAAAATGATGTAAAATATCGAGCTCTTCTATTTGCCAGGTAAGCTGTGGTCCGGTGATGGGTTTTAACGGATACAACAGGCAGGTTCGATAAATGTCGCCCTGGGATATGGTCTGGCTGGATACTTGTGTAATTAATTGTTCTGTATTAATGCCATCGGTTTGATTTAATGCCTGATTCAGATCTGTAAGGGTAATGCGATTATTGGCAAAATAGTCGCGGTATTTTTTTTCTGTTTCATAACCGTAGTTGCCATAAATTTCCCGTGCAGATTTTAATGCTTCGGGGAATTTCAGGTGTTGAAATCCATGCAAAGTATTGTGATGAACGAAGTCCTTGATGGGTGCCTGAGCGGGGAGAATATGAGCGAGATGCTCTAAGGCATGTGCAAGTTGCTGTCGAAAATTGTTATCGGGTATATTGTCAGTGGTATTTTCCATGATGTTATTTCCTATAATCTTGTAGCAAAGATATTGCTAAGTTCATGGAGAGATGCCGACATAAAACTAAGTGCAGGAGCTGGAAAAAAACCAAGCATCAAAATGCCAATGGTGAGCACAGAGGCGGAAAAAACTTCCGTTTTTCGTAAGTCTGCGATTTGCTGAATTTCACATTGTACAGGCCCGGTAAATAAACGTCCTATGGTGCGAATTGCGTAGGCAGCACTGATTAAAATCCCGATACTAAGAATAACAACTGTCCATCCCCAGCGCTGATAGCCACCAATCAAGGTGTGAAATTCAGAAATAAATCCGGCTGTACCGGGCATACCAATGGCAGCGATAAAGGCAAACGTGGTGAAAAAGGCAAAACGTGGATTCAGCCTTACTAGCGAACAGTAATGATTGATGTCACGGGTGTGCGTGCGCTCATATAATAAGCCAATCAGCAAAAAAGTAGCTGCTGCAACAAAACCATGGGCAACCATTTGTAATAAGGCACCAGTTAGTCCAACAATGTTTAATGTGGCTATGCCCAGTAACACGACGCCCATGTGACTGACTGAGGAATAGGCAATCATTTTTTTAAGATCTGATTGTCGCCATGCGAGCATGCCGCCATAAATCAGGCTAACCATGGCCAGTGTGGCCAGAAAATTCTGTAAACTAATAATGGCATCGGGCAAAAGGGTTGCGGCGCGAATCAGTCCATAAGAACCCATTTTTAAAAGTATTCCAGAAAGTAGAATACTGATGGGGCTGGGCGCTTCGACATGGGCCAAAGGTAGCCAGCCATGGAATGGAAAAATAGGCATTTTTACGCCAAATCCAATGAGGAATCCAAGAAAAATAATAAGCTGGACATCTTTTGGCAATGCCTGGGCGCTGGTTATCATATCGTTCATGGCAAACGAGTGGGCCGGTGATGTATCAAACAGGACCAGAATACTGATGAGCATAAAGACCGAGCCACCCATGGTGTAGAGGACAAAATTAAGTGCTGCCGTATGACGTTGTTCGCCACCCCAGCGATCAATCAGGAAAAATAAAGGTATTAGGGTTAGTTCCCAGAAAACATAAAATAGTGACCAGTCCTGTGACATAAAAACGCCCAGTATGGCCGATTCCAGCAGTAGAACTAAAAGATAATATCCCTTGACGTGATTTTTAATACTGGCGGATGCGATGATTGAAATCGTACTGAGTAATGTGGCCATTAACACCATCGGCAGTGATATGCCATCTATACCCAATGAAAAAGAGGTGCCCAGTCGTGTGCTCCAGGCGGTTTGCTGGGAAAACTGTAACTGTGCAGTTGTTACATCAAAATAATAAAGTAATAACCAGGAATACAATAGTGTCGCACTGCTGGCAGTTAATGCCAGTTTGCGTATCATTTTGTAATGCTGTGCGGGAACTACGGCAATACATGCTGCACCTATAACTGGCATCAGCAATAACAATGTCAGATTATACATTCCAGTTTAAATCCGGAGATCTGCTGTTGATGAAAATTCTTTTTTATATTCAATAAAGTTACCATGAATGATCCTTAAAGTCATGGTAGTGAGTCAGTTTAGTATTGGCTTTGTAGTGTAAAAATTAAAACAGGTGCGAGTTGAGCCACATGTGAGTGAAAATACTGGAGGCATATCCCAGTGCGATAGCGGGTGCCCATTTTAAATGTCCAAAGAATGTGTATTTGCCTCTGGCCTGACCCATAAGTGCTACGCCGGCAGCCG
>JAOUMX010000078.1 GCA_029881275.1 Gammaproteobacteria bacterium | reverse complement strand
ATAGCCATCCATTACGGGCATTTGGCAATCCATCAGTATCAAATCATAATCACCTTTAGCTGCATATTCGACGGCTTCAATGCCGTTACTCACGACATCAACGCTATGGCCCAGGGTCGTTAGTATCTGAACCGCAAGACGTTGATTGGTTAAATTATCTTCAGCCAGTAATATTCTCTGACCCGAACCCGGATTAACAGTGGAAGCTTCCAAACCTGTTGAATCCATGTTTTTCGACATGGAAACCTCCATGCTGGAACCTGCAGGTAGTTCTATCCAGAAGGTACTGCCTTTATGTTCGACACTCTCAAAACCAATACTGCCGCCCATAGACTCAACGATACGTTTTGAGATAACCAGCCCAATACCACTTCCTTCTACGGTCCCGGTTTCTCTACCCAGACGATCAAAGGCGATAAAAATACGGTTCTGCCTGTCTGCAGGGATTCCGACCCCATTATCAACAACAAGAATACGAATCCTGTCGTCATGAGATTCCAGGCGAAGGGATACTTCCCCACCCTGAGCACGATTATACTTGATTGCATTAGACAGAAAATTGATCAGAATCTGGCGCAATCGGGAAAAATCGGCCCGTACAGTCGTTACTTCTTCCTCGTCAATTGCATTAATAAGTCTAACGCCCTGTTTCTGCGCCAGTGGCGTAACCATATTCAAACTGTCACGTACCACGGACTTTACAGATACTGTCTCGATTGAAAAATCCAGCTTGCCATCTTCAATGCGTGCCAGATCAATCAAATCATTAACTAATGATAATAAGTGATGACCAGACCGCTCAATTTCATGAGCCTGGTCCAGTACTTCTTCAGGAAGCTCTGAATTTAAGCCTAATAACTGGGAATAACCAAGTATGGCATTCAGTGGCGTTCTCAGTTCATGGCTCATGCTTGACAGAAACTGGGATTTTGCCTGACTCGCCTGTTCAGCAATATTTTTTGCTTCGACCGCTTCTCGCGTACGCACTTCAACCAGCCCCTCCAGATTCAAGCGGTACTGTTCCAGTTCATGTTCAATGCGCTTACGCTCGGAAATATCTTCATATAGTCCCAATACGCCTATTACCTTCCCGGTTTCATCGCGCAGAGGCGTTTTAGATGTGCGTACACTGGTCGTACTACGCCCATCCGGTGTTGTCTGTGATTCTTCGTAACCCAACTTGGCCTGGCCACTCTCCATAACTTCTCGATCATCCGCCTGATAATTGGCAGCTTCCCTGGCCCAGATGACATCATAATCAGTTTTCCCAATCAGTTCATCGGGATGATTTAATCCCGCATCTTCGGCAAACGCCCTGTTACATCCAAGATAAACACTGTCGCGGTCCTTCCAGAAAACCCGAATGGGTGCCGTATCGATAACCGTCTTTAACAGCGATTTTCCTTTCAGAGTTTCTTTTTGTGCCGCAAGCAATAGATCGCGCTCTTTCAATGTTAAACTTTGCCGAATAGTCGCCAGCACCACCACCAACAAACCACCAGTCAATGCTGTAATTTGTGCAAATTCAGTCACACCCGGTAGTATCAGTGAGGCAATAATGCCGGTCGCTGCCAGTATCACCAGAATTAGCGGCAACATACGCAAAAAGCCGATACAGAATGAGTCCCATCGCCCGTCAACCTTTGGCTCCAGCTGCCAGATGAAAGCGCCCAGTCCTAAAAGAATAGCGATGGGAGAAAACATAATGTTTACAAAAGAACCGTCAATCAGTGCATCTGAAAAAATGCGTAAATTCCACACATTCCACAGAGCAATATCGGCCAGCGTTGCGAAAATGATCAATAAAGATTGAAAGTTAAATCGCGCTCGCATCTCCAGCATCATCATCAGACCCAGACTTGCGGCCGACCAGAAACCAATCGGATATGCGGCCATGACACACAGCTGAAACAAGGTATGGTTACCCTGCCGTGGCAGATAGAGAACGATGGTAGCAATCAGCATAGTCAGCAGCAGAAGCCCTGCATCAAGCAGAACAATGCGCCACTCGGCCTGAGAAAAATGAGGCCGTCCATAAGCGTAAATACCGGCTGCAAAAGCCGGACCCAGCATTAAAAAAAACGGGTCTGAAGGCCCCGGAAAAGGCGTCCAGTCTATATAAACCTGAAACGCCCAGATCAACTGCGCTATGGTATAGGAAACCAGTCCTAGCGTAAAAAACCACCAGGGTGTAGATGGTTGGCCTTTATTGCGAGCAATGCGTACACCTTGCCAGGCAAACAGGGCTCCCACTGAATACCCGAATGTCCAGTGCACATTGTCAAAAACCTGTGTCCATGAAATATCTTCAGCGATTAATACACCGGTAACACCCATCAATACACCAGCCAAACCAATGATGATAAGTTGTCGCTGAATCCAGGGAATATCATGAAATACGGATTTGAGTTTGATCATTAACATTAATCTTCTATGAATATGCTGAAACGTTTGGCCCACACTCTACTTCGAGTAATAGTCAACAATTTCATCCTGACTATATTCCCTGACGTTTGAAGTATAGAATAGAGCGCAATGAAAATCAGAAAAAATAAACCCGTAGATTAATTTGATGATTGTGATAAGTATCTTTTCGAGATTAATATAAAACAAACAGCTATTTTATTTAGTGCATTATTCAAAAATATAAAAAATCAACCCGCTTTCTTTTTTATCAGAATAACCCTGCTCTTTGCATAGTTAAATGCGAAATAATTTTGTCTGAACATTCCTGATGACTTTACTAATTTGATTAATAACTTCTCACTCAGCTTTTTCTGTAAAGTTTTTTCAGTGCAGTCGATTCAAACAAGATTCATTCACGCAGTCTATCAATGCCTGAGAAAAACCAGTTCACTAAAGTCAGACAATCATAATGAGTTATTATCTTCTCGATGTACCCAGTCGGCACCCAGCGTACCTTTGAGTTTTCCAATATAATTTTCACTGGAAGCAGCTTTTATCATGCGTTCGGCCATCTGCAGATGTGATTGTAAATCGCGTCGTTTATCACTTTCTGATTCCAGAGTTTCAGCCAGCTTTTGCTGCAAATAATTACGATTCATACTCCACAGTGATACATCACGTTTTTGTTTAATTTTAAGTCGCTCCATATACCAGTCACTCTGAAGCAAATACTCGGCAGTGAACATCTTACGAATATCACGATCATTAATCGTCTTGCCCTCATACTGACCGCTGGCCATAATATGTAATAAAGCCTGCAATGGCGGGCAGGCATCATTGACACTGCCATCGTCAATATAGGCCTGAGCAACACCCTGCTGTGCTTCAACGATATTATTAATACCATCAACAAAGGCATCCATATCCTGTGTTTCCGGACGCAGCATGGCCTCATCAAAGACGATCGTTGGATTATCAAAAATCTTGCCGAAGTAGGCATGCACAAAATCTTCTGTCACACGATATCCCAGTCGGCTGGCCTGAATATGTTTGCCCTGATATTCAAAATCCTCAACTTTTTCCAGATAACCATTTTCAATAAGAAAAGCAGGTTTACGTTCTCGCACGGATAAACGACACCAGATTTCAGGAATCAACATACTGATATCATGATCAACTCGGCGTTTATGTCCGATATAACCCGCCGCAGATGAAAAACCATCATGACCACAGAGAATGAATGTCACCAGAGCATTATTCAGATCGGCCGTACTGGAAAGCGCATTGAACGGCCCTTTGGTCAGCGCCCCTTCGGAACCCGCACCGGTGGTCGAAGGCGATTTACCGGTGAGACTGCAAATCAAATCCATAAATAATTCTGGCAACTCCTGATAATGAATAGGATTAAACACCGCCAGTGGTCGAATGCCCCGCACCTTATCCTGAGGATTGTTTCGTCTCCCCTGCAACACGGCATTGACCGGAAAATACACCGGGTCCTGCAGCGTCAGGCCACGGGCCAGTCGCGTCGAGGTCACGGCCAGATAATGTTCAATCGGATTAGCGACATCGGGACGTAACTGGAGATAACGAACATTGGGTGATGGCTTGCCATCTACCAGTCGAGGCTGTGCTGATGAGACAAAATAACTACCCGCTTCAGCCCTGGCTGCTTTTTTAATTAACTTACGCATCGGTTCTGTAAATTCACCAAACGTCACCACATCTTCAATCAGTTCATTGGCATCTTTGGGCGTAAGCGGCTCAAAATTTGAGATAAAGTTATCATCACCTGCCAGATCTGATTCAGTCTGTTTATCCAGTCCGCGATTAATGGCTTCATCAGGACGCTGGAATAATCGTGCTTCACAATTTGTCGTCAACTTAATGCTGGTGCAATCCGTATATTCCGGATTTAAACCCCGAACCGCTTGTACCGATACCACCGTAGAAGCAGTAATGTCATCTTCCATCTGAACCTTTCCCGCGGCCACAAAATCCTGACGTAATTTGAATATTCTCCAGGTACTATCACTGTGCATACCGACACGCAAATAACTGGCCTGCAAGGTGCGTCCCCTGTATTTAAGTTCATGACCGGGATAGCCATTCACTTCATCGACAGTAAAATATTCACGCCAGTTATTGCCCCAGGCGGGTTTATAAAACCGCTTGATCATGTACACCAGGGCAAGAATATTATTGGGTATAGTTGCCAGCCATTGATTGTACTCATCGGTGTATTCTGCCAGCGATGGGGTCAGTAGTTTTATCACCGAACCCAGTGTACGTCGGCTACTCAGCAACCCCCGGTCATCACTTTTTTCAGCATCACGAAATCGGCTGGAATAATCATAATTAAAAACCTTGCTTACCTGATCAAAGTCTTCTTCATAATTTTTTACAAAGATGGGGCCAGAGATCATTAAGTCCTGTATGGATTTTGAAATTTCTGATTTACCGCCACCGGATACGGTACTGGGCTTATGACAGAAGGTTCCTTCACCTAAGGTACCAATCAGTCTCCAGCTGGGGGCATAGGGGTGCTTGCTTAACTGCACATAAAATCCGCTGGGATAAACATAAATCTGGGTAGCTAACAGTTTGATGGCCTGCTGCTCATTCTGATGCATCCAGCTGACCTGCATTGTTCGCATGTCGATACGGGTGTCCTGGGGTACATAAATAATTTTTTTATACCGCCGGTCAATGGCATAACCCTGAGGTTTAATATCAATGTCATCAGCCAGTTGATAACAGAGCTTTTCAAAGGTTTGGCCGCTTGCAATATGTACATCCTGAGGTAGATACAACTCCCCCAGATTAAATCGTGGAAACGCCAGTGCACCACCAGAATGTTCTTCTTCACATCCACCAAAAAGATTGGATGAATAACTGATCTGTGACTTTACTTCCTTTTTACTATAGCCAAAATAATTATCGGCAATGATAGTGACAATGACACCATTCATATCACGGCAAACGACTTTGAATGCCTGGCCATCATTATATAATTCACTTTTATCTTGCCAGCACATACCATCTCTACGCTGACGTTCGCTTGCCTGATCGTAGTGAGGCAAGCCCAGTGAATATTTAGTCAGCCGGGTCAAATGCGGTGCGAGAATGATACAACCACTGTGACCAGTCCAGTGATGTATATCCAGTGCCGCATCATTTTCGGGTAAAAATGGATCACCACCGTTACCAAAAATAGACTCCACAAAATCCAGATTAGCCACCAGACTGCCTGGGGCAAACATGCGTATCTCCAGTGACTTCTGTGGCAACACGCCTTCGACTTCAGGACGCACCACCGGTCTTAGCAACAACGAAACCCAGATATTAACGGGGCGCTGCATAGCGCTGGTAATCGGCAACTGCATCAGCTCATCAGGCGGCTGTAAGGCGGCCTGCAACAAATTAGCATAGGCCGCAACGGGAACCGCTCGCTTATCCAGGGGCACGGGCAAGCCACCTTCGACAATATGAAACACACCTTTGGTGGTACGACGGTCACTCTTGGGATTATGCAAAACCCCCTGTATCAGCCGGTAAGAAGATAACAGGGGTGACTGATAGAAATTTGCCTCGTAGGGTAAGGACATTTCACGGGCAAGACCCGATTGAAACAGACTGAAGGTTTCACCGGGTAGATTTATACTGACATCAACACCATTGCGTTGTAGATAATCATTAATAAAATTCTGAATACGTTGATCGGCCGGACAACGATAATCCACCAGCAGACGTCGATGTTGATTGTAATTTTTGAGCAGACTATCCGCGACAGATAAAAAGCCACGATCCGTATTCATCTCACAATAGTGCCCCAGGGCAGCCAGCTGAAGACAAATATGCTGTAATTTAATCTGACGCTTATCTATACCCCTTCTTTCGGGTTGCGAGTATTTGTTTGAATAATCTGACACATTTTTCCCCATTGTTAGGCATCTGATTAGTCACACCCACCACCAGTCAGCATAAATAGTCAACCAAGGCCGGCAGTATGTCTACATGAAACTTATCATCGTTTACAAGCCTGGCAATGGATTAATGTCAAAAAAAGTAAAACTATGCCAAGAACACCCCTTTACGTCATAGTTCTGCGTAAGACCCTGACCAGTGGGTAAAATGTTCGCTTTCATCCTGAATGTACGACAACACAATGTCGAAAAATAATTGAATATCTTTTCAGAAGATAATTCAGCCCATCTATGATTTTGCAAATTTAATTCATCGATAGTTGCCATAGCATTTATCTTCATTATGAATTAACACCTTAACAGGTCATATATGAATGTTAACAATCATGTTTGCATCACTCAGATGGCATACGTTATTTTAATAAGCAGATTTCATGCCACAATAATTTCCCTTAAGCCTGACAACCAATGAATGACACCATACTGATCTATTCAGATGAGAAAGATAATAAATAACCGTTGTCACTAAGGTATTCGATCAGGATTTATACAAAATACCGTCTGTTAGTTCATGGTGAAAAGCGATAAATATCCAGAACACGATGTAATTGAAGATAATATCAGCCGTGAAACTGCACAGAAAAGCAGCACACGCCAAATGCTGAGCACCAATAATATACAAAAATACGCTACAACTGTGTACAGATATTTTTAATTAAAGTCTTTTGATTCAACCTGAGCCATGAGAAAGATGAATGTTATTAACCTGGCATAACGGGTAAACAATTGATAAAAATACCGTACAGTCATCACCTGGCAATACAATGGTGAAAACGCTGATTAATCGGAAAATTATAATTTATTGTTTTCCTTAATAACTATACGTGTAAAAATGCCATCTGGTTTTAGTTAAAATATTGAAACACGGGGTAACAACATGCCAAGCTTTGATTATGACCTGCTGGTCATAGGTTCAGGTCCGGGTGGAGAATCAGCAGCAATTGCAGCTGCCAAACTGGGGAAAAAAGTCGCCATTATTGAACGTAAGCCTTACGTCGGTGGCGTGAGTTTGCAAACCGGCACTATTCCGAGCAAAGCGTTGAGAGAAGCCGCGTATCTTGCTAACCGTTCATCCAGCTGGGGAATGCGTCGAAGTTTACAAAATTGCACAGCCAGTAAAAATGGTTTTCTGACTGATACACTGAGACTGATAAGCCAGGTCGTGGATCATAAAGAAGCACAGATACTTTCAAAATTAATGCGGCATGGTGTAACACTGATTCCTGGTGAAGCCAGTTTCATTGACACGCACAGTTTACAGGTAGTCGGACCTCATGGCGATGAACAACACATAACAGCTGCCTACATCATACTGGCCACGGGTTCACGTCCACGCCGACCGAAATCGGTTCCCTTCGATAAACAGGTTATACTCGACTCATCATCACTATTAAAAATTGCCCATGTTCCTGCTTCACTTATCGTCGTGGGTGGCGGTGTTATTGCCTGTGAATTCGCCAGTATATTTGCATCGTTTGGCAGCAAGGTCACCGTGATTGATTCCCATGCTCAGTTACTTGCTTACATGGATGATGACATAGTCACTGTGCTGAGTGATGAATTTAAGGCGATGAATATCAAGCTGTGTATGAACACCCGTCTAAAAGAAATCACACGTACCACAGAAGGCGTTAAGGTGACCACCGAAACCGGCGATACCCTGCAGGCCGACACCCTGCTTTATGCGCTGGGTCGCAAACCCAATTATGGCTTGCTGAATCTGGATAAGGCCGGGTTATTTGCTGATGATCAGGGCTGGGTACGCATTAATGAACATTACCAGACATCTGAACAACATATTTATATTATCGGCGATCTCGCCGGGCGACCTTCACTGGCATCAACAGCCAAGGAACAGGGCCGTATAACGGTACACCATGCATTTGAAGGTAAGGTACTGCACAATACCGGCCCCTTACCGATGGCGATTTACACCATTCCTGAAGTATCTTATGTGGGCGAAACAGAACGTGAATTGCAGCAGCGAAATGTGAATTATATTAAGGGCGTGGGTTATTATGGCAACACCGCACGCGGACAGATTATTGGCGATGAGCAGGGTTTAGTCAAACTGCTGGTCGATCGAGATAGCCGTGATATTCTCGGCGTACATATCATTGGCGAATCTGCCAGCGAACTCATTCATGTTGGACAAATGGCAATGACCTGCCAGGCAAAAGTTGATGTCCTGGCCACCACTGTTTTCAATTATCCAACACTGGCTCAATGTTATAAATCGGCTGCACTGGAGTGTCTGCAACAGCTTTAATGAATGCCTTGCTACATCAGTCATTACTGAAGACAAATATTGCAACTGGTAATCGGCAGTCATTCACATTATTGTTCATCATCAATATGTTTGCATGCCAGTGAAAATAACTTAACTATCAAGGGCCGACTTTATGAATGAAAAAAAACTAACCGGCAGTTGCCTGTGTGGAGAAGTCACATATCAATTCGTTGAAGATATAAAAGTTTTCCAGTATTGTCATTGCTCTCGATGTCAGAAGTTTACCGGCTCGGCCCATGCCGCAAACATTATCATCGATCCGGAAAACTTCCGCTGGCTCAGCGGTGAGAATTCCGTGGGTCGGTTTGAATTAAAAGAAGCCAGACACTTCGCCACGTCTTTCTGTAAAAAATGCGGATCTTCTCTACCCTGGCTAACACAAACCAAAAAAGCTTATGTTATTCCCGCTGGCACACTCGATCAGAACCCGAGTATAAAACCCATGCACAATATTTATTATCTGGATAAAGCCGAATGGTATGAAGATGTTTGTAAATTAACCCAATATGACGAATTACCTGTAAAGTAATCAGCAAAATTATCCGGAAATAACCCATAGAATATTAGTGAGCGCAGCTTAATAACATATCTGACAACCTGAGATTTTCTGGCTTACCCAAATAGCTTGCCTGTGCCAGCAATAATTCCGCGGTAGCCACTGCATCCGATAATGCATTATGCTGCATAACATCAGGTAACCCGTAACGTTGACGACATTGCGCCAGTCTTAACCCTTTAACATTGCCCTGTAAATGCAAACGTTTTTTTTCTATCATCATGGTGTCAACATAACTGAATAACAGCGGGCATCGAAAATTCTCAACGGCTGCTTTTTGCAAAAAACAAAGATCAAGTGAGGCATGGTGAAACACCAGCACACTACCGGGTATAAGTTTCATCAACAACATTAACACCGTGGCCACACTTTTGGCACCTGCAATATTACTGTCAAGCAAGCCGTGTATTTTACTACTCTCGCCGGTACCTCTATCGGCATGAACAAGAAGATGTTTTGCAGTGGCATTTACAATACGCCCATGCTCTATGATGACCCAGCCAATACTGAGTAATTGACACTTTTTAGGATTCAGACCGCTCATCTCGCAATCAATCACCAGGAATCGTGTATTTGAAAATAATTGTGATCGGGAAATAACCGGTTGCTGATACAATGGCCCAACAGGTGTTACATTTGCTTTCTGACTGAAACGCCAATGCTGCCATCGGTAAATTAAATTATATAACACCACCACCAAACCTTGTTCGCAATGCAGCCTGTGCATCTCGAACTACATTAAATGCATCTTTAAGTTGATGACGTACCAGCGATGACAATTCTTCAGGATCCAGATAATTATTCACAGGCTGATGATCACGGTACTGCTTGGCCTGTGCTGCCAGACGTATACCGGCGATAAACTCATGCGCATCAATCAGACTGTATGCCATTTCGTGTGACATCAGGCCTGTTTGCGCCATCGCCTGCAGACGATCTATTGTATTCAACGGATTTAAACTGGCCGACAATACATAATTACGCGCAATATCAACAATAGGTATAGTGCCTCGGGATTTTAGATTAAGCGTATTGTTATGATCACCGTCAGTCTCAAGCACAAATGTTTTAAAGAAACCTAACGGTGGTGAATGCAATAAGGCGTTATCACACATCATGGCAAGAAAAATAGTATTCGTTTTTGATCTTTCCAGAACATATTGACGCAATTGTCTGGTGAGTTCTGCATTACCAGAAATATGACGCATGTCAAAAAATATACTGGAGTGCATAACGGCATGAGGCGAAGGTTCTTCAATCCAGCCGACAAAATATTTTTTCCATATATTTAATGATTGCCGCCATTTATCATTTTTAGCCATGACATCACCGGGACAATAAGGCATGCCGCAACTATTGAGTCCATTGTTTACAAATTCGGCAAGCTGCTTAAAGTAAGCATCATCAATATCAATATTATCAGGTAACAATATTCCATTGTCCTGGTCTGAGCCCAGAACCTGTTCCTGTCTTGCCTGCGAACCAAAAGCCAGCCAGGCATAATCACAGGGTGGCGCGCCAAATTTACGTTCTGCTAACTTGAGCAGGCGTTTAGTAACACCATCCGAAAAAGCGGTAATAATTTTACCAATCTCCAGAGCACGTGCATGACGCTCAATTAATTTCACCACCAGATCGGGTAATTTTTCAGCAACCGCACTTAACTCATTAACTGTATCCGCTCTATTGATTGCACTGATTAACGACAGAGGCTCAGTGTTATTCGCCCGTAATATGTCACTTAAGGTAAGGATACCAACAGGAAGACTATTGCGGGTCACCGGAAGATGATGCACACCCTCAGACATCATTTTTAAATAAGCATCATATAGTCGACCGTCCGCATCAATACATTGTGGCGATTTTGTCATCACAACCTTGATCGCTTCAGCATCTGATACACCTTTTGCCAAAACCCGTGAACGAAGATCACGGTCAGTCACTATACCAACCAGTTTATCGTCTTCCTGTATCAATAAAGATGAAATACGGTGAAGCTGCATTAAGCCGGCAGCATTGCGAATACTGGCATTAGGGCTGATGCTAATAAGATTAGTCGACATCACTTCTTTAACCAGCTGACTTAGATAACTGTCATTAACCAGCTGATCAACATGGGGTTCCGTCGAGCTGACAACATTAGTCGCCGCAGACTGAACATGGTGTGTTTTATTACTTTCGAGAAGAATCGCTATTTCATTAGATGATGAACTTAATGATCGAAGTGCATAGTCAGTTAATTCGTAGTACAAACAATCTTCCAGTACCACGACATGCCAGGGATCACTCTCGTTCCTGGTAATCATATCAGCCAGTAAATAATCACCACTACTCAACCGATCAACCAGTTTACCCTGAGCTGTTCTAACTTCCAGGCTTCCCGAGCGAACGATAAGCATACCCACTTTATATTTTTTTCCTGGCACACTATCCAGCAAAAGCTCACTGCCTGATTTACTAAATGCAACCAGTATATTGCTACTGGCATATTCAAGCTGTGTTTTTGATAATTCATTGAATGGCGGATGCTGGACGAGAAACGCCTCTACATCATTTCTTTCGCTAACCATTTCGAAAGCACTTATATTTGAAATATTTTATATTATTTACGATCTTATAACGAAAACGCATTATTTAAAAACCGATATTATCAGACTGCATATACATTTTGAGAATACCTCTTTAAATACATCTAACATGAACCACAGTTATCCCTGTGATATCAATTAGTAAAACCTTGTTGAGAAAAAGATGTTTCGTAATTAATAAAAATCGTTGTTGTTTCCGCATAATACAAAGTATCAGAAACATTAATTGCCAGACGTAAAATGCTTTTATCAGAAACGGATTTATCCATGACTGCAGTCCAGACATCTGATTGCTGCTGACTTTCTGTCATAATGGTTGGCTCGGTATTTTCACCTTCATTAACCAGTGAAACCAGCGCACTCCGCAAAGGCACAACCGAACTCAGAATTATTTTGAGCTGATTATTATCAATCGTTTCAGCACGAAGCTTCACTTCAATATCACCATTTTCGAATGTACATAGACCGCTTTTATATCGGCAATTTGACTTGGCTGCAAGTTTATAACTGCTTCCCTGAACTGCCACATGGGGTGTTTCCGAGACAAATTGATCAACAGCATAGTAAGCAATAATTGCAAGAACAGGTGCTATAAACATTGCCATAATCAGGTGTTTATTCTTTAGAAATTGCATTACAAGTTCCCACAAGCTGATTTTTTAAAATAATTGATCATCAGCCTGAACTATACCTGACTGGTTATGAAAATGCTAAAAGCACGCAGACAGAACGTCTGCGTGCTTTAAACAGATTGTCGA
>JAOUMX010000077.1 GCA_029881275.1 Gammaproteobacteria bacterium | reverse complement strand
CATATTTTCTTCCAGGGGTGCCTCGATAAAGTGCTTATCCATTTCATGGGCACCGTCCAGCAATGACTCAAAATGATCCATACCCAGATACAGGGCGATGGGCAGACCAATCGCTGACCATAACGAATAACGACCACCGACCCAGTCCCAGAAGGCAAATACATTTTTAGGATCAATCCCAAACTCTTTCGCCGCACTGATATTGGTTGACACCGCCACAAAATGTTTGGCGATGGCTTTTTCATTACCCACCAGATCAATAAACCATTTTCGGGCACTGTGTGCATTCAGCATGGTTTCCTGGGTGGTAAAGGATTTGGATGAAATAACAAACAAGGTGGTTTCGGGTTCAACCAGTTTTAAGGTTTCCACCAGATGCGTTGCATCGGCATTAGAGACAAAATAAGCTCTCAAGCCTCGCTGCGCGTAGGGTTTCATGGCATCACAGACCACATGGGGGCCGAGATCCGAACCCCCGATGCCGATATTCACAATACTGCTAATGCGTCGACCGTTATATCCACGCCATTCGCCAGAACGAACCCGCTCGGTAAAGCCGCGCATCTGCTCCAGCACAGCATTCACTTTCGGCATGACATTTTCACCATCCACCATCACAGGGGTATTGGCGCGATTACGCAAAGCCGTATGCAATACGGCCCGTGATTCGGTGCAATTAATCTTTTCACCTGACAACATTTTATCGCGCCAGCTTTCTATATCTGACTGTTTAGCCAGATCCATGAGTAATTTGAATGTGGTTTCAGTAATACGATTCTTGGAATAATCCAGCAGAATATCATTCAGGCGAGTAGAAAATTGTGTAAAGCGCTGGGGATTCTGCTGAAATAAATCACGCATATGAATGTCTTTAATCTCTTCAAAATGCGTTTTCAGCGCCATCCATGCAGGCGAATGCGTCAAATCAGTCATAAAACCCGTATCTGTATTTTTATTAATAATATATTTGAAGTGTATGCAGCTAACATTAATAACTCAATGATTTTTAAAACATATTCAGATAAAAAATAGACGGCACCGGAAAATACTCACTCACGACACAAAGAATGAAGCATATTCAACAAGATCATCAGTCATCAATATGGGAATAATCTAGTTTAAATCAATCAGTTATGAACAAGCTTGCTCCGTTTTTAACAATATTGTCGCCGTGATTCAGTTCACAAAGCTGTCTAACACGGACGGTTAAGGTATAATACTGCGCCCCGCGTAAAGTGAAATCGGAAATAAGATGAATTCTATCGCTAATGTATCAGTTCAACCAAATGACAAAGAATTACGTTCCAGAGTTAAATTGCTCGGCAACCTGCTAGGTAATGTTATTCTCAATCTGGGTGGCGCTCACGTCTATGATGCGGTAGAGAAACTACGCACCGGCTACATCAGTCTGCGTAAAGCAGAAAACCCACGCAAACGTGCGCAGATGATGCACATCATTGAATCACTGGATGCCGATACCCTGACTCAGGTAGTACGTGCTTTCAGTATTTATTTCAGCCTGGTGAATATCGCTGAAGAAGCTTTTCAGCATCAACAACGTCGTCGCCTGATACGCAGTGACAAATCATCATGGATCGGCTCATTTGATGCCACCTTGCGCAAATTCAGAAAAAAAGGTTTATCGGCCCAGCAGGTACAGGATCTGCTTGATCAGTTAGCCTATATTCCCGTGTTTACAGCTCACCCCACTGAATCAAAACGCCGCAGCGTTATGAATGGCTTACGCCGTATTTTTCTTACCAGTGAAAAATTAAACGATACTCGCCTGAGCAAAATACAACGCGAAGAGATTAAGGAAGAACTGGAAACTCAAATCCAGGCATTGTGGCGCACCAATGAAGTCCGTGAATATAAACCACAGGTAAAAGACGAAATCAAAAACGGATTATTCTTTTTCCGCGAAAGTTTATTCAAGGCAGTGCCTGAAATTTATCGCAACCTGGAAAGAAAAATCCAGAAGCATTACAGTGATGCACAAATTTATGTACCCAGTGTATTACGTTTTGGCTCATGGATTGGTGGTGACCGCGACGGTAATCCTTTTGTTAAACCTGAAACCACCGCCATGGCTTTGCGCATGCAGTCACAAAGCATACTTGAAGAATATATAAATCAGGTGATTTCATTAAATCGCCAGCTTACTCACTCATCACTGATGTGCACACCCAACAAAGCTTTTCTGGATAGCCTTGCCGCCGATGAAGTCATGAGTGCCGAAGCCTATGCAGCATCACCGGATGCATTTAAACACGCACCTTACCGCCGCAAATTATCCTACATGCACTACCGTTTACAGCAAAATCTCCAACTGGTGAAAAGCAGACTGAATAATACAGACATCGCAGAACAGCCGTTTGCATATCAATCAGAACAGGATTTTCTAAATGACCTGATACTGATCAGAAATTCACTGATCAGTCATGGCGATATGAATATCGCCAATAAAGATTTAAAAGACCTGATTCGCATGGTTGAGACCTTTGGCTTCTTCCTGCTTAAACTGGATCTGCGTCAGGAATCAACACGCCACACTGATGCTGTAGCTGACATCATGAAACAGATTAAAGGCGCACCTGACTATCATTCACTGAATGAAGAACAGCGACTGCAAATACTGACTGACTATATTGCACAACCACCCGCATTAACTATCGACAAAAAAGAGCTTAACGAACTTAACTGTGAAACACTGGAAGTGTTTGAGTTAATGAGCAAAATGCATTCTGAAATTTCAGAACGTGCATTTGGTAACTATGTTATCTCTATGACACATGCAGCATCACATGTAATGGAAGTAATGTGGCTGGCCAGCCTGGCAAAACTTGCTGGCAAAAAAGACGATAACTGGTTCTGCCGCATTCGAATTTCACCTTTATTTGAAACCATCGAAGATCTGGAACATATTGAAATTGTGCTCAAAGCCCTGCTCGATAATTCGGTCTACAGCACCTTACTGAAAGCCTCCGGCAATTTACAGGAAGTCATGCTGGGTTATTCAGATTCCTGTAAAGATGGTGGCATCCTGGCGTCTTCATGGAACCTGTTTGAAGCGCAGCAAAAAGTCATTGCTCTGACCAATGCACATGGTGTTGAATGCCGTTTATTTCATGGCCGCGGCGGCACCGTGGGTCGTGGCGGCGGCCCCACCTATGATGCCATTCTGTCACAACCGGAAGGCACTGTGCATGGCCAGATTAAATTTACCGAACAGGGTGAAGTGTTATCATTCAAATACAGCAACGTTGAAACCGCTGTTTATGAAATTACCATGGGCGTTACCGGACTCATGTTAGCCAGTCAGTCACTGGTGACAGAACAACCGTTAACGGCAACCAAAGAACATATAAAAACCATGAAAGCTCTGGCCAAAGCCGGTGAAAAAGCTTATCGCCAGCTCACCGATAAAACCGAAGGCTTTCTGGATTATTTTTACGAAGCCACACCAGTTGTTGAAATCGGTATGCTTAACATTGGCTCAAGACCATCGCACCGATCAAAAGCAGATCGTTCCAAATCATCGGTACGCGCCATACCCTGGGTATTTGGCTGGGCGCAATCACGTACCACTTTACCGGCCTGGTATGGTATTGGCTCGGCGCTGGAACAACTGATTCAAAGCGATGAAAAACAGTTAAAACTGTTGCAGGCAATGAGTAAACACTGGCCTTATTTCAGATCACTGCTGGCCAATACCCGTATGGCGCTTTACAAAGCCGATATGGAAACAGCCAAAGAATATTCTGAACTCTGTGAAGATCCTGCCACGGCAGCACGAATTTACCCAATGATTCGTGATGAGTATAAACGCACCGTCAAATACATTCTGGAAATCACCGGTGACAAAAACCTGCTGGACGATATTCCGGCACTGGCCCTGTCACTGAGTCGACGTGACCCTTACCTGGATCCATTAAGCCATATCCAGATTCTGTTACTGAAACGCTTTAGAAATACCCGGCTAAGTGAAGATGAACAGAACATCTGGTTAAGCCCCTTACTACGCACCATTAATGCGGTTGCTACTGGCATGAGAAATACAGGTTAAACATTACCTGTTGTCTGTGGGTTGCTACTGGCATGAGAAATACAGGTTAAAACTGGTGACGATCTTTGGGCTGGTAAGCGGAATGAAAAATACTCGTTAACCTTACCCCATAAAAAAACCCGGCATCGCCGGGTTTTTTATTATCTTTTTAAATTAACTTAAGCAACCTGAACCGGAATCTGATCGCTGGTACGGGTAATGCGATTAGCCGCATCCAGGTAAACCAGTTTGGGTTTAAACAGGGCGACTTCTTTCTGTTCCAGCAAGGCATAACTGGCGATAATAATTCTGTCACCGGGGTTTGCCTTATGGGCCGCAGCACCATTAACAGAAATAATGCCGGTGTTCTCCTGTGCACGAATCGCATAGGTAACAAAACGCTCACCATTGGCCAGGTTATAAATTTGAATCTGCTCATACTCATGAATACCGGCAGTATCAAGTAAGTGCCCGTCGATGGCGCAGGAGCCTTCGTATTCAAGTTCTGAGTGTGTCACACGAGCCTGGTGCAGCTTGGCTTTAAGTATTGTTAAATGCATTAAAATTCCTGATGATCCTGGTCAAAAAAGACCCAAAATATAAAACGAATTATGAGCTAATCGCGCTATCCATTCAACCTAAATCAGGATTGATGCTTAACGGGATATTATCAATGAGACGAATATCACCTAATCGTGCAGCTGTCAGAATCACCAGATTACTGTCTCCAGGCACGGGTAAGGCAAGATCAGATGAACGCCGGATAGCGACATATTCAACCACAAAACCACTATTAGTAAGTTTGGTGACAGCATCCTGTTCGAGCCGGGAATAATCCCGGATTCCCTGTTTAATCTGCTTATAAACACCGGTCAAAACCTGATATATGACAGGGGCTTTTGAACGCTGCTCACCATCAAGTCGATTATTTCGTGAACTCATGGCGAGACCATCCGCTTCACGTCGGGTCGCTACTGCCAGAATAGTGATCGGCATATTCAACTCGGCAACCATGCGCCGAACCAGCATCAACTGCTGAAAATCTTTTTCACCAAAACAGACGATATCGGGCTGCACAATATTAAACAATTTACAGACAATCGTGGTTACACCGGTGAAATGTCCTGGACGACATTCACCTTCCAGCATATCACTCAAGCCGGGAACAATAACTTTTGTTGTCTTTTTTTGATCAACGGGATAAAGCTCATCATCTTGCGGCACAAACAACACATCCACCGATGCATCATCAAGCAATGCAATATCATTTTCCAGAGTTCGTGGATACGCTGAAAAATCATTGGCCTGATTAAACTGCATGGGATTAACAAAAATACTGACCACCACTCGGTCCACATGCTGTTTTGCCTGTTGCACCAGTTGTAAATGACCGTCGTGTAAATTACCCATGGTCGGCACAAAACCAATCGTCAGACCATCCTGCTTCCAGCGATTAACCTGATCACGCACCGATTGAATATCATTAAAAATATTCATAAAAATATCAGAATTAGAAACAGTGTTCAGCTGAAGGGAATGAACTATTTTTTACTTCAGCGACATATGACTTTACGGCTGCAGCAATATCATTCGATTCAGCCATATAATTTTTTGAAAATTTAGGAATATGCCCAGCAGAAATTCCAAGGATGTCATAGAGCACCAGAATTTGTCCATCACAGACATTACCAGCACCAATACCAATAACAGGTATTTTTGACTGTTGAGTAATTTTTTCAGCTAATGCAACAGGTACACATTCCAGCAGTAACATATCTGCACCCGCCTGTTCCAGAACCCGCGCATCTTCTAACATGCGTTCGGCAGCTTCATGTTCACGTCCCTGAACTCTATAGCCACCCAGCTTATGAACACGCTGTGGTTGCAGACCAAGATGTGCGCACACAGGAATACCCAGACGCGTTAAAGTTGATACCAGTTCCTGCTGATCAGCACCGCCTTCAAGCTTAACCATATTAGCACCCGCCTGCTTCATAAAACGTCCGGCATTAATAACTGCCTGTTCCACAGATGCATCGGACATGAATGGCATATCGAGTATCAAAAAAGCATGTTGCAAGCCACGCGCCACAGCCTGACCGTGATAAAGCATATCCTCCATGGTTACTGGCAAAGTTGTTTCCAGTCCCTGAATCACCATCCCCAGTGAATCTCCGACCAGCACCACATCAACACCATTATTATCCAGCAGCTGCGCAAAACTGGCATCATAAGCAGTCAAACAGGCAATTTTTTCACCCTGGGCTTTCATGTCTTTCAACTTGCGCACGGTGATTCGAGCTGTTGTATTGTGTGAACTCATAAAAGTATCTTAGAAAATGTCCGTTATCGGATTAAAATAATGACGCCCATTACGAATAGACTTTACCTGATGTAACAATTGCTGAAAATCATTTTCATTACCAGCAAAATCTATTTCAGCTGCATTGACAATTAACAATGGCGAATCATTGTAATGATAAAAAAACTCCACATAAGCATCAGACAAACGTTGCAGATAAGCTGATTCAATCATACGTTCGTACTGTATGCCCCGACTCTGTATGCGATTAGCCAGTATTTCAACCGGTGCCTGCAAATAAATAACCAGATCAGGCGTTGGCACATCAAAGGTTAAATTTTCATAAACCTGTTCATACAACTGCAGCTCATCCTGGTCCAGCGTTAATTCCGCAAACAGGCGGTCTTTTTCCATAAGAAAATCCGCAACACGGACCGGATTAAACATATCACCCTGACGCAGGGCCTGCATTTGTCGTGCACGTTGCAACAAAAAAAACAACTGCGTAGGTAAGGCAGCCGCCCGCGGGTTTTCATAAAATTTCGAAATAAAAGGATTTTCGTTCGCACCTTCCAGCAATAACTCGCTACCAAAGGTTTCTGCCAGTTTTTTTGCCAGTGTAGTTTTACCCACACCAATAGGACCTTCTATAACGATGTAACCAGGATTACTCATGCCATATCCCAGGAAGCCTGCCCTTCATAACAACATATTTAACTTTATACATTATAGCGCACCTGCATACTGCACATCGCCAGCTGAGACATTTTTCAGCAAATCCTGTAAATGCCCCACACCCGGTATCGTCAAATCAGTATCTATGTGTTGCAAGGGAAATAACACAAAAGCTCGTTTAGCCATTTCCGGATGAGGAAGCGTTAATCGCTCATCACTTACCTGCAGGTCTCCATAGAGAAGAATATCCAGATCCAGTGATCTTGAACCCCATTTATGCTCACGCACACGGCCCTGATTATTTTCTATGCTTTGCAAGGCATCCAGCAACTGATACGGATTCATTGTCGTTTCTACTTTAACAACCGCATTAAAATAATCAGGCTGCTGTTCATCATTCAAGGTCATTGCACGGGTTTTAAACAATCCCGAATCAGTAATCACATCAAGACCTGTCAGTTCGCTAATAGCGACCATTGCCTGTCTCAATTGCTTTTCAGGATCATTAAGATTACTACCCAGACCTATAAACACCATTGCCATGTCAGCTTTGTTTTTTAGACGGTTTTTTTCTGGGTGAACTTTTTGCAGGCTTTAACATTTTTTCCTGCTGATCAGAGGACATGGTCTGAATCCGGGTCCACCATTCACAACTATCATCTTCTATTTCTTTGGCTTTATTTCTTAAACACATAAAATCATAAGCGGCTCTGAATTTATGATGCGCCAGCAATGATCTTGCCCTATGCCCATGCCGATACTTAAAGCGATACTGCAAATGCCAGATGTCTCGCATAACCATACTGAATCGACGGGGAATCGATGTTATACCTATCTGATTTTTAATAACGGTTGACATCGCATTCTGCATTGCAATTGAAACCGGCAACCCATCCTGAACAAATTTCTCACTCAACTGACGTACTGGCCCCCAGAGCATGGCTGAAAATAAAAATGCGGGGGTAATTGGTTTGCCTTCATTAATTCGATTATCCGTACTTTGCAGTGAGTAGCGAATAAAATTATCGAATACCGGATCATCCAGATACTCCGCAGTCTGTGGAAACAGGTACTGTAGCAGTTGATATTTTTTCAATAAATCAAAACAGGCAATGGCATAACCGGAATGAAATAATTTTAAAACCTCTTCATACAGTCTGGCAGGCGGAATATCACCTAACAAATATCCAAGCTCAAAAATAGTTTTTGCCGATTCAGAATGAATTTCAAATCCTAACCGGGCCGCAAAGCGTACCGCACGTAACATGCGTACAGGATCTTCTCTATATCGGGTAGCAGGATTTCCGATTAATTTTAACTGACGATTTTTTAAATCATCCATTGCATGGGTGTAATCAATAACGGAAAAATCAGCTATATCGTAATACAACGCATTAACCGTGAAATCTCTACGCCAGACATCATCTTCGATATTTCCATAAACATTATCACGAAGAATACGACCTGCATCATCCTGTACTCGATCAACATCATCACCATCAAGACTGGAACGAAAAGTAGCCACTTCAATTATTTCTCGACCAAAAAAAATATGCGCCAGTCGAAAACGCCGACCAATAAGCCGACAATTACTGAATAATTTCTTAACCTGCTCAGGATGTGCATCGGTTGCGATATCAAAATCTTTGGGAACATGGTTAAGCAATAAGTCTCTTACACTACCGCCAACAAGCAAGGCACGAAAACCTGCATTATGTAATCGATATAAAACTTTTAACGCTTTATCATCGATGTTATCGCGAGAAATACAATGTTCGTTACGAGAGATGATGGTGGGTAAAGTCATATTGTTTAAAAAGATAATAGCGTCTTAATATTAAGCGCGGAATCCTGATAAATAAAAAAGCAGCACTTATAAGTGCTGCTTTGATATTGAAATGTTATCAAATTACAAATCGTAGCCACGCTCTTCATGAAGTGCAATATCCAGACCCTGTACTTCATCTTCCTCATTAACACGTAAGCCGACCATTGCATCAACCACTTTAAGAATAATGAAAGTTACAACGACAGTGAACACCAGAGTGGACAACACACCAATAAACTGAACATTCAACTGACCTGCCATGGACTCGATACCATCCGCAAAGCCATAACCACTGAATACGCCCAGAGAAGTGGCAGAGAACACACCGGCCAGCAGTGTACCCATAATCCCGCCAACACCGTGCACCGGAAACACATCCAGAGAGTCATCGATTTTCAGCACGCGTTTAATATACTGGGTAGCCGAAAAACAGACGATACCTGCAAGAACACCAATCACCATAGCACCACCAGGGCCAACAAAACCGGATGCCGGGGTAATCGTACCCAGACCGGCCACCATACCGGTAACCGCACCCAGAGCACTGGGTTTACCAAATCGAATCCATTCAATTAACAACCATGTCATGGTACCCATGGCAGCAGAAATATGCGTAACCAGAATCGCCATAGACGCATTACCATCAGCGGCAAGGGCACTACCCCCATTAAAACCAAACCAGCCTACCCAGAGCATGCCTGCACCGGCAATGGTCATGGTCATGTTATGTGGCATCATGGCGGTTTCAGGAAACCCTTTACGTGGCCCCATTACCATAGCCGCAACGATAGCCGCTACACCTGCAGTAATATGTACCACGGTACCACCGGCAAAATCATACAGGCCCATTTCACCCAGCCAGCCACCACCCCAGACCCAGTGGGTTACAGGGACATAGACCAGCATTAACCAGATGGCGCTGAATAACAGCATGGCAGAAAACTTCATTCGTTCAGCAAAACCACCGACAATCAGTGCCGGCGTGATAATGGCGAAGGTCATCTGAAACATCATAAATAATGATTCGGGAATAGAACCGGAGAGCGTGTCACGATCAACACCGGCCATCATGACTTTACTGAAATCACCGATAAAGGAATTACCTTCACCAAAGGCCAGGCTGTAGCCGGCAACCAGCCAGAGGAAGGTTGATACCCCGGCAATGGCAAAACACTGCATTAAAACGGATAGAACGTTTTTCGATCTTACTAATCCTGCATAAAATAATGCCAGACCCGGCAAAGTCATAAACAGAACCAGTGCAGTGGATGCCAAAATCCAGGCAGTATCTGCACCACTCATCTCCGCATCCGCCGCCAGACAAACCTCAGGTAGAAAACCGATGACGGCGCCCCACAGAAATACTGACTTCATGACATTTCTAAATCGCATTATTCAAATCACCCTTAAATTTGAAATTATCAGCTGAGTATCTTCAATATGAGCCAAAGACAAGACTCCAGATTATTAAAATTTGTTACTATCAGGCTTAAATTAGCGGCCAATTGTAGAGCAAACCGCTAATAAAATCACTAACATGGGGGTATTGTTACTAATCTCTATCAGCAAGTGGCAACCACAGTTGTCATTGCGAATCTTATGAAAAAAACCACCCGACGATCACTTTAAAGCATTCATAACAGCACTATCACCAATACCTGAGATCTTAAAGACTGACATTACGTTTGAAACGCACGATCTGTCGACGGTCTTTCTTACTGGGGCGGCGCTCGGTATATGTGTGATGGACAGAGGTCGCTTTGAGTGTTTCTGCCCGTTCTTCCCTTAACTTTATACTATCGTCTGTTTCCTGATATAACTGTTGAGCTTCTTTAGCCGGACGACGCTGCTGACTCAAACCCTGAATAACGATATCAAATTCCATCAGCCCTTTGGTAATGGTCAGACGATCACCCTGCTGAATGGTCCGCCCCGGCTTCACCCTGTCGCCATTCAGATGAACCTTGCCACCACTCACTGCTTCTGTTGCCAGTGCACGGGTTTTATAAAACCGGGCTGCCCAGAGCCATTTATCCAGTCGCTGTTTTTCCTGTTCAGCTATCATTCCGCATCTAACTTAAACAGCGGCCGCAATCAGCAGAATCCCCAGCAGCCACCACCACCAGGAGCTTGTTTCGCCATCGTCTGCCGCACCAAAAAGACCACTGCCCACATTGATGCCGTTAGGACCCGCATTATTAGCACCAATATGTGCCGCATTGCCCTCGGTCAACTGCGAAACACCTTTCTGATTCTTCAGATCAATAGCGCCTCTGTCAACTTTGACAAATAGCCCGTCACTATTCACATCCAGACTGCCATCACAACCATGTGACTGTAATACCCGGATTGCATACTCAGTTCCACGTACCCCGACGGTTGCCATCGGTGTGCGCATTTCATACACGTCAGTGGCCAGCTTACCAATGCTACCGGTAATTTTTCTTAAACTGCCCTTGATCAGATAGAGCACACTTCGATTACCAGCACGTAATAATCGATAATCTTCGATGAGCATTTCACTATTACATCGCAAATCAATCTGCGCATCATCAATCATGCTGAGGCGTAAAAAACCATCAACACCGGTAAAAATACGATCACCTACATAAATCTCACTGCCCACCAGCAATGGCCGGTTCACTTTTTTGGGTGAAATGGCAAATGTCTTGCCTCGCGCAGTGATAATCTGACCGACCGCTTCGGGGCCTTTATATAAAACATGTTTATTTTGAATCATTGAATTGATATGCGGCAACTCGATGCGCTCACCGACTTTTATATTCACCGCCTGGCCATGACGAAAAGCATGGGGATTGCGCTTCACAATATTATTAATTATTTCAGGCCACTTATCCTGCTGCTCAGGATAAAGCACTTTAACAATACTAAATAATGTCTGTCCTGGCTGAACATACAAATAACGTTTCTGTACATTAAACGGCGTTGCTGCACTCACGGCCTGCAGCGACAAAAGAAAAATAAAAAAAACTGTTACAAAAAACCATGGCTTTAGATAATGACCGGCATACGCTTTATTCATTGAAACCCCACGTTTAGAAACAGATCTGTGACTATATTTCACTGGCAAGCATACTTTAACTTATTATCTGCATTAGTAAACACTCTATCCTGCCCGCCCAAACTACGGCATTTACACCAACAAAGCAATAAAAAAGGGCATATCATTCAATGACATACCCTTTTTAGTTACCCAGTTTACAAAGCTGTTAACTGGCTTGCAGCATGGCATTCATGCGTTTAACAAACGCAGCCGGGTCTTCCAGTTGTCCGCCTTCAGCCAGCATCGCCTGATCAAATAAAATATGAGACCACTCCGCCAGTTGATCCTGATTATCCATATCCTTGAGCTGTAGTACCAGCGCATGCTCAGGATTTAACTCCAGAATAGGTTTGCTAACGGGCACGTTCTGTCCTGCCGCTTTCAAAATCTGCTGCATCTGCATCCCCATATCGTGCTGATCCAGCACCAGACAGGAAGGCGAATCGGTAAGACGATGAGTCAGACGAACATCCTTGGCTTTCTCCTCAAGAGACGCTTTTATTTTCTCGATGACATCCTTGAAATCACCTTCTGCTTTTTGCTGCGCCTGCTTGTCTGCTTCATCTTCAATTTCACCCAGATCAAGATCACCCTTGGCCACAGATTGCAATTTCTTACCGTCAAATTCAGTTAAGTGTTCAACCAGCCATTCATCCACCCGGTCACTTAATAACAGAACTTCAATCCCTTTACGACGGAACACTTCCAGATGAGGACTGTTTTTTGCTGCCGCAAAACTGTCAGCGGTAATAAAATATATTTTTTCCTGTCCGTCTTTCATTCTGGAGACATAATTTTCCAGTGATACATCCTGAGTTTTATTATCTGTCTGGGTTGAACTGAAACGTAATAATTTAGCCAGTTGCTCCTTGTTGGCAAAATCCTCAATTGGACCTTCTTTCATGACCTGACCAAAAGCGCTCCAGAATTCAGCGTATTGCTCAGTTTCATTTTTGGCCATCGATTCCAGCATGCCGAGCACTTTTTTCACCGAAGCCGCACGAATTTTATCAATCACTCGATTGTGCTGTA
>JAOUMX010000193.1 GCA_029881275.1 Gammaproteobacteria bacterium | reverse complement strand
CTCGTCGTTGGCCAGTGGAACAATGGAATTTAATAAGGATAATTCCTGCCCGCCGGGGTAATCACGCTGGCTTAAGGGGAGTTGGCCATATGAGAGCTGGTATGGTTTAAGCTGTCTCATCCAGGTGAGAAACTCGGCATCAACCAGTTCTTCTTCAGCAAAGGGAAAGTCTTCCATGCTTTCAAACAGGGCGGGTAAGTGTTTGCCAAAGCGGATTTTTACCAGCGTATTGCCATCAATATCGAGAACACGCACGGTATCGAGTCCGGGTACCGAATGCTGAAAACCGGCCAGAAACCGGTTCAGCTTGCCAACTTCTTCAAAATAATTTGGGTGCAGGTCATTGTCTGCTGCAGCCTTTAGGACAGGAAAGAAGTTTTTAATGGCCGGTGATGTGGCCAGAGAAAGAACGATTTTATTGATATAGTTCTGTCTGAATTCGAGTTCAGAAATAATGTTCCTGATACTGGTCTGAATTTCGGATTCAACATTTTTATGATGCAGCCGTTCACTGTAGGCTGTGATGGCGAAGATCAAAGCCGTTAAAGGAATAATTGTGGCCAGAGAGACCCAGAGAAAAATGCTGCTTTTTAGTCGCATAAAGTATGATAATACATGCTTTTAAAATAACGTGAGTCAGCTTATGAGATTTTGTTGGGCTAATTGGCTTTTTATTATAGTCGTGGCAATACTATCACTGTCCAGTTTGCTTACCAGCTGTGGTAAAACAGGTGATCTGTATTTACCCGAAAACGAATCACAACAACAAAGATAAATTCCCGGTTTTAATATCATGGATCACTTTAAATATATAAATGGTCGTTTGTACGCTGAAGATGTCGATGTGGCGGCATTGGCTAAAACCCATGGCACGCCGGCTTACGTGTATTCACGTGCCACACTGGAGCGTCACTGGAAGGCGTTTGATGCGGCATTGGGGCAACAACCGCATCTGGTCTGTTATGCAGTAAAGGCTAATTCGAGCCTGGCCGTTTTAAATGTGCTGGCAAGGCTGGGTTCCGGTTTTGATATTGTGTCAGTTGGGGAACTGGAGCGGGTGCTGAGGGCCGGCGGTGATGCCGCTAAAATTGTTTTCTCGGGTGTTGGTAAACGTGTCGATGAAATGCGTCGCGCCCTGCAGGTGGGCATTCGATGTTTCAATGTTGAATCTGAATCTGAGCTTGAGGTGTTAAATCAGGTCGCCGGTGAAGAAGGGCTTAAGGCACCTGTCTCATTGCGAGTGAATCCTGATGTCGATGCACAGACCCACCCGTATATTTCAACAGGTCTGAAAGAAAACAAGTTTGGTATTGCCCATGACCAGGCAGTGGCCGTGTTTGAAAAAGCCGCTCAACTGGATAACCTGGAAATAAAAGGTATCGATTGTCATATTGGCTCACAGTTAACTCAGGTAGCGCCTTTTGTCGATGCCTTATCCAGGGTGCTGGAACTGGTCGATGAGCTGGCGGCCAAAGGAATTCAGTTATCCCATCTGGATCTGGGTGGCGGTCTGGGTATTCGTTATAAAGATGAGCAGCCACCCAGCCCGGCAGAACAGGCAGCGGCACTGGTGCAGCAGTTGCAGGGACGTAACCTGGAAATCATTATTGAACCGGGACGGGCGATTGCCGGCAACGCCGGGATTCTGTTGACTGAAGTGCTTTATCTTAAACATGCTGAGCACAAGAACTTTGCCATTATTGATGCGGCAATGAATGACCTGATGCGCCCGGCACTGTATGGTGCCTGGCAGGAGATTATTCCCGTCATTCCGCGGCAAGGTAATGGTCTGGTTTATGATCTGGTTGGGCCAGTGTGTGAAACCGGTGATTTTCTGGGTAAGGATCGTCAGTTGAATTTACAGCAGGGCGACATACTTGCCGTGCGTTCTTCTGGTGCTTATGGCTTTAGTATGAGTTCCAATTACAACACCCGTCCAAAAGCGGTTGAGATTATGATCGATGCTGACCGGGCATATGTGATTCATCCGCGTGAATCACTGGATGATTTATTGAAGTCCGAAATCCTGTTGCCAGATGACCATAATTGAGCTCCCGAAATTGACTGTAAAAGTCGCGATTTGATAACAAAGTGGTACAGTTAAGCAATTAGCGCAATGAGGCTATATTGCATAGCCTGTTTATACCAGGGCGACATGAAATGTCAGGTTTCGTCATGACATTTCATGTTGTCTGTGATTATAAAAGTAAAAGCAAAATAAATTTCTTCTTGTATGTTATTGTATTTTAACAATTATTTAGGAAAGTGTTGATGCTGGCATAAACCCTGCAAAAAGTATTTACTAAATGAAATCAAAGGAGCTATTAATGAAATTCTTGCCTGGCATATTTTTTCTGTTGTTGGCGATGATATTGCCTTCTCTGGCGTGGTCAGCAAATGATGATTCGTCGGGTGGTAGTCGTGAGGTTCCGGTTGAGCAGTCTGCCACCGGTAGTACCGATCAGTCTGGTTCCGAGAGCAAGGACAAAAAGAAATCAGGTAAAAAGAAAAAAGGGGCCGGAGGAGAAGAAGAGCCTGAGTGTGATTAATAAATATCAATGAAAGACAAAAACCACCATCCATTGAGGAGTTAAAAATGAAATTGAAACATATTCTGTTTACATCAGTCGCTGTACTGGCACTGGGTACGGCAAATGCTGATGATTTGAAAGTGAAAATAACCAATGACATTAGTAGTGTAACGGTAAAACATAATGGTAAAGATGTGACGATTCAGCGAATTCAGGATAACAACAATATGGTTAATCCTGCGTTTGCTAAAACCTCGCGTAATTGTCCGCCATTTTGTATAAATCCTATGTCACTGGCGCCTGGCGTTGAAACACTGGGTGAGGTTGAGGTACTGGATTATCTGAAAAAAATGTCTGATGGTGATAATTCCATATTGGTGGTGGATTCCAGAACACCTGACTGGGTGGCGCGTGGTACGATTCCTGGTGCCGTTAATATTCCCTGGACCAAACTAAATCCTGCAAAAGGTGCGGATCCGCTTTCAATGGCCGAGATTATTACCGGACAGTTTGGTGCCAAAGAAACCAGCGAAGAAAATGTGTTTGATTATGCTAACGCAAAAACACTGGTGATGTTCTGTAATGGTATGTGGTGTGGGCAGTCACCCAATAACATTAAAAATTTACTCAAGTTGAATTACCCTGCGGAAAAAATTAAATGGTATCGCGGTGGTATGCAGAACTGGGAAAATCTGGGATTAACAACAGTTAAGCCTTAATTAAACAATCACAGATAAATAACCATAAAAGGCCTTCTCGGATTATCTGAAGAAGGCTTTTTTATGTCTATTCATTTTTAATGTGTCGGTAAATAGTTCGTTCGCTGACATTGAGTAATTGAGCGGCTTTTGCCCGGTGACCACCGCATTGATTGAGTGCATCTATGACCTGTTGTCTGGTTAATTGACTGCTTCGAG
>JAOUMX010000192.1 GCA_029881275.1 Gammaproteobacteria bacterium | reverse complement strand
TAATTCAACAATGCATTCTTTACACAACACAGATAAATAACAAAATCAAAGCATAAACCGGTCAGGATGAAACGACTCGAAGCGTGTTTGCGTGTGTAGATGACACGCAAATTAATCATGCCGAAGGCTAGCAAATCCAGGAGCCCTTTAATATCTTACCCGTGAGAAAGGAAACTGGTCGGGACGAGAGGATTTGAACCTCCGACCACTTGACCCCCAGTCAAGTGCGCTACCAGGCTGCGCTACGTCCCGAAGGGGTGGAATAATACACTGTGTTGTATTCTGGTTAAAGGGGTTTGTTCCGGATGCTGACGACAAGATCCTCCGAGCTTGCTTAGAAGGATAATAACGGCGTCATTGTCACTTTCTAAGGGTATTGAGGATTTCTTCCAGCTCATTGCGCAACTGACGAATCACCTGCTGGCTCTGGTTAGTATCATCTTTGGCCTGTTCACCGGTTAGCTGCTGACGGGCACCACCAATGGTAAAGCCCTGATCATAGAGCAAACTACGAATCTGGCGAATCAGAATAACATCATGACGCTGGTAATAACGACGGTTACCACGGCGCTTTACAGGCTTAAGCTGTAAAAACTCCTGCTCCCAGTAACGCAGCACATGCGGTTTAACACCACAAAGCTCACTGACTTCACCAATGGTGAAATAGCGTTTCGTTGGTATGGCAGGTAATTCGTTATTGTTGCTGGCTTCCAGCATATGCTTCAACCCGTTGTTTTAGTTTTTGACCTGGACGGAAAGTGACGACGCGACGTGCGCTAATCGGTATTTCTTCCCCTGTTTTAGGGTTTCTACCTGGACGCTGAGTCTTGTCTCTTAATGTGAAGTTACCAAAGCCTGATAATTTGACGTTATGGGCGTCTTCAAGGGCTTCTCTTACTTCTTCGAAAAACAGTTCTACCAGCTCTTTAGCTTCGCGTTTATTTAAACCGAGTTCTTCGAACAGGCGTTCTGCCATATCCGCTTTGGTTAATGCCATTTCTATTCCCGTAATATTGCACCAAAATCATTATTCAGTGCGGCTACTATATTTTGCATTTCTTTTTCGATGTCTTCGTCCATAAGAGTGCGTGAAAATCCTTGTAAAATCAAGCCTAAAGCGACACTTTTTAGACCATTCTCTACACCTTTACCAGTATAGACGTCAAATAACAAAATTTCCTGTAAAAATTCAGAAGAAACCTGACGAATTGTAGTCAATATTGCCTTAACCGGTATTTTTTCATCTATCAGAATCGCAATATCCCGTCGCACCTCCGGAAATCTGGAAAGTGCTGTGAACACCGGTACATCAGCCTCCAGAGCTGCATTCAGGTCTATTTCAAAGACATAGACGCTGGGATCTATATCCAGTATTTTCTGGGTTTGCGGGTGTAAAGCCCCTATCCAGCCAATAGACTGATTATTTTTTACAATTTTCGCCGTCTGCCCCGGATGCAGAGCCGGATGACTGTCTGCGACGAATTCCACAGACGCTATTCCACCCTGCGCTAAAATTGCTTCAAGATCAGCCTTAAGGTCAAAGAAATCCACTTTTCGATCAGTTTCACCCCATTGCTCAACCGTCTGAGAACCACAGATGACCGCCGCCATTTTAGGCTGCTGCAGAAGTTCATCACCCTGCTGAATAAAGGTCAGGCCGGTTTCAAACAGACGTACACGTGCTTGTTGGCGATTCAGATTGTGCTGCACGGCTTTCAGCAATCCAGGCCATAAACTGGTGCGCATTACAGATAATTCCGCCGACAAAGGGTTCGCCAGAGCGACAGGCTTAATTTCCGGATCAATAGCGGACTGCCATTCAGGGTCCACAAAACTGTAGGTAATAGCCTCAAAATAACCGCGATCGACCAGGGTTTCCCTGAAACGCTGCATCTCCAGTTTTGATTCCGTCAATGGCTTCATTTCCGGCTGATAACGGGGGAATGTTCTGGGTATATTGTTATAACCATGAATACGAATCAGCTCTTCGATAAGATCAGCTTCAATCGCAATATCAAACCGGAACGCCGGTGGCGTGACCAGCCAGCCTTCGTTCTGGGCTTCTACTTTCATACCCAGGCGACTGAGAATACCTTCCACTTCTGCAGCCTGAAACTCGATACCCAGCATTCGTGTAATGCGTTGATGGCGTAACAGAATGGGTGAAGATAAAGGCAA
The DNA here is from genome assembly GCA_029881275.1 of Gammaproteobacteria bacterium. Taxonomy (GTDB): domain Bacteria; phylum Pseudomonadota; class Gammaproteobacteria; order SZUA-229; family SZUA-229; genus JAPHQX01. Next base: position 1,280 of record JAOUMX010000192.1, on the reverse strand, counting down.
ATCCACAGCACTGGTCTGCTCGATCAGCGGTCCGGGCTGACCACCACAAATATCAATTAATAACTCGGTGGCACGCGCCATAGCACTGAATTGCAACTCAGGATCAACGCCACGTTCAAAACGGTGTGAAGAATCGGTATGCAAACCAAATTCACGCGCCTTGCCGGCAATGGCCAGAGGTGCAAAAAAAGCACATTCCAGAAACAGGTGTTTTGTCTCATCACTGACGCCGGAGTTTTCACCACCCATAACACCGGCCAGTGCCAGAGGTTTAACATGATCGGAAATCAACAAGGTATTGTCAGTGGTTCGAATGACCTTTCCATCTAATAACGTAATTGTTTCATCCGCATTGGCCATACGCACCTGTATGCCACCATCCAGCATATCCAGATCGAAAGCGTGCATGGGCTGACCCAGTTCAATCATCACATAATTGGTAACATCCACCGCTGGACCTAAACTGCGAATACCGGCACGGCGTAATTTTTCCACCATCCAGAGAGGCGTCTGTGCCTGCACATTAATGTTACGAATCACCCGACCCAGATAACGGGGACATGCCTGTTTCGCACTAACTGACACCGAAAAAACATCATCAATAACAGCTGCGATATTTTTAATTTCAACAGCACTGACATCACACTGATTTAAGGTACCCACTTCACGGGCGATACCGGCCACGCTTAAACAGTCACTGCGATTGGGGGTTAAATCCACTTCAATAATCTGATCATCCAGCTGCAGATAATCACGAATGTTCTGACCAACCGGTGCATCAGCTGGCAACTCCATTAAACCATCAGCTGACTCTGCCATGCCCAGTTCTTTTTCTGAACACAACATACCGGATGATTCCACACCGCGGAGTTTGGATTTTTTAATTTTGAAATCACCGGGTAGCACAGCACCAATGGTGGCACAGGCAACCATTAAGCCTTCACGTACATTGGCAGCACCACAGACTATTTGTAACAGCTCACCACCGGCATCTACCTGGCATACATTTAACTTGTCCGCGTCGGGATGTTTTTCAACCGACTTAACCTGAGCCACAACGACACCATTAAAATCGCCCGCAGCGGATTCAATCGAATCAACTTCCAGTCCGGCCATGGTAATTTGATCTGCAAGCTGCTGGGTATTAATCGCGGGATTAACCCATTCACGTAACCATTTTTCAGAAATTTTCATCAGTGACTCTTATGCAAACTGTTTCAGAAAACGAAGATCGTTTTCAAAGAACAAACGTAAATCATTAACGCCATAACGCAACATGG
>JAOUMX010000076.1 GCA_029881275.1 Gammaproteobacteria bacterium | reverse complement strand
GGAAAGGTGAATGTAGGCGGTTCGGCCAAGATCGACATAGTAGCTGACCTTGACCAGGCGTCTTTCGGCCTGCTGTGGGAAAAGACCGGACAGCAATAAACATTGGTCACCGACATCACGAAGCTGTTGTTGTCGAGCCTGGCCAGTGAGGTTGGTCGTATTAAGAAGGTCCGGTGCCAGTGCCTTGCTGGCAATGGACGGATTCTGGGTAAAGCGTATCAGGGTAAAAATGAGATAACTTTCTACATCCTCATTGAGCTGGTATTGGCATTGTTGTTCGGCATGCTGGAGCAGTTGTTTCCATTGGGCGGTTGTGGTGGGTTCAAGCATTAGTTTTTCAGTCATACCAGGCTCCTGAAACTCTCTTACTTATCTTATAGTTTATATCGGCATGTAAATCAGCGGCTTGAGTCTAACAGAGCAGCGTTCTGGCAGATTTTTAGGGTATACTTGCCCGTTCTAAAATAATGAAAAAACTGATTAATTTTATGGCATACGATGTAACTACTTTTCAGGGACTGATTCTGGCCCTGCAGGACTACTGGGCAAAACAGGGTTGTGCGATATTGCAGCCACTGGATATGGAAGTTGGGGCAGGTACTTTCCATCCGGCGACATTTTTACGTGCCATTGGGCCTGAGCCATGGCGTGCGGCATATGTGCAGCCTTCACGCAGACCTACCGATGGCCGTTATGGTGAAAACCCAAATCGACTACAGCATTATTATCAGTTTCAGGTAGTACTCAAGCCTTCCCCGGAAGATATTCAGGAGCTTTATCTGGGTTCTCTAAAAGCTCTGGGCTTTGATCCGTTAGTACACGATATCCGATTTGTTGAAGATAATTGGGAATCACCGACACTGGGAGCCTGGGGACTGGGCTGGGAAGTCTGGTTAAATGGCATGGAAGTCACACAGTTTACCTATTTCCAGCAGGTGGGTGGTCTGGAATGTCGCCCCGTCACAGGAGAGATTACCTATGGTCTGGAGCGCCTGGCCATGTATTTGCAGGATGTGCAAAGCGTGTTTGATCTGGTCTGGACGCGCGGACCGCAGGGTGTGGTTACTTACGGGGATGTTTTTCATCAGAATGAAGTTGAGCAATCCCATTACAATTTTGAACAGGCCAATACCGAAGCTCTGTTTGCATGGTTTGATACCTGTGAAAAAGAAAGCCAGCGTATGATTGAGGCGGGTCTGGCACTACCCGCCTATGAGCAGGTACTCAAGGCGTCACATACCTTTAATCTGCTGGATGCCCGTCATGCCATTTCTGTTACCGAGCGCCAGCGTTACATCCTGCGAGTCAGAACCTTATCACGAGCGGTGGCGCAGGCTTATTATGATGCGCGTGAGGCACTTGGCTTCCCGATTTGCAGAGCATCGCAGGGAGGTAACGTATGAGCAAGCGTGATTTATTAATTGAAATTGGTACAGAAGAATTACCGCCAAAAGCCTTGCAAAAATTATCTGCCGCATTTGTTCAGGGTGTTGAGCAGGGGTTAAAGGATAGCAATCTTGGTTATGCAGAAGCCACCGGCTTTGCAGCACCAAGACGCCTGGCCATAATTGTAAAGGCACTGGATGAGAATCAGCCTGATCGTACAATTGAAAAGCGCGGGCCCGCAGTGCAGGCGGCATTTGATGCCGATGGTAAACCCACAAAAGCCGTCGAGGGCTTTGCCCGTTCCTGTGGTGCCAGTGTTGAGTCATTAGAACGTTTAACAACCGATAAAGGTGAGTGGCTGGTTTATCGTGATAATGAAACCGGTAAGCCGACAGTTGAATTAATACCCAATATTGTTGAACAGTCACTGGCCAGGTTGCCTATACCCAAACGCATGCGCTGGGGGGATCATAATGAAGAATTTGTCAGGCCCGTTCACTGGGTGGTTTTATTATTTGGTAAGCAGGTTGTTGAAGCCAGTATATTAGGTATTAAAGCAGGCAATGAAACTCGCGGTCATAGATTCCATTATCCACAGGCAATCAGGTTAGATTCAGCGGCAGATTATCTGGAAAAACTGGAAAGCCCGGGTTATGTCATTGTTGATGCAGCGAAGCGTAAAGATGCCATACAGCAACAGGTTGAGCAGGAAGCTGAGAAGCTGGATGGTCGTGCATTGATTGATGATGATCTACTGGATGAAGTAACGTCTCTGGTTGAGTGGCCTGTCGCTGTTGCCGGTGATTTCGATGAGCACTTTCTTAAAGTTCCTGCTGAGTCATTAATTAGCTCGATGCAGGACCACCAGAAATATTTTCCTGTGGTCGATACTGAGGGCAAGTTAAAACCTAATTTTATTACTATTAGTAATATTGATAGTGCCGATATTTCAAAAGTGAAACAGGGTAATGAACGTGTTATCCGACCACGATTATCAGATGCTGCTTTTTTCTGGGAGCAGGATTGCAAGCACCCACTGGAAACACACATGGCGTCACTGGAGAAGGTTGTTTTCCAGAACAAGCTTGGCTCATTGGGTGATAAGAGTCGACGAGTTGCAAAAATAGCAGAAAAGATTGCCGAAACACTGGGTGAAAACAAGCTGCATGCACATAGGGCAGGTTTATTGTCCAAATGTGATTTAATGACCAACATGGTGTTCGAATTCACTGATCTTCAGGGAATTATGGGTCGTTATTATGCAATCAATGATAATGAACCGGGTGATGTTGCGATTGCACTGGATGAGCAGTATATGCCTCGCTTTGCCGGTGACAGTCTGCCATCAACAGCTACCGGTCAAATTCTGGCCCTGGCGGATAAGCTGGACACTATACTGGGCATTTTTGCCATAGGCCAGAAGCCTACCGGAGAAAAAGATCCGTTTGCATTGAGACGCGCCGCGCTAGGTGTACTGCGAATTTTAATTGAGTGTAATTTAATGCTCGATTTAAAAGATCTGTTAGCAACAGCGGCAAAACCATTACAGGTCATTGTGGATGCTGAACTGGTTATTGATGATGTTCTGGATTTTATGCTCGACCGTTTGCGTGTTTATTATTTAAATCAGGATATCTCAATTGATGTTTATGATTCAGTGCTTGTTTTAAAGCCAACATGCCCTCTGGATTTTGATAGAAGAATACAGGCCGTCAATGCATTTAAGAAAATGCAGGAAGCAGAAAGTCTTGCCGCCGCTAATAAACGTATTCAGAATATTTTGAAAAAAATTGAAGGTAAAATCCCTGATTCAGTGATAGAGACATTATTAACTGAAGAAGCGGAATCGAAATTGTATCAGGCAATAAATAATTTATCAGGTAAAGTGAAGCCTTTATTTGAGCAGGGTGATTACAAAGTAGCGCTTAAAGAACTGGCAGGATTAAGAGAAACCGTCGATGTATTTTTTGATAATGTCATGGTTATGGTAGATGATGAAGCTGTTAAAAATAACCGCATTGCCCTGTTATCAAATTTGGCAGGATTATTTATGCAGGTAGCCGATCTTTCACGTTTGCAATCATGAAATTAATAATCCTGCAACGAGACGGTGTTATTAATCAGCTTGTTGAGAATGGCATTAAAAGTCTGCAAGACTGGAAGCCGATACCGGGCAGTATTAAAGCTATGGGGCAGCTTTGTCAGTCAGGATACAGCCTGGTAATTATTGTAAATAGATTGGCTATGTCTAATGATGCGCCGGATATTGAAACATTGCATGCAATACATAGTCAGACAGGTCAATTACTTGAGCAATATGGTGGATATGTTGAAGCTCTGTTTTATTGTCCCCATGATTCAAAAGATGAATGTGACTGCCATACACCAGGGGCAGGCATTTATTCAGATATTGCAAAACGATTTCAGTGTGATTTAAGTAACGTGCCAGTGATAATTGATAATTTAGCAGATATAGATTCGATAAAATCTCTGGGTGCCAGTGCTGTTATAGTAAAGACAGGGCGGGGTGCTGCGACATTGGCTGCTGTTGATTCGCATGACTTAAAAACAATGACGATATACAACGATCTGGCTGAATTTTCTGAAGCCATTATTGCGGAGACAACAAGTGAGTGATGTAGGAATTCCTTCCAGGCCAGAGTTATATATTCGATCAGTTGTTTACTGGTTATGTAGTATTTTATGGTTAATGATAATTGTTTTTACCACATTGCTGGCATTTCCATTTTCCGTTCATGTTCGCTATAAAATTGCATCTGGCTGGGCAAAGGGATCAATTGACTTGTTGCGTATTATTTGTAATGTAAATTACAAAGTAGAAGGCATGGAAAATATTCCGCAAGGTGCGGCCATTGTTATGGCAAAACACCAGTCGACATGGGAGACGCTTTTTTTACAAAAGCTATTGCCACCACAGCTCTGGGTAGTAAAAAAAGAACTGTTGCGAGTACCTGTATTTGGCTGGGGTCTGGCTTTGTGTGAGCCTATCGCTATTGATAGAAGTGCCGGACGAAAAGCGGTTGATCAGATGGTTGAGCAGGGAGAGAAAAAATTAAAGCAAGGTAGATGGATAATAATTTTTCCAGAGGGCACTCGAGTAAGTCCGGGTGAAAGCAATAAATATAAAATTGGAGGTCCTATTCTGGCATCAAGAGTGGATTACCCAATAGTACCCATAGCACATAACGCTGGTGAATACTGGCCAAAACACAGTTTAATTAAATGGCCGGGTACCATTACTGTTTCAATCGGGCCGGTAATACAGGGTTATGGAAAAAAACCAGATGAAATAAAAGAAGAAGTACAAACATGGATAGAAAATAAAATGGAAGAAATTAGCGATAAGTCAAAATGGAATAGATAGAGGTTAAACGATTTTTAGAATGAAAAAAGCTGTCTGCAGTTATTGCTGGTCTGAGTGCATATAATGTCTGGGTTTTCATCGCGTAAATTGGCTATAGAGTCGATTATAGTTTTTATATATGAAGGTTCGTTGCGTTGTTTGTGATGTTGAGAATCTGCCTGATCAGGTGCATCCGTTTCGATTAGCAGATAGTCGAGTGGTATTCGGCTAACAATGTCTCTGGGTCGTGTGGCACGCTCATAGGTAATGGCACCACCAAAACTCAGGTAGATGCCTAGATCAATTAATTGCAGTGCCTGTTCATAACTGCCCGAATAGCTGTGAATCATGCCGCGAAGACCGGGTTTTGATTTTAATAATTGAATGACCTGTTCTGTGGCTTTACGGCAATGTATAACAACAGGTAAATTATATTCTAGCGCCATCTCCAATTGGGCATCAAAAAAATCCATCTGTTTTTTTCGATCAAGATTCTTTAAATAAAAATCAAGACCGCATTCGCCAATGCCGACAGGGGATTCATTTTTAATCCAGTTATTAAGTGTAATCAGGTCATTAAGTTTATGTTGATCAATATAGTAGGGGTGTAACCCATAACAGGCATGCAGTTTACTGTGTTGAGTGCATATATTTTTAACGCGCTGCCAGGTGTCTGCGCTAATGCCGGGAACAATAATGTGTTCAATGCCTGTGTTATGCGCGCGTTGTAATACCTGATCACGATCATGATCGAAGGATTCGAAATCAATATGACAATGGCTATCGATTATCATGCTGTCATTCTAACAATAAACAATCACTGTGAGTGATTTTTAAGAGCAGTATTATTTTTATAGCAGAAATAAAAAAGCCCGCTCATTGAGTGGGCTTTTTTGAACTTGACTATGGTTAAATATTAACGTGCCTTTTTAGACTTCTCGATCATGTCATGAATAATCGGCGTTAGAATAACTTCCATTGCCATACCCATTTTGCCACCAGGTACAACAATTGTATTACGACGTGACATAAATGAGTCATGAATCATGTTTAACAGATAGGGAAAATCAACATTGAATTTCGCAGGATCTTTGAAGCGGATAACAACAAAGCTTTCATCTGGCGTTGGAATATCACGGGCAATGAAAGGATTTGAAGTATCAACTGTAGAAACGCGCTGGAAGTTAATGTCTGTTTCTGAGAATTGAGGTGTCAGGTAAGTGACATAATCAGGCATGCGACGCAGAATAGTATCAACAATAACATCTGCTGAATAACCACGTTCAGCATTATCACGATGGATTTTCTGTATCCATTCGAGATTAACGATAGGGACTACGCCAATACCGAGGTCAACATGTTGTGCAACATTGGTAGTGTCAGTTTTAACCAGTCCATGTAAACCTTCGTAGAACATCAGGTCTGATCCGGTTGCAATATCTTCCCAGGGTGTGAATTCACCAGGTTTTTTATCAATGCCAAGACGTTCGTTATGTTCCTTTGCTTCTGGATCAGAATGAAGGTAGTAACGTTTTTGACCTGTGCCCGATTTACCATATGAACTGAATAATTCTTCCAGTTTATCAAATAGATTAGCTTGTTCGCCAAAGTGACTGAAGTAACGATTGCCCTTGGCTTCGGCTTCACCCATGGCCTGTTTCATTGAAACACGGTCATGACGATGAAAACTGTCACCTTCTATAACAACAGGATTAATATTTTCACGGATAAAAATATGTTCAAAAGCTTTTTTAACTGTTGACGTGCCCGCACCAGATGAGCCGGTTACCGCAACAATGGGATGTTTTTGGGACATGGAGTTTTCCTCAAAATACTAAAAATATGTTTTGGCTTTCGCTGTGTTGTATTGAGCAACCAGCGCCAGCCACGGAATTTTTTCTGTTTCAGGCCAAAATGGCGAAATAAGCGCGCTATTCTAGCGATTTTTGCCTTATCTGGCGAGCATTTATCCTTACAGTCTTGATAGCCAGGCATAGCTGGCGCTCTTAGTTATCTCCAGAATACCCCCTGGATAGAAGCCTGTGAACAGAATTAATGTAGAAAATAGAAAAATAATGGCCAGTTCTCTAGGCCTCAGGTCAATGGCATCGATGATAACCGGGTTAGTGCATCTGCCCAGGAAGGCATTTCTATAGATAACCATGAAGTAGCTGGCACTGAGTACCATGCCCAGCAAGGCGGCAAGTCCTGCTCCGGCATGAGTTTGCAGTGTACTAAGAAGTATCAGATATTCTGCTATGAAGCCATTGGTGCCGGGTATGCCCATGCCGGCAAAGCCAAATAGCAGGTAGAAGCCAGCTAAAAGAGGCATGGTATTGGCTATACCACCAAGGCTAATTGTGTCCGTAGAGCCGGTGCGATGGTGTATAAAGCCAGTCAGCATATAGATGCCACCTGCGATAAGCGTAAAATTGAGCAGTTGATAAATGGCACCCTGAATACCCTGGATATTGAAAGCTGAAATCCCCAGTAGTACCAGGCCGGCATGGCTGATGCTGGAGTAGGCCAGCATGCGGCGTAAATTGCTCTGATTCATGGCCACAATGGCACCAAACAGAATGCCAATCACGCCGAGGCCAGCCAGTAACCAGTGATATGTCTGAGAGGCCTGTGGTGCTAATGGCACTATGAAGCGAATAAACCCATACAGTCCCAGCTTGAGACCGGTCATAATGGCGGCGATGCTGGCCGGACCTTCCATGGCAACGGTTGGGAGCCAGGTGTGAAAGGGAAATAGCGCGGCTTTTGCACCAAAACCAATTAGAAGTAAAAAGAAAAGCGTGGTTTGAATGTCTGTTGGTATGGTGATATCAAGCAGTTGAAGATAATCAAAACTTAATTGTGAAGGTATATGGCCATCTGCATGAGTGAAGGCCAGTATGACAAAAGCAAATAGTAATGACACACCGCTGGTGAGCATAAATAAGGTATATTTGACTGCGGCATAACGACGATTAGGGCCTACTCCCCAAAGACTGATTAAAAAATACAGGGGAATTAAAGTCATTTCCCAGAAAAGAAAAAACAGTATGGTATCCAGGGCGCAAAAAATTCCCAGAATGCTGCCTTGTAGACACAATAACAATGAATAATACAGCCTCGGTAAATTGGTTATGCTGGTCCATGAGGCAATAATAACGCCTGCAAATAACAGGCAGCTTAAAGGTAGAAATAAAATCGAGATTCCATCGATGCCAATAAAATAATGAATATTGAGCGTTGGAATCCAGAGTGCTTTTTCAATGAATTGAAAGCTACTGTTTGTATTATCAAAATGTCCCAGTAAAAACAGCGAGATGATCAAAGTAATGGCGCTAGTGATCAATGCTATCTGGCGAATAGAAGCAAGAGATTTAAAAAACCAGAGGGCTGTAGCGCCAATGAATGGGCTGAAAATTAGCCAGCTTAATAATGATGTTTCATTCATTAGTTTGTTTCCATGTGACCATAGAGTTCACTCAGGTCTTTTAATGAGTATTCAATAAGTTCCAGCCAGGGTTCAGGATAAAAGCCCACAGTTAACAACAGGCCAAGGAGAATGAGTGCAAGTAAACGTTCCGGAATAGTAACAGGCTTTATGGCTTTACTTGACCAGAGTTCTGAAACATCTTTAGGCGATAGAAATGCTTTTTGAAAAGCCCATAACAGAAAGCCAGCGGCAATGACATTGCCTATAGCTGCTGCAACGGTCACTAATGCACCAAAGCGTTCAAAAGATGCTTCTAGTACAAGATGCACTGAATCAAAACCCGGTGTACCCGGCATACCGATAATGGCAATACCTGAAATAAAGAAAGTAATGGCAATAATAGGGAAGTGATCAAATAAGCCACCTAATTTAGATAACAGCATGGTGTGGGTGCGCCAGTAAATAAAACCTGTGGTGAATAATAAACCGGTAATGGCAAGACCAAAGTTAATAGACAGCATAATGCCACCCTGAAACGCCGCATGATTTAAACTGAATAGACCAATAATCAGTATGCTGGTATGTGACACCACGGCAAAGGCCAGGAGTCGGCGTAAGTTCACCTGCATTAATGCCAGTAATGCAGCATAAAAAATACCTGTGACCGCAAATGCCATAGCAAACTGGTGCCATTGAATCACTGCTTCGGGTAGTAATGGGAAGACAAAGCGTATAAGGCCATAAGCGCCAACTTTTAATCCCAGTAGCAGGACAGGTGCAACCGTGACAGTGCCATGTTCAGCTACAATGGGTAGCCATCCATGTAATGGGAATATAGGCATGCGAATGGCAAGGCCGTAAAACAGAAGGAAAAATATAATTGATTGAATTTTAATGTCGACAGGATGGGTAAGCAGATCGATTAAATCGAAACTCCAGTAACCGGTTGCATCCGAATAGTTCCAGCCAAGCATAATAACACCCAGCAGCAGTAGAAATAAACCAGTGGACATAAATTGCAAATAACGAGATAACGCAAGATCCCGTTCATGAGAAGTGGCCCAGTTCCACAAAATATAGCCAAGTATAAGCAACTGCAGGGATGAGGTTATAACAAACCAGAACATATCCACTGTAGTGTACTGGCTTATTAAGCTAAAAATGACAACATGTAGCAGGATAATAAAAGATTTTCGTTGCTTGATGGGAATAACGAAGCAGTAAAGAATAATAATTAAATTAAGAATGGCTGTTAATAATATGAATAAAACGCTTATGCCATCTATTGCAGCGTGATATTGCAGAGGAGAAAAGAGTACAACCTTTTCGGCAAACTGAAGGGCGATATTGTGTGCATCATATAGCAGGTATAATTTAACAGCCAGGCCGAGTTCTATGATGCCGCTTATAACGGCAAGCAGAAATAGTTTTCTTTTGTCATTAATTAGAAAAAGAAGTATGGCTATGGCCAGAGGAAAAATTTGCAGGCTGGCCAGGACAGGAAAGTTCGATTGAGTTGTCCAGTGTAGTTCAGTAATGACCATATCAAAGTATCACAACAAAAGTGGCGATTATTAAAATTATAAAATAGCGTGGCTGACTTAAAAGTTTCTCAATTTGTAAAACATGACCGCCAAGGTGGTGAATCAGTTTGATTATGCCTGCATTGCCACCTTTTAATACAAGGTGATCCTCAAACCAGCCAAGTATAGAGGCTAGCCATTGCATGGATTTACCTGCCATTCCCTGGCCTTTTCCAATCATGTTTTTACTGGATGATTTTTCAAGTGAAGTAATGGTTGTTGCCTGTGCAGGTAAGCCAACGATACGGTTTACAACATTTTCATCAAAATCACGTGCGTCACGTGATAGTTCCTGTATCGGTTTGACAAGTAACCAGTCTGTTATTTGATCCAGCCAGAAGCGCTGCATGCTGGCTGTGTATAGCCAGGGTAATTTCCTGAGTAATGGGTGTGCCTGTCGTGTAGGCTTGCTCATTAAGTGCATATGTGCAGGTGCGCTAAGAAATTGATAGGCACGCCAGATTGAGTGTAATACAAGGTACCATGATGCAAGATCAAATAAGCCGAGACCACAGAGAAAAAGCATTAAGCCTACATGGGCAATAACCGAAAACATCAGTGTGCTTTTAACATCAGATTGAACGAGGCCAGAGAGAAAACCATATAGTGCTGTAATTAATCCAAGCGTAGTTAAAACAGGTAGTAATGCAGCATCAATTATGAATAGAGGTTCTATTCGTATAACAAGATAAATGCCTGCGTGAACCATAAGTGAACCGTAAAATATAGCACTTGATGGCGTTGGACCTTCGAGTGCGCGTAGAATCCAGGGTGAAAAAGGAATCAGCGCTGACTTGGCTAATGCAGCAATTAAAAAACCGCCAGCAATTAATCCAATTTGTAAACTAGAGAGGCCAGTATTGTGATTCAAAATATCATCCCATTCGACACTGCCGAGCCAGATAAAGGCCAGTGAGAATGCAACGATAAAAGAGGCGTCGCCAATTCGATTGGTTACAAAAGCACGATTGGCATTTGCTGTGGCTGTTTGTCGATCAAATGCATAGCCAATTAGTAAATAGGAGCTGACACCTGCAAGCTCCCATCCAATAAAGGTAAAAACAGCATTACCAGACATTACAATGAGTAACATGCCACCAGAAAATAAATTTAATATCATAAAGAAGCGCTGATAACCTGCTTCACGGTGCATGTAATTAATTGAGAACTTGATTGTTAATAATGAAATAACAGCAATCAAAGTGGCCATTACCAGGGCGAAATTATCAAGTGTAAAACTAATAAAAACACTGTAATGCCCGCTAACTAACCATGGCTGTAATTTTAATTGTCCTGGTGCGCCATAAAGTAATGCATAAGCATCAACACTAACTATAAGCAACAGAGCCAGGTAGTTTGCAGTTAAAGATGTTCTGGATGTTTGTAATTCGCCAGCTTCATTGCGATTAAAATTAAAAATATAGCCAAGCGCAATCCAGGTGGTGGCCAGTATGGGTAATAAGGGGACTAGCCATATATTAAGCAGGATATTATGCATTTATAACCTCCTGTTTAATTAATGCAGGAGATAATGGCAGATGATGTCCGTCATACCATTCTGTTGAATTGTTAACCATGGGCAAAGTTGATTTATTCCCCTGCCATTCAATAAATCCTTTGTCAGGAACAAAAACAGAAATTGTTTCACTATCCGGGTCTTTTGCGCTGAGCAATAGCCATCCGTTACCAACTAGTTCCTGAAGCATTGGTTGGCGTAAATAAATTTTAGTTAAAATTTCAGTTTTTGCTTCAACAACAACCTGTAAACGCATAGCTTCATGAATTTCAATCATCTGTTTTGGCAGGCCGGTACGTAAATCACCGCTGGTGCCATCCATAACTGCAAATAGACCTGTTATATTATGAGTAATTTTTGAGCCGCTACCGTAATTGTTATTATTAACGGTGGAAAAATAATACTCAAGATTAATACCTGCACCTACCGGACCGGCGGCGAGAAGAATGTTTTCAATAATGTGTCCTTCATTATCATCCTGTGTTGGATCATAAGAGATAAGAAAAACTCTACGATCAAAAAAACAGCCCTGTGACATGGATCGTCGGCCAATAAACGCGGCAGCGTTTGTTGCATGACCCAGTTCTGGTCGTGCCTGGCTGAAATCATAAGCTCGACCAGTAATATGTTTTAGTGCCTTGTTTAGTGATGGGCGTTTAGGGGCTGATGCCAGTCGGCGACATCGCTCATGAGCAGAGTATTGGGTTGCACGAATAACTTCGTTATCAAGTTTGCTAAAAGCGGGTTTTAAGGCGGCAGGAATTAGGTCGGTATCGAACCAGTGTATAGTTTCATCGCAGGTATTATGTTCTGCGCCTATAAACCAGGTGTCATCAGGGATTATTATTCCACGCTGCTGCAACAGTGCGCGAATTTCAGGACGGTTTGCAATAGAGGCAAATACACGTGCATTAGGTCCGCCATGACGCCCGCTACAAGCACCACAGTCATAAGCCGCAAGGTGAGGATTATTCTGGCTGCTTGAGCCATGACCCATCATGACAACAAAGTTGGCAAAATTACTGGACAGGCCAATGGTGCGAAGGAAGTTGGCGATACGGTCTGTCTGTTCGTTGTCAGTAAACCCCATGCGTGGATTATCAGGGGTGGCTACAGATGCAATGTCCTCGGCATTGATAGCGACATGAGTATGCACGGTAAGATCAAAACTATTTCGCCAGTAATTAAGTAGTTGACCTAGTCTGCGATAAGCAAATGTTTTTCCGATAAGTGTCAATAGGGTAACAGGTGCAGTAAGCGTAATAACTAATGGTGACAAAATGCTACGCCGTGTTTCCTGATGTATTATATTTTTTAGCCAGAGTCGTAATTTGCGTCTGGTTTTATGTTTCTGCTGGCGATCAAGCTGATTACTATTAGCAACTTCATTTAACTGATGAGACGGTTTTACTACAATGGGGCAGAGTGGTGTGGTGGTTGTGTCATCAAGACCTTTCCAGTTTATTGCCACACCAAAAAATCCAGCAGCACCCAATGTTTCAATGGCAGAATTATGTTCTTCAAGATGACGTCTTATGCTTTCTTCACGATCATCCATGCAAAAAACAATTTGTGCTTCTGCACGTGTGGTGCGTTGTTTCCAGCGGCCACGATTTTCATTATTAACCAGGGCGTTAAATAGTTGATCGCGATAATTGAGTTCGTAGGCCTGTAACCATATAAAGCCACGTTTTTCTTCATCCAGATTGTTGATACATGAAAAGATATTATCGATATGATCTTTTGTTAGCTGGTTGATGTCATTGGCGGAAAGACCAAGATGCTGCGCAAGTCTAAACAGTTGCCAGCCATGTTGAAAAACATCTCTGCCTTTATTGTGACC
>JAOUMX010000191.1 GCA_029881275.1 Gammaproteobacteria bacterium | reverse complement strand
TATCGACGATCTGATTAAAATGGTGGGTGGTGCACCGCTGGTGATTAAATTACTGGAAGGTACCCAGGGCATTGGTGTGGTTCTGGCCGAAACCCGAAAAGCTTCTGAGAGTGTTATCGAAGCTTTCATGGGACTGAAAGCCAACATCATGGTACAGGAATATATTAAAGAAGCCGGTGGTGCCGATATCCGTTGTCTTGTAGTTGGTGACAAAGTGGTTGCCGCCATGAAGCGTCAGGCCCTGCCCGGTGAATTCCGCTCCAATCTACATCGCGGCGGCAGTGCCTCACTGGTTAAGATCACACCGGCAGAACGTGCCACCGCAGTGAAAGCCGCGAAAGTCATGGGGCTAAACGTAGCCGGGGTTGATGTTTTACGCTCGGAACGGGGACCACTGGTCATGGAAGTAAACTCTTCCCCCGGTCTGGAAGGCATCGAAAAAGCCACCGGTAAAGATATCGCCGGTATGATTATCGAGTTCATAGAAAAAAATGCCAAACCCAACAAAACAAGGACCAGAGGCAAGGGTTGATATCATGGCTGAACAGCCACTCATTATAAACGGCGTTACCATCAAACCGGGGACAAACACTATCATAGACCTGCCTGCAGGTCGTTTATATACCCATGCACCTATGTCGCTCCCGGTGCATATCATTAGCAGTAAAAAACCCGGCCCCCGATTATTTATCAGCGCGGCTATCCATGGTGACGAAATCAACGGCGTTGAAGTTATTCGACGCCTGCTCAGACTACCGGCATTAAAAAAACTACGCGGCACCATTATTGCTGTCCCGATAGTTAATATTCACGGTTTTATTAATCACTCCCGTTACCTGCCTGACCGGCGCGATCTGAACCGATCTTTTCCCGGCAGTGAAAAGGGTTCACTGGCAGCACGACTGGCGCATTTGTTTATGCAGGAAATTGTTTGCCAGAGCACTTACGGCATCGATATACATACCGGCGCCATTCATCGCAGCAACCTGCCCCAGATACGCGCCAACCTTGACGATGAACAAACTGAAAAATTAGCCCGTGCATTTGAAGTGCCGGTCATTATTTCATCCAACTTACGTGATGGCTCATTAAGGGAAGCCGCCGCCGAATACGGTATCCCCATGCTGCTCTATGAAGCAGGTGAAGCCCTGCGTTTTGATGAAGTTTCTATTCGCGCCGGAGTTAATGGCATCGTCAATGTCATGCGCACACTGGAAATGCTGCCACCGTCTCGCAGCAAATCAAAAAAACATATTGAACCGGTAGTTGCCCGCTCCAGTGCCTGGGTGCGTGCTCAGGATAGTGGAATTTTAAGAACCATGGTACCACTGGGCGGACGAGTCAAAAAAGATACCCTGCTCGGTGTAGTTGCCGATCCCACCGGTGAAAAGGAAATTAAAATCACCGCATCATTCAGCGGTATTGTCATTGGTCGCACCAACCTGCCGCTGGTAAACGAAGGCGATGCGCTCTATCACATTGCCCGTTTTGAAGATGCTAAAGAAGCAGAAGCAATCGTCGATGAATTCCACGAAGAACACTCACCGGAACTGATGACATCACCGACACTGGAGCCCGATTATTTAATCTGAAAAAAATAATTAATAGAACATTTTTACTGTCTAGTTATCATACCAGCATAGATCGACCCTGGATGGATACTATAATTCTCCTGTTATTAGCCAATAGCTAACATACAAAGATATCAGCAATTAAAAAAGCATATCCCTTAGAGCAGATGACCCCAGACCTGCCTTTGTTAGTTTTTGCCAAATCAAATGAAACCTGGAACTAATATATAAAGGTAACTGGCAATGATGCATTACATATTTTTCTATTAACTGCCTTAGCTTTGAAATCAATAACATACGCATCATTCATTCAGGTGATGACATTCCCGGAATATTGAATAATATTTACAAAAAACAAATAGCCTGGCTTTAATCAGGCTTTTTAAAAACTATAAATGAAATAATAAAAAGGCAAGTGGTAAATGAAAATCAAAAATATCTTATCCGCAATTCTAGTAACCAGTTCAATAACAGGATCCGTCTCGGCAGGCACAATTGCTGAATACTGGATTACCGCAGGTGACCAGGAATTAATCTACGTGGTTCAGGGCAACCAGGTAATAAATACGATTACAACGCCTGTTTCCACTAATGAGTACCCGATTGCTGTCGGCGATACGATAAGAACAGCTGATGTCGCCGGTTCAACAACTATTACTGAATATAATCCTGATGGCACGCTCAGCGGAAATTCATACACGACCAGTCTTTTAGGTACTCACTTTGATGGGGCCACTGACGGCATTAATTATAATTACGCTACAGACTGGAGAACTGGAACTGTTTACAGGTATGACATGTACTGGGCAAATGGAGAAACACTATTCACTCCATCTTATACAACACATAACCAGCTATGGAATGGCATCACATATGACAGTTCGAGTGATTCAATCTGGCTTAATAGTCGCGGCTCAAATCCCGAATTCCGAAACTACTCTCTAAACGGCGACTTGCTTAGTTCCTTTGCACTTGATGTCTACGCCAACTGGGGACTGGCATATGAAGCACAGACGGATACTTTATGGAGTCTTGGTAGTTATGGTACAAGTGGATGGAGCATACTTAACATATCTAAAGATGGAACCGTTCTGGAATCGACAGTTATCAATGGCCTGACAGGCAACCTGCTTGGTGGTGAAATGCGTATATCAAGTGTGCCTGTTCCGGCGGCAGTCTGGTTATTTGGCTCTGGTTTAATTGGTTTATTTGGTTTTGCCAGACGCAAGAAAATATAAAAGCAAATAGATATTAATCATTAAAGGCGACTTTTTAGTCGCCTTTTTATTTTCTTAAACGACTGCTATAGGATGTTCGCAGACAATTTAAATAACCCATGTGAACAGAGTCTGCTCAATGCAAGCAAACCACTTGTTCATCGGCATTAGAACCCAAGTCGGTAGATAAACAGCAACATATCACCACCAATGTCATGATTGCCACTGCTGGTGACGGGTGCCAGGTTCGCTTTCAAATTCAGGCGCCGAAATTCAACAGCAATGAATGCTGTTGAAAGTTGAATACCTGCACCGGCAACGAATTGAAAACCAATATCCTGCGATCTTTCTTCATGGGTACCATACAGTCCAAAAGTGCTGGCTCTCAGGGTTAATTTTGACAGAAACAGCCCCAGTCCGGCACCTGCATAAAACTCCATATCCGCTACTGACTGTTTAAGCAATGGCATTAATGAGAAGCCGAGCGTGGTCAATGTCATGTCATCACTGACCAGGGTAAAGGGTCCACCACTGACGCTGGCCGGAGTATCGTATTCCGTTCCCACAATGAGTATATCGAAACGCAGATCAAGATAATCCTGTGGCGAATAAGCCAGCCCAAGACCAAGCGCAAAATCAGCGACTGGATTTTCCAGCTCACCAGGGGTATTTATAGCCGCATGATCACCGAGAAAAAAATAGGTCTG
>JAOUMX010000005.1 GCA_029881275.1 Gammaproteobacteria bacterium | reverse complement strand
ACGATATTGAAATCATAAATCCTGATCATGTTATTGCAAATTTGACATCAAATGTTGCATTAAATATGACCTTAAAAGTTGCTAAAGGACGTGGTTACCAGCCTGCTTCTGTTCGTAAAGCTAATGCTTTAGAAAGTGGTACTACAATTGGTGCATTAAGTCTTGATGCTTCATTTAGCCCTATTTTGCGCATTGCGTATAATGTGGAAAGTGCTCGTGTTGAACAGCGTACCAATCTAGATAAGTTAATTATTGATCTGGAGACAAATGGTACTGTTGATCCAGAAGAAACAATACGCAATGCAGCAACTATACTGCAGCAACAATTAGCTGCCTTTGTTAATCTGCAAAGTATTGAAGAAGCTGAAGCTGTTTCAGATGAAGCAGAAATTGATCCAATTTTGTTGCGTCCAGTCGATGATCTTGAGTTAACTGTACGTTCAGCAAATTGTCTTAAAGCAGAAAATATTTATTACATTGGTGATTTAATTCAACGCACAGAAGTTGAATTATTAAAAACTCCAAACTTGGGTAAGAAGTCGCTGACAGAAATAAAAGACGTTTTAGCTTCTCATGGGTTATCTCTGGGTATTCGTCTCGAAAACTGGCCGCCAGCTTCAATTAGAGAAAAAGAAGCAAGTTAATCGTAGATTAATCTACGCGAAGGTAAAAGAACATGCGTCATCGTAAATCAGGTCGTCAATTAAATAGAAACAGCAGCCATCGTAAGGCGATGTTTCAAAATATGGCAAATTCATTATTTCGCCATGAAGTAATCAAAACTACTTTGCCTAAAGCTAAAGAGTTACGCCGAGTTGCGGAGCCTTTAATTACAATGGCTAAAGAAGATAATGTTGCCAAGCGTCGTCTAGCATTTTCACGTTTACGTGATAAAGAAATGGTTGGTAAATTATTTGCTGAGCTGGCACCAAGATATAAAGACCGTCCTGGCGGCTATCTACGTATCTTAAAATGCGGTTTTAGAGCGGGTGATGCTGCGCCAATGGCGTATGTTGAACTGGTTGATCGCGCAGAAGTAACAGGTGATGTTGTAGAAGTTGCTTAATAACATCACTATGAAAGACATAAAAAGACCGATCTATGATCGGTTTTTTTATGTCTTTAAATTAATGACCGCATTCTAATTTATTTCTTTTAATAGTTCTTTTGTGGTTTCCAGAAGTTGGGTGCTTAAATCTGTACTGCGTGAAATAATTCTATCAGGATCAGTCATTCTGTTAGGCTTAGCGGGTTTTCTGGTGGTTAATAAAATACATTTAGTGTTTTTGTTTATAGCTTTAGATAAACGTACTGCTGAGATCAGCGCTTCACCATTTAATTCATTGATTTCCATTCCTGTAATGATGAGGTCGTATTTTTTATGCAGCAGTAATTCAAGTGCTTTTAATCCATTGTCATGTGTCTCAATAGCTAAAGATAATGAGCTTAGTGATTGTTTTATTAGATTAATGTGTAGATTAGATGATTCCAGTACCAGAGCTGTATACTTATGGGCTGATTCTAATTCTGTAAGTTCACCGAGTTTGGCTTCTATCCGATTAAGTTGATTTTTTGAGTTTGTGCTTTCTTTGTAAGTTTTATTTAATAGATCTATATACTTGAGGCAATGATCTATGCATGCTGTCGAATTTAGATCTCCAGAATCCTTTCTGGTTTGTAAATATGTCTCAAGATTGTGGCAGATGACAGAAATGATTTGTATTCCATGTGTCCCGCCAGCGCCTTTCAGGCTGTGTATATGTCTGTAAAGCTCTTCATAATTATCAGCGCTATCTAGAGTAAGAATAAGCTTTTCTATTTCCTCGATCCGCCCTGGTAATTCAGCAATGAATTCATTTCTTAATTTATCAAGTAAAGCCTGAATGGGATTTAATGTTGTCATGATACTGTTTTACAGGAATGATAAAAATGATTGATTGAGTCTATTTTAGACTATGTTTGAGCTTTTGAGATTCTGTTATTGTCCATTAGTTACAACTAATTTACAAAAAGTGGGGTTTACGCTTAATGGATATGTTGTCTGTGATGGTGGAAAATACTGTAAATCTGGTGAGGTATGCGGATAACAATGATTAGCAGTTACCTTGAATTGAAAGGTAACTGCTAATTATTCTGCTTTTATTTAATTGATTGATTCACAAACGAACCAGTCATATTGGTGGTCAACATCCCAACAACAGCTCTTATTGTTATTATCTTCTGGATTACACATGGAACATGGTTTTTTACGGATACCGGTAAAGCCAGTTGTTGAATCAGCCATACAAGCAGGTTGGTCAACGTTGACGCTAAATCCATCAAGTAAACCAGCAATACCACTGGCTGTCCCTTTTTGTGTTGTTACGCCAAATATCTGTATCCATGTATGATTGCTGTCTAAATTGTATCCATAATCAATCAGTTTCTGGGCATCTGCCTGTGATTTTGCACGCCACCAGTTCAAGCCTCGATTCTGGCAGAAATTCTCAAATAGATTTAGATCGGCACAAGGTGGTGTTTTCCAGAAATAGACTGTTCTATTGTCGAATGTATACTCCGCATGAACACCTGTAAGGTTAACAGGTACGCTTGCAGGGTTAGTAATGGTGGCTAATTGTTCGCCCATGGATGTAAATTGCTGAGCCAGTATGCCGAGTTGTTGTTCCTGTTGAGATGAACGTTGTTCAAGATCCGTAATGGCGGTATTCAAACTGCTAATCATCGCTGTAATCTGAGTGGTTTCAGCTGTAAGTAACAGTATTTCATTCATTAAGCCGTCAAGTGCAATTGAATTTTCAGAGATTGCAGTATTAAGATCGGTAAGTTTTTTAGACAGGTTTTCAGCGAGTGCTTTAAGTTCCTGATCTAATCCAGAGACCTGTGCTTTTAACCATGCAATCTCATTATTGACCGTCTGTAAATCAGCAGTATGCGTTGCGGACAGATTTAACAGGTCCTGTGTAATTAATGAGATCTGATTATTAGATTGCTGTAGTTGTGAGAGCACACTACGAAGTTCGTTTTCGTTGGTTGTCACTTTATCTTGTATAACAATAATTTCATTATCTAGAGAAGTTACCTTTAGTTTTAAGTCACTTGTTGCCAGTGTTAAATTCGCAATATCTGCTCGATTTGCATCTATCAGTAGTCTACTGTCATTGATCATACTGAGTAGCATCTGATCCTGATTGATATTGGTATTCTGATTATTGTTGATGAGTGCTGTATTTGAATCAATCAGTCCGATCAAAGCCTGATTTTGAGCAGTTGTGAATGCTTTGCTTTCATCAATCATATTCATCAGTAACTGGTCCTGACTGATGTTGTCCTGGTGATTGGTTTCTATTACGTTAAGGTAGGACGCAAGCATTTCTAAAATGTTTTTATTCTGACTGGCATTTAGAGTTTGATTGCTTTCGATGAGAGATTTGTTAGATTCAATTAAATTTAATAAAATCTGATCCTGATTGATATTGTCCTGCTGATTGGCGTTAATCAAAGACTTGTTTTCTTCAATCAAAGTGAGAAGCGCCTGAAAAGGACGTCCATGATTGTGTTTTTTATCATTCTTGGGTTGAGATGATTCAAGTTTGTGGGTATTGGGCTTTTTGTAGTCGTTTCGATGGCTGTCTTTTGCGAAAGCATTATTGACCAGCAGAAAAGTCAGTATAAATACGGCAGTTGATATTTTTTTTGAGATACGCATGATAAACCTCTATAACCTAAGTAATAGTTTTAATAGAAGAGTTATCAATTGGGTGAGATAATCAATTAAGACACTGGCAATGAATTAAACCAGTAACTGCATGGTATTTAACCGAGAATGCAGTACTAGTATAGTTGATTTTAGGGTGCTGGCACCCCCTGAATGGGTGGTCTTTCTATTAACGATTGTGGAAGTATGATACGTTTCTCATTCTGGCTAATTTTTTAAGCTAAATCATAGGAATATAAGATTACTCTTATGGATGGAAGTATGTCTACCGAGGGTGCGCTATGACCTATGTTGTTACCGAAGATTGTATCAGGTGTAAATATACCGATTGTGTTGATATTTGCCCTGTCGATTGTTTCCATGAGGGGCCTAATTTTCTGGTTATTGACCCGGATGAATGTATAGACTGTAATCTCTGTGTGCCGGAATGTCCTATTAATGCTATTTTTGCCGAAGATGATTTGCCTGATGAAATGAGCGACTTTTTGCAATTAAATGCGGAATTGGCCAAAATCTGGCCGGTTATTAATGTGAAAAAGCCACCATTAGAGGATGCCAGCGAGTGGGAAGGTGTAAAAGGTAAGCTTAAATATCTGGAGCGCTAGCCTTCTGTTTGCCTGTCTGATAACCAATGGCACTGGCAATACCTGCCAGCAACAGGCCAGATAACAGGCATATTGGGCCAATTCCTGTATTTAATATGCTTTCTGCCCATGTAGATTCAAATATGCGTGAAACATATAGCATGCCAGAGTGCATGATGGCGCCAGTTATAAAAAGCCAGCTAATGAGTTGTTTTAACCAGCTAGCTACTAGTAGATAACCAAGAACAACTCCAATAATAATATTTAACAGCGCTTCAAGATTGCCATGTGCATGTGCGCCGCCTTTGATGCTATCAATTGAGTTTTCAATATTCAGTATTTTATTCAGGCTCAGGATTCCGTCAGTATTTGCTCTGGCAATTTGTTCGGCGCTTAATGTTTCCAGGTCTTCTTCAAACTGATTCTGCTGTAATGCCTGGAGCCTTCCTACCAGCTGTTGTTTTTCGTCAATTGCGGTGTAATAGTCGTCATACATCGTGACCATGACCGGTCCAAGTGCAGCGGTGACGACTAAATATAAAAAACCAAACACAATATTCTTTTTACCAATCATAATGAATCCCTCATGTGTGGAAATAAAATGTTACTGTTGGTTGGTGTTCTATTAATATAGATTAACTGGCAAAATCCTTGAGGTTCTGTTTTTTATCCAAAAGTCTTTTTAAATAATGACCGGTGAAAGAGTTTTTGTTTTCTGCAACCTGTTCGGGTGTTCCCTGGGCAATAATTTCTCCGCCACCTGAACCGCCTTCAGGTCCCAGATCGATAATCCAGTCAGCTGTTTTTATAATATCCAGATTATGTTCGATCACGACGATAGTATTGCCATGATCACGAAGACGAATTAATACCTGTAATAACTGTTCAACATCATGAAAATGCAAACCGGTGGTAGGTTCATCAAGAATATAAATGGTTTTTCCGGTATCTCGTTTTGACAGTTCACGTGCCAGTTTGATGCGTTGAGCCTCACCACCCGACAGTGTGGTGGCTCGCTGGCCAAGGGTTATATAGGAAAGACCGACGTCCATTAATGTTTGTAATTTTCGGTTAATGACGGGCACGGCATGGAAGAAATCCAGTGCTTCCTCAATGGTCATTTCGAGTACTTCGTGAATATTTTTACCTTTGTACTTGATGTCCAGTGTTTCACGATTGTAGCGTTTGCTTTTGCAGACATCACAGGGTACATAAATGTCGGGCAAGAAATGCATTTCAACTTTAATAACGCCATCACCCTGACAGGCTTCGCAGCGCCCCCCCTTTACATTAAAGCTGAAGCGACCCGGTTTATAGCCACGAGAACGTGCTTCCTGGGTGCCAGAAAATAATTCACGTATAGGGGTAAACAGGCCTGTATAAGTTGCCGGATTCGAGCGTGGTGTTCGTCCAATGGGCGCCTGATCAATGTCGACTACTTTATCAAAATGATCCAGCCCTTCATGGCTGGTATATGCTGCAGATGATTCGGATGATCCATTGATTTCTTTTGCCAGCAGTCGATAGAGCGTGTCATTGACCAGTGTGGATTTGCCCGAGCCGGAAACGCCAGTGACACAGGTAAATAGTCCTACTGGAAACTCTGCATCTATATTTTTCAGGTTATTGCCCGATGCACCGGTTATTTTAAATACCTGTTTAGAATGTGGTACCCGATTTCTGGGGATAGCAATTTCCATTGCACCAGAAAGATATTTTCCAGTGAGAGAATTGCTGTTGTCCATGATTTGTTGCGGTGTGCCTTCGGCGACTACCTCGCCACCATGTACGCCTGCACCTGGCCCTATATCAATCACATGATCAGCACACATAATGGCATCTTCGTCATGTTCAACAACAATAACCGTATTACCAATATCTCTCAGATGATTCAGCGTAGTAATAAGACGGTCATTATCTCTTTGATGTAAACCAATGGACGGTTCATCAAGAATGTACATCACGCCCACCAGGCCTGCCCCAATCTGACTGGCTAAACGGATACGTTGTGCTTCACCACCTGATAAGGTGTCTGAGCTACGGTTCAGTGATAAATAGTTAAGACCCACATTAACCAGAAAACGAAGGCGGGCTGAAATTTCATTAACAATTTTTTCTGCGATTTCACCCTTGTTGCCAGGCAGAGTCAGTTGTTGGAAAAAAACATAACAGTCGGCGATCGACAGGGAGGTTATTTCAGGTAGGGTTTTATCAAGAATATAAACATGACGTGCGGATTTATTCAGACGTGAACCTTCACAGGCAGGACAATCACGTTGAGCAAAATATTTAAGCATTTCATCGCGCACAGCACTGGACTCAGTTTCCAGAAAACGCCGTTGCATGTTAGGGATGATACCTTCGAATGCATGTGTGCGTGTTTTAAGTTCGCCTCTACCTGCGGGGTATTTGAATTTAATTTCTTCGTCGCCACTACCAAACAAAATAATCTGTTGTATGTTTTCAGGTAAATCGCAATAGGCATCATCCAGATTGAATTTGTAATGTTTGGCAAGACATTCCAGCATGCCGTTGTACCATGCATTGCGTCTGTCCCAGCCACGAATAGCGCCGCCGGGTAAACTCAGAATGGGGTTGGTGACCACGCGTTGTGGATCAATAAACTGGATATGGCCGAGACCATCGCACTCGGTACAGGCACCGGCTGGATTATTAAAAGAAAATAAGCGTGGTTCCAGTTCATTCAGGCTGTAGCCACAGGTAGGGCAGGCGAATCGGGATGAAAATACAATTTCTTCTTTGCTGGCGTCATCCATGTAGGCAATGCGGGCCACGCCATCGGTTAAATTAATGGCGGTTTCAAAGGATTCTGCCAGACGGAGATCAAGATCACTTCTGACTTTAAAACGATCAACCACCACCTCGATAGTGTGTTTGTGATTTTTTTCCAGTTCAGGTACTTCGTCCAGTTCATAGACTACGCCGTCAACTCTGGCGCGAATGAAGCCCTGTCGTTTAAGGTCGTCGAGTAACGACTGGTATTCGCCCTTGCGGTCCTGAATGATGGGTGCCAGTAGCATCAGTCGGGTGTCATCGGGTAAATCCAGTACGTGGTCGACCATCTGAGAAATGGTCTGAGCGGCCAGAGGAATATGGTGATCCGGGCATTTTGGCGTGCCGGCACGGGCAAAAAGCAACCGCAGATAATCATAAATTTCAGTGACCGTGCCTACGGTGGATCGTGGATTATGGGACGTGGTTTTTTGTTCTATCGAAATTGCCGGTGATAAACCTTCAATGTGGTCAATATCCGGCTTTTCCATCATGGATAAAAACTGGCGAGCATAAGCAGACAGGGATTCTACGTAACGTCGCTGACCCTCGGCAAAAATGGTATCGAATGCCAATGAGGATTTACCAGAGCCTGAAAGACCTGTGATAACAATGAGTTTATCCCTGGGGATATTGAGATTCAGGTTTTTCAGGTTATGGGTGCGGGCGCCGCGAATCTGTATTTCATGCATCATAAGGTTAATAACTACTGCAAAAGTGAACAGTAAAGGATAACTAAATGGACTCAAATAAGCTATGCCGATTTAGACAGCAGTGAAAGTAAGTTTCGGGTAGAATTCAGCCTTTCAATTGAAAACGAGTCATATAGTTCATGCAGCATAAAGAGAGCTGGAGCAAACTGGAGATGCAGGCCGGGTATTCACTGGCCATGATCTATGCAGTGCGTATGCTGGGTTTATTTATGATTTTACCGGTGTTTGCGGTTTATGCGGAAAGCCTGCCTGATTACACACCCTTATTAGCCGGTCTGGCACTGGGTATTTATGGTCTTACTCAGGGCCTGTTTCAGATTCCTTTTGGTATTTTGTCGGACAAATTTGGCCGCAAACCGGTGATTACCGCCGGGTTGCTGATTTTCATTCTGGGTAGTTTACTGGCTGCCAGTTCTGAGAATCTCTACGTTATTATTATTGGCCGTGCACTACAGGGTGCTGGTGCTATAGCGTCTGCTTTAATGGCACTGGCAGCTGATTTATCCCGTGAAGAAAATCGTCTGAAGATGATGAGTTTTATTGGTGTCAGTATTGGCTTTGCATTCGCGCTGGCTATGGTGCTGGGGCCTCTGTTGAATCGTTATATAGGTGTTTCCGGCTTATTTCTGGTGATGGCTGTGCTCGGAGTGGTATCCATTTTTATTTTGTTTATTTTAGTGCCGGATCCTGAAAATAGTATTTTTCATCGGGATACCCAGGCCATGCCGACACAGGTTAGCAAGGTGTTGACCGATAGTCAGTTGCTGAGACTGGATTTTGGGATTTTTACCCTGCATACGGTGCTCATGGCCAGTTATATGGCGATTCCCCATTTGCTGCAAAATCAGGCTGATTTTCATGTGGATGAACACTGGAAGCTTTATTTACCTGTTTTCCTGTTGTCCGTGGTTTTTATGATTCCCTTCATTATTAAGGCTGAGAAAAAACGCCGCATGAAGCAGGTATTTGTGGGTGCAATAGGAACGCTGATTCTGGCAGAGTTTGGTCTTTTTATCGGTGGCGATTCTGTCTGGCAAATTGGTGTTGTGCTGGTGGTTTATTTCACCGCTTTTAATTTGCTGGAGGCCAGTCTGCCTTCACTGGTGGCGAAAATGTCACCAGCGGATAGAAAAGGTACCGCCATGGGGGTCTATTCCAGTAGCCAGTTTCTCGGGGCTTTTGCCGGCGGCTCGCTAGGTGGTTATAGTTACCAGCACTGGGGCAGTGAGGGCGTGTTTCTGGTCTGTGCCGCGGGTCTTATGATCTGGTTATTACTGGCAATCAGTATGAAAAATCCACGTTATGTCAGTACATATCTGTTAAATGTGGGTAAAATAGCTCCAGATCAGGTTAACCAGATGGTTATACAACTGGTTGCTGTTCAGGGAGTCGCTGAAGCCACAGTTGTACCAGAAGAGGGTATTGCCTATTTGAAAGTGGAGATGAATGCGCTGGATGAGGCAAAATTACTTGAATATTCGGTGAATAAATTAGATTAAGTTAAATACACATAAGGTGAGGGCAGATAATGGCACGCGGAGTTAATAAAGTAATTATTGTAGGTAATTGTGGCAAGGATCCTGAAACTCGTTATATGCCAAGTGGTGGAGCTGTAACCACTATAGCGGTGGCGACCAGTGAGCAGTGGACCGATAAAACATCAGGTCAGAAGCAGGAGCGTACCGAATGGCATAATGTCACTTTCTTTGGTCGTCTGGCTGAAATTGCCGGTGAATATTTGCGTAAAGGTTCGCAGGTGTATATCGAAGGTAGCTTGCGTACTGAAAAGTGGCAGGGTAAGGATGGTTCTGATCGTTATACAACAAAAATTATTGCCAGTGAAATGCAAATGCTGGGCAGCCGTTCGGGTGGTGGCGATTATTCTCAGGCACCTCAAAATGCTAACCAGTCCGCACCAGAACCCGCCATGGCTGATGATGGTTTTGATGATGACATCCCGTTCTAAAAAATTATATAAAATTTAAAAGATAAACAAAGATTTCTGGATATAACGATAACGATCGGATGAGAGTATGTGTGGAATAGTCGGTGCGGTGGCAGAACGTAATGTAACGCCTATTTTATTAGAAGGCTTACGCAGGCTGGAATATCGTGGTTATGATTCGGCTGGAATAGCTGTATTAAATCAGGACAATTGCCTTGACAGGGAACGCAAGGTCGGCAAGGTTGAGAATCTTGCTGAATCCCTGGATAAACATCCCATTAAAGGCTTTCTGGGCATAGCTCATACGCGTTGGGCAACACATGGTCAGCCTTCTGAGCCCAATGCACATCCGCATATCTGCAATAAGACAGTTGCTGTCGTTCATAATGGCATTATCGAAAATCATACTGAATTAAGAGAGCAGCAAAAAAACCAGGGTTTTGTCTTTACCTCTGAAACCGATACCGAAGTGGTTGCTCACCAGGTGCAGTCTTATCGGCTTAAAGGTGACAATCTTTTAAACGCAGTTAAAAAAGCCAGTCAGGACTTTGAGGGTGCGTACGCATTAGGGGTTATCTGTACTGATGAGCCGGGGCGATTGATTGCAACACGCAGTGGCAGTCCGCTGGTGATTGGTGTCGGCTTTGGTGAATACTTTATCGCTTCGGATGTGGCGGCATTACTACCGGTCACGCAGCGTTTTATTTTTCTTGAAGAAGGTGATATTGCCGATATTACCAAAGGCTCTCTGACGATTTATGACAAAAACGATAAGGTCGTTGAGCGGGAAACGCGTACATCCGAATTAAGTGTTGATGCAGTGAGTCGGGGTGAATTCCGGCATTACATGATGAAGGAAATTTACGAGCAGCCGCGTGTGCTGTTAGAAGCCATGGAAGGTCGGGTTTATGACGGTAAAGTGCTGGATAATGCTTTTGGTGCAGATGCAGCCGTTATTTTTGACCAGGTGAAGCAGGTGCAGATTATTGCCTGTGGTACATCCTATCATGCCGGTATGGTGGCGCGTTACTGGCTGGAATCGCTGGCCGGTATTCCCTGTAATGTTGAAGTGGCCAGTGAGTTTCGTTACCGTCATCCTGTGGTTCATCCAGATACACTGGTAGTGACTATTTCGCAATCGGGTGAAACTGCCGATACACTGGCGGCACTGCGTAGTTTGCAGCAAAAAACAGAACATTCACTGGCTATTTGTAATGTGCCGGAAAGCTCACTGGTGCGCGAATCAAAACTGGTATTAATGACCCGTGCGGGTCCGGAAATTGGTGTTGCTTCAACCAAGGCATTCACCACTCAGCTTGTCGGCCTGATGTTATTAACGCTGGCTCTGGGGCGCAGGCACGGCTTGTCAGGCGAAAAAGAGAACGCTATTGTTGCCGGCCTGAAAAATTTGCCGACACTGATTGATAAAGTGTTGCAGGGTGACGAAATTGAAAACTGGTCGGAAAACTTTAAAGATACCTTGAATTCAATTTTTCTGGGTCGTGGTGTGCAATACCCCATTGCCATGGAAGGTGCGTTAAAGCTAAAAGAAATTTCTTATATTCATGCTGAAGCCTATGCGGCGGGTGAATTAAAACACGGTCCTCTGGCACTGGTTGATCCGCAAATGCCGATTATTGCAGTAGCGCCAAAAGATGGGCTGGAAGATAAACTCAAGTCTAACTTACAGGAAGTGCTGGCACGCAATGGCGAGGTTTATGTGTTTGCCGATGAGCGACTGAATATGTCGGATCTGGGCAATAATTGTCATGTCATTAAAATACCGGCTGTAGACCCTGAAGTTGCACCTATACTGTATGCAATACCTTTGCAGTTATTCTCTTATTATGTGGCGGTGCGAAAAGGTACCGATGTGGATCAGCCGCGAAATCTGGCCAAGTCAGTAACAGTAGAATAATTAGCCTGTGTAATTTTATTATTTAGATAGTATTTTCTTATCGCCCTGGTCATCAGAGGTGTTGGATAAGATATTCAGAAACTATTATTTGGGGTTTTGATCGGGTGTATTAATCCCTGTTTGAATTCAGGGATTAATGAGTAATCGAAATTTAAAAATATCATTTTATATTTTTAAGGAGATTTGATTGCTTTAGCTGATGAATAAATGGTTGTTGCACAGATGGGCAGGTTGACTTTAAAGCAATCAGTATTAGGGTAGTCAGGTTTGACGACATTGCTGGCACCGTTTATGGAGCCGGACAACAGTCTGTATTTGAAGCCTGTCCGCTGTTTTCAGTGGGCTATTTCCAGGGTGTGTGTGATAAATTTGGGACCGGCTGGTTATTCGTGTGCCTGATTTTATGTGCGCGGGTGGTATCATGACGGTGCTGTTTCTGGTGGTGACGACTTTAATGATAAATTTGATTTTCTAAAAAAGATTGAGTGAACATGAATATATTTAAAAACAACAATAAACTGTTAATCCTGCTATCACTGTTACTGTTTCCGCTAACCAGTATCGCTGAGACAGGGCATGAAATAATGGACCTTACCCAGAGTGGTGTTGGTTATGCTGCGATTGCTATTTTTATTCTGGCTTATGCACTGGTGATGGCAGAAGAATTTACGCATTTGCGTAAATCTAAACCCGTTATAATTGCAGCCGGTGTTATCTGGGCAATGATTGGTGTGGTTTACATGAATCACGGCATGTCAGAACTGGCAGAGCATGCGGTGCGTCATAATCTGCTGGAATATGCCGAGTTAATGTTATTCCTGCTGGTTGCCATGACGTATATTAATGCCATGGATGAGCGTCAGGTATTTGATGCGCTTCGGGCATGGTTGATTAAGAAAGGTTTTGGTTTCAGAAAGCTTTTCTGGTTAACCGGTTTTCTGGCATTTTTCATTTCGCCCATTGCCGATAACCTGACTACAGCGTTGCTAATGTGTGCTGTTGTATTATCCGTAGGCGGCACTAATACACGTTTTGTTAGTTTGGCCTGTGTCAATATTGTTATTGGTGCTAATGCCGGAGGTGCTTTTAGCCCCTTTGGTGATATCACAACCCTGATGGTGTGGCAGAAAGGTGTTGTCGATTTCTGGGCCTTCTTTGACCTGTTTATTCCTTCGTTGGTGAATTTTGTGGTGCCTGGGTTGATGATGCATTTCGCGATACCAGATGAACAGCCCGATGCCAACGATGAACAGGTATTTATGAAACGTGGTGCAAAACGTGTTCTGGCACTATTCCTGTTAACCATTATTACCGCTGTTTCTTACCATAACTTCCTTGGCTTACCGCCGGTTATTGGTATGTTAACCGGTCTGGGTTACTTGCAGTTATTTGGTTATTATCTGAAGAAAACACCGCATAAGTGTCGTGAAATCGCTAACCATAATCAGGAGCATGAAGAGCAGATGGGTGATCCGGTGCCGTTTGATATTTTCAGTAAAATTGCTCGTGCAGAGTGGGATACCTTACTATTTTTCTACGGTGTTGTGCTATGTGTTGGTGGTCTTGGCTTCCTCGGATATCTGGGTATGGCATCAGAGTTGATGTATAACCAGTGGGGCGCAACCAGCGCTAATATTGCTGTTGGTGTCTTATCCGCTATTGTGGATAACATACCGGTTATGTTCGCGGTATTAACCATGAACCCTGATATGTCATTAGGACAGTGGTTGCTGGTGACCCTGACCGCAGGTGTTGGTGGTTCATTGTTGTCGATTGGTTCTGCGGCGGGTGTTGCGCTGATGGGGCAGGCACGCGGTCAATACACCTTTTTCTCTCATCTTAAATGGATGCCAGCTATTGCTATCGGTTATATGGCCAGTATTGCTGTTCATATGTGGCTAAATAGCCATCTGTTTTAGTCAAACATCGCCAGGTAGATAGTTTTCTGCCTGGCGATGTTTGTTGTCTGTTGTATCCTTCTATCATATAAAAGATTATTCATTGCTTCACACGTGGATTTTTAGCGTCTTTGTGAAGTGTCTAACCCGCCTGTCATTTAAGCAGTTGGCGATCAGCGGATAAACAGTAAGTGACCAGATGATACGTGCACTCATGGAGGTTATGAGTTTTATAATGTGTGACTTTAATCATTTGCATGTGTTTAAAATAAACATAAGTTTCTGCTTTATGAGAACTAATCTATGAATGAATCCGGATTATGGCCTGACCAGTTAACGTTTTTATCTGAAGCAGATAAACAGCAGTTAAAACAATCAATACTGCCAGTGTTTAAGAAATTGTTACAGAAAGAAGCAATTCAGTTTTCTTCAGAGATGGAGCGTAGTTTCGAAGAAGTTTTTTTGCCGTTATCTGCCTGGCTGGCTCACTGTTATAACAATAAACCAGTCATCGTCGGGCTTAATGGTGCTCAGGGATCCGGTAAATCAACGCTGGCAAAAGTAATTGCTCTGATACTTGAGAAGGGATTTAATAAGTCTGTACTGAGTTTGTCGATCGATGATTTATACAAAACCAGAGAACAACGGCTGTTGATGTCAAAAACTGTGCATCCGCTCTTCATAACACGAGGTGTTCCGGGTACCCATGATGTGCTTTCAGGTATTCAGTTGTTCAGTCGATTAAAGACAGGAGAAAAGGGTATTGCTGTGCCTGCTTTTGATAAGGCTGTCGATGATAGAGTTTCTGAAAAATGTTGGCATATTCAGCAAGAAGCAGTGGATATTGTTATTTTTGAAGGCTGGTGTGTCGGGTCTCAGGCACAGACAGAAGATGAGTTACAAATACCGGTAAATGAACTTGAGCGTACAGAAGACCCTGCTATGATCTGGCGTAGTTTTGCGAACAATCAGCTTAAAGGGATATACCGTGATTTGTTTTCTTTGATTGATATTCTGATCATGTTACGAGCGCCAGATTTTGGCAGTGTCATAGAGTGGCGAAATTTACAGGAAAGTAAATTAAGATCATTATCGTCTGGGCTATCAGCAGAGAATAATAAAGTTATGGGAAAAACAGAGCTGGAACGGTTTGTGATGCATTATGAACGTATTACACGAGCCACACTGGATGAAATGCCTTCAAGAGCTGATATTGTACTGAATCTTAATAAGCAGCATTTTATTGAATCTGTTCACGTTAAATAAATTGATATGTTTCTAGAATAGAAAACATGAAATTTTTTTGTTTATAACTGAAAATTACTTTAGTAGATATTTGCTTTATTATGTTAAGGCCTTTGGGCTGTTATGGAAATTTTGATGGATGACATGGAGCGTGATCTTGTCAGGGCTTGTGAGCTTTTTCGCTACAAGAAGAAAGAGTTGTAAGGGATAATTATGAAAAAAGAACTTTTTAATATCGTGCAGTCAGAAGTAGAAATTGCCAAGTGTAGAAAGTATCAGTCGGATCTGATAGAGAAAACCATTCAGGATCTTGTTGCCGGTGGACACATTAATTACGCTGATATGATTGCACGAGCCAGGAAACTGGATCCATCTTCCTTGTATTTTTTTGATTTTAAGGTTGATGAGTTTGAGTATTTCAGGGCAGCAGTTGTCCGGGTGCTGGAAGAACGTCAGCTTTGCCATTCTCAGGTAGAGCCCTAAGCCGGAGATGGCAGCTGCCGGGTATTTCAGTGGCGGTCTAATATAATGAGCTTTGGCCTGTTTTGTGATAATCTTGGCAGTCGATTTAGCAATTATTATCAGGTCTAAATGGCTCGTAAGCTTTATATCAAAACCTTTGGTTGCCAGATGAATGAGTATGATTCAGCCAAAATGCAGGATGTGCTGGCAGATTCACATGATCTGGTTCAGGTCTCAACGCCTGAAGAGGCGGATATTCTTTTATTAAATACCTGTTCTATTCGTGAAAAAGCCCAGGAAAAAGTCTTTTCCCTGCTGGGCAAATGGAAGAACTGGAAGCAAACCCGGCCAGGTCTGGTGATTGGTGTGGGCGGTTGTGTGGCTTCCCAGGAGGGTGAGGCGATTCGTCAGAGAGCACCTTATGTGGATATGGTCTTTGGCCCGCAAACCATTCATCGTCTGCCTGACATGCTGAAGCAGGTCGAACAGCAACATGCCTCTGTGGTTGATATTTCTTTTCCCGAAATAGAAAAATTCGATAATCTTCCTGCCCCCAGAGCCGATGGCCCTACTGCTTTTGTTTCCATTATGGAAGGCTGCAGTAAATACTGCACTTTTTGTGTTGTGCCCTATACCCGTGGAGAGGAAATTTCACGTCCCTTTGATGATGTGCTGGCAGAAGTTGCGCAACTGGCTGAACAGGGGGTTCGGGAAATTAACCTGCTGGGTCAGAATGTAAATGCCTACCGGGGTGAAATGGATGATGGTGAGATTGCTGATCTGGCCCTGCTGATTCATTATGTGGCCTCAGTACAGGGGATCGATCGTATTCGCTTTACTACATCGCATCCGGTTGAGTTTTCTGATTCCTTGATTCAGGCCTATACGGAAGTTCCAGAACTGGTTAGCTTTTTGCACTTGCCCGTGCAAAGTGGTTCCGACAGGATTCTGGCGGCCATGAAACGTGGTCACATGGCAGCAGAATATAAATCTAAAATTCGTAAGTTACGTAAGGCGCGTCCTGATATTACTCTTTCATCTGATTTTATTGTCGGCTTCCCGGGTGAAACAGATCATGATTTTGAACAGACTATGAAACTGATAGATGAGATAGGTTTTGATCATTCATTTAGTTTTATCTATAGCGCACGCCCGGGTACACCGGCAGCTTCGCTGGAAGATGCTATTGATTTGCAAATTAAGAAGGACCGTCTTGCGCGTTTGCAGCAGCGAATTAATGAGCAGGCGCAGGCAATCAGTGAAGCCATGGTTGGAACTGTGCAGCGGATTCTGGTAGAACGGCCTTCACGTAAAGACGAAAATCAGATGGCAGGACGTACAGAAAATAATCGTGTGGTGAATTTTGAAGGTAACCCACGTTTAATCGGTTGTTTTGTAGATGTGCGAATTACCAAAGCCTTGCCAAATTCTTTACAGGGCGAGTTTGTCTCTCTGGCAGATTCTGAAAAAAAACGTCTTAGCGCCTGATTATTTGTCGATTAACAATTACCTGAAAATTAATAATATGACTGAAAGTCTGGATATAGATTTAAGCCCCGTGGATAATCTTCGATTGGCTAATCTTTGTGGCCCATTGAATGATCATTTGAGGCAGATTGAATCTCGACTTGGTGTGGAGATTAATAATCGTAATCATCACTTTCAGTTGATTGGTGAGCCTGAAGGGTTGCGTATAGTAGTCGAAGTTTTAAAGAATTTGTATGCCGCAACGGAAAAAGAAGAATTAACGGCATCAAAAATCAATCTCTTTCTGCAGGATTCCGGTGTCGAGCAATTAACTACCAAAAAACAGATCGATGTTGAACAATGGAGTTTACAGTTACGTAAAGGGATTATTAAAGCTCGCGGTGAAAATCAGATAAATTATTTACGTAATGTTAAGCAGCATGATTTGAATCTGGGTATAGGCCCTGCAGGAACGGGTAAAACCTATCTTGCGGTGGCCTGTGCAGTGGAAGCGCTGGAAAATGAACGGGTGCAACGATTGGTGCTGGTACGCCCTGCAGTTGAAGCAGGTGAGCGACTTGGCTTTTTGCCCGGTGATCTGGCGCAGAAAATTGATCCTTATTTACGTCCTATGTACGACGCACTGTATGAGATGCTGGGATTTGATCGTGTTGTAAAATTAATGGAAAAAAATGCAATTGAAATTGCACCGCTGGCCTATATGCGAGGCCGTACATTGAATGATGCTTTTATTTTACTTGATGAAGCGCAAAATACCACCTGTGAACAAATGAAAATGTTTTTGACTCGAATAGGATTCGGTTCAACAGCTGTAGTTACCGGTGATGTTACCCAGGTGGACTTGCCACGAGGTACACGTTCAGGGCTCAGGCATGCTGTTGAAGTATTAAAAGATGTAGACGGTGTTTCAATGACTTTCTTTAATGCACGGGACGTTGTCCGTCATCCGCTCGTTCAACGTATTGTCAATGCATATGACCGTTTTGATGAAAATGAGAAATAATCATGTCGGTTGAACTGGATGTGCAATATGTTGTTGATCGGAAAGGTATTCCTGATCCAGAACAATTAAATTTATGGGCGGCTAAGGCAATACAGGGTAAGGATCCTGTGCATATTGGTATTCGTATTGTTGATGAAGTTGAAAGTCAAAGTCTTAATCATGAATACAGAGGAAAAGATAAACCGACTAATGTTTTGTCCTTTCCTATGGAGTTGCCTGAAGAGCTGGGAGAAACCATACTCGGTGATCTTGTTATATGTGCGCCTGTCGTAGAAAAGGAAGCTGCAGAACAATATAAAAGTAGTGAAGCTCATTGGGCGCATATGGTGATTCATGGCGTTTTGCATCTGCAGGGATTTGATCATATATCAGATGAGCAGGCAGAAGAAATGGAAACACTGGAAATTAAATATCTGGAGGAGCTAGGGTATAAGAATCCCTATATTTCAATACATGAATGATCGAACGAATAATAAAGAATTAACTTTTTTTCAGAAGTTAAGTCGGATTTTTCTTAACCACCCTGATGACCGTGATGAACTTCTTTCGGTTCTGAAAAAATCACAGAAAAGCAATTTATTTGATCTTGATGCACTGACTATGATTGAAGGCGTGCTTCAGGTAGATGAGATTCAGGTTCGAGATATTATGATTCCTCGTTCGCATATGGTTGTGCTGAAAGAGGATAATTCATATGAGGAAATGTTGCCCGTAGTTATTGAGTCTGGTCACTCCCGGTTTCCGGTTATTGGTGATAGTCGTGATGAAATTATAGGTATTCTGCTGGCTAAAGATTTGTTGCGTTATTGTAATGAGGACAGCCGTAAAGACTTTGAAATAAAAGATGTACTACGCTCGCCTTCATTTGTGCCAGAAAGCAAACGATTGAATGTGTTACTGAAAGAGTTTCGTTCCAGTCGAAATCATATTGCGATGATTGTGGATGAATATGGCGGTGTTGCAGGCCTGGTAACAATCGAAGATGTGTTAGAACAGATTGTCGGCGATATTGATGATGAACATGATATTGAAGATATAGGAAATATCCGTCGTCTGGGTGTTAGTCGTTATTCAGTTAAAGCATTGACGCCGATCGAAGAGTTTAATGATTATTTTGAAAGTGATTTTAGTGATGAAGATTTTGATACCCTGGCCGGCCTGGTGATGAACCATCTTGGCCATTTGCCCAAACGTGGGGAATCAGTGGTAATAGATCGTTTTCTATTTAAAATCATGAGCGCGGATAGTCGTCGTATTAAACATCTGCAAGTGTTATTGCTTCCCGCGGCGAGAACAATAACAGATGCTGATTGATTTTTTTAAGTCTACAAAAAAATCCAGTGTAAGAATTCTTGATATAAGCGCATTAGCAAGTGGGCTGTTACTGCCCTTTGCATTTGCACCCTATGAACAGTCATGGCTGGTTTATATTGTTATGGCCTGGATGTGTTTGTTGTGGTTGCATTCATTGCCGGGCCGGGCTTTCTGGCGAGGCTGGTTATTTGGTCTGGGGCAGTTTGTTTTTGGCGTTCACTGGATATTTTATAGTTTATATTTTCACGGTGGGTCCCCTGTATTTCTGGCTGTATTGATTGTTTTTTTACTGGCCGCCTACCTGGCGCTATTTCCTGCTCTTGCCGGTTTTTTAGCGCAGCGTTTCTTTAATGTACAACGGTCTTTAAAATTAATCCTGATAATTCCTCTGTGCTGGTTAATTACAGAATGGTTACGAGGTTATTTTTTAACCGGCTTTCCCTGGTTGCAACTGGGTTACTCCCAGATTGATATGCCCGTTGCCGGTTATGCGACTTTATTTGGTGGTTTGGGTGTTGGTTTTGTTGCTGTTTTTTGTTCGGCATTGCTCGCCCTGATTATTTATCATAAAAAATATTTGAAAGTTTGTTTGCCAGTTCTGTTGCTTGTCTGGTTAGTGGGTTTCGGTTTGATGCGACTTGACTGGGTAAATCCGGCAGGTGATGAAATTAATGTTAGTTTAATACAGGGGAATATTGCACAGAAAGATAAATGGCGTTCCTATATGTATCGGCCTACGCTCAATATGTACAGGCAACTTACGCAACAGCATTGGAGCAGTGACGTCATTATCTGGCCAGAGACGGCTATTCCTGACTATCAACATCAGGTGACCGAGTATCTTCAGCGTTTAAAAAGTGAAGCTGAAAAACACGATAAAGATGTGTTGCTGGGATTATTTATTCGCGAACAAAATAGTCGCCGTTATTTTAATAGCGTAATTAGTTTGCGTGATGGTGTTTACCAGAAGCGTCATCTGGTGCCACTGGGTGAGTATTTCCCTTTTCGGGGTGCACTGGAATTCTTCAGGCACTGGATAAATATTCCGATGTCAGACATTGATTCGGGAAAACAGGATCAGGATCTGATATTAATGGCGGGCCAACCCGTGGGTGTGAGCATCTGTTTTGAAGATGCATTTGATCGTGATGTTATGAAAAGCCTGCCTCAGGCAACAGTTCTGGTGAATGTGAGTAATGATGCCTGGTTTGAGGATTCTCCAGAGGCCTGGCAGCATCATCAGATTGCTCGTATGAGAGCGCTGGAGGCAGGGCGATATATGTTGCGAGCTACTAATACCGGAGTATCTTCTATAATTGATCATAAAGGTCGAGTGAAGGCTATGTCGCCGCAGTTTGAACGGCATGTGCTGGTGGCAGATGTGCAGCCATTTATCGGGGTTACACCGTATTCGCGCTGGCAAAATTATTTATTGGTCAGTCTGGGTGTACTGTTGCTGCTAGTGGTTTATGTAAAGAATAGAAAAAATGGTTTTTCAAATTAGATATATAGTGCCTTATTTTATTTGCTTATTACTGGTGTTCGGGCTTGGTGCCTGTTCCAGTTCGGCTGTGCGACAGGCTGAAAAAGTGACTATTGTTCCAGGCAAGGTGGTGAATCTGGACGATAGGGTAAAAGTAAAAAAATTACTTAAATCTCAATATAACGAATGGAAACGGGTGAAGCATCGTCTCGGCGGTTTATCAAAAGAGGGCGTTGACTGTTCAGGGCTGGTTTATGTTACCTATTTATCAAAGCTGGGTATTCGTGTGCCGCGATCAACGGAATTGCAGTCAAAAATGGGTGTGGCGATCAAGCAGAACCAGCTCCGTCCCGGTGATCTGGTGTTTTTTAAAACCGGCTTAAAACAGCGGCATGTAGGTATCTATATGGGTAACCGGCAGTTTATGCATGCGTCTTCCAGTAAAGGCGTTCGTGTCAGTCATCTTGATAATGTTTACTGGGCTAGAAGTTACTGGAAGGCACGACGGGTTAAGTTCTGATATTAAATTTCTGCCCGTTTAAAACAGGTTTTTTTGCATTTTGGGCAGGGAGGGATATGACCGGTGGTGGTGAAATGGATCATTTCTTCGCATGCTTCACAGATTAATGATCCCGGACCGGTAATTTCACCCGTATGGTATTGTGAGATTGTACAGGCAGGTCTGGCCAGTTCCTCCAGTTCAATGCGTGTTTTATCCGCCACGGACAGAAACAGTTCCAGTACCTTTTGTTCAATGATGTCGATATCCAGCATTAGCCATTCACTGAATTCATGGCTGGTCTCCATAAGGTATTCGGCAGCATCATTAATGTCGCGCTTGATGTAATTACCAATTTCTTCGGCTTCTTCCAGGGATATTTCACCTAGATGAATGGCTTTTTGTTTGGCCAGATCAATGGCTTTCTGTAATGTAGGTGCTGCCTTGGCTTCAGCGCTTTCGATGGAATCTTTAATACGTGCCATCATTTGATTGTATGCGTCAACCAGAGAATTATCTTCGTGGTTATTATTTACGGTCATGCGTACCTCTTAAATACTGTAAGCAGTTTCCATACCATGGGGTCTGAGGTATCCTTCCTTTTCTTTTTATAGCTTAGTTTAAAGACTTCTGTATTAAACAATGACAAATAACATGCTAGAGCGTTACGAACCCCAATCTATAGAGCGGGAAGCCCAGGCCTTCTGGGAAAAAAATCAGACATTTAAAGTCACCGAGGATGACTCCCGGGAGAAATTTTACTGTCTGTCCATGTTTCCTTATCCCAGTGGCCGTTTGCACATGGGCCATGTGCGCAATTACTCCATTGGTGATGTGATTTCTCGTTATCAGCGCATGCTGGGTAAGAATGTATTACAGCCCATGGGCTGGGATGCTTTTGGTCTACCGGCTGAAAATGCAGCCATGAACAATGGTGTGCCACCGGCAAGCTGGACCAAAGATAATATCGATTACATGCGCAAACAGCTTCAGCTGTTAGGTTTTGGTGTTGACTGGTCGCGGGAGGTCGCAACCTGTACACCAGAATATTATCACTGGAATCAATGGCTATTTTTACGCATGCTGGAAAAGGGCATTGTCTATCAGAAAACCGGCACCGTGAACTGGGACCCGGTGGATCAGACTGTGCTGGCCAATGAGCAGGTGATTGATGGCCGTGGCTGGCGTACCGGTGCTCTGGTGGAAAAACGCGAGATTCCCATGTACTACATGGCGATCACCGATTATGCCGAGGAACTGCTGACTGACCTTGATCAGCTGGATGGCTGGCCTGAGCAGGTTGTGACCATGCAGCGCAACTGGATTGGCAAGAGCCAGGGTGTACGTGTCGGCTTCCCCCATGATATTGATGGTGGTGGTACCCTATGGGTGTTCACCACCCGTGCCGATACCCTGATGGGCGCGACCTATGTGGCGGTGGCGGCCGAGCATCCGCTGGCCCAGTATGCGGCCCGAACTAATCCCCAGCTGAAGGCCTTTATCGAAGACTGTAAAAAGGGTGGTACCACCGAAGCCGAACTGGCCACACAGGACAAGAAGGGGATGGCGACCGGACTCAGTGTGATCCATCCACTGACCGGTGAATCCCTGCCGTTATGGGTAGCTAATTATGTGTTGATGAGTTATGGCGAAGGTGCGGTGATGGCGGTGCCTGCCCATGATGAGCGTGATTTTGCCTTTGCCCGGAATTATGATCTGCCGGTTAAACCGGTGATACGCACCAGCGCCGGTGAAACGACTCCCGAGCCCTGGCAGGATGCCTATGCGGAACATGGTAGTTGTATTAATTCTGGCAAATATGACGGTCTGGATTTTGAGGCTGCGGTTGATGCCATAGCCGCTGATCTGTTGGTAAAAGAACTGGGTGAAAAGAAGATTACCTGGCGTCTGCGTGACTGGGGTATTTCCCGTCAGCGTTACTGGGGCACACCCATCCCGATGATCAAATGTAACAGCTGTGGTGATGTACCTGTGCCTGTTGAGCAACTGCCGGTGGTGCTGCCAGAAGAATGTGTGCCCGACGGCTCCGGCAACCCGTTGAACAAATATGAGGCCTTTCATGATTGCAGTTGCCCCCGGTGTGGCGCCAAAGCCCGTCGTGAGACGGATACCATGGATACCTTTGTCGATTCATCCTGGTATTTTTCCCGTTATACCTGCCCGGATGCGACCAGTATGGTGGATGAGCGGGTCAATTACTGGATGCCAGTGGATCAGTATGTGGGGGGTATAGAACATGCGATATTGCATTTACTCTATTCCCGTTTCTATACAAAAGTGATGCGTGACCTTGGTTTAACCAGGGTGGATGAGCCATTCAGAAAACTCCTGACTCAGGGTATGGTGGTTGCACCGACTTTTTACCGGGACAATGAGGATGGGCGTAAACAATGGTTTAACCCGGCTGATGTGGATGTAACTACCGATGATAAAGGCCGGCCTGTCTCTGCCGTTCTGAGTGCTGATGGCCAGCCGGTTATTATTGGCGGCATTGAAAAAATGGCCAAGTCCAAGAACAACGGGGTTGATCCGCAATCCCTGATTGACCGTTATGGTGCGGATACCGCTCGTGTGTTCATGATGTTTGCGGCGCCGCCGGAGCAGTCACTGGAATGGAATGATTCCGGCGTTGAAGGGGCTTACCGTTTCCTCAAGCGTTTATGGTCTTTCTGCAGTGACAATGCCGCATTTATTCAGCAGGGTGCCAGTGCCAGTGTTGACCTGGATCAGGCGGCAGAATCTCAGAAAGCTTGTCGGCGAGAGATTCATGGCCAGTTAAAGCAGGCGCTGTATGATTTTGGCAAATATCAGTTTAATACCGTGATTGCCGCCTGTATGAAAATACTTAATGTATTAAATGAAGTGCCTTCGGTTATAGCAGCGGGTCAGGGAAATGCACCCTCGGCGAATGTTCGTGACCGAATTTTGCACGAGGGTGTGTCGATTCTATTGCGTCTGTTGTCGCCGATAGCCCCGCATATTACCCATAGTCTTTGGCAGGAGCTGGGTTATGGTGATGATATTCTTGATGCGGACTGGCCGGTGGTTGATGAATCTGCGCTGGTGCGAGATGTTATTGAGCTGGTGATTCAGGTGAATGGTAAGTTGCGTAGTAAAATAGCCGTGTCTGCCAATGCTGACAACGCATTGATTGAACAAATGGCGCTGAATGATGACAATGTTAAAGCGCACACTGATGGCAAAACTGTTCGTAAAATCATTGTGGTACCGGGACGTCTGGTTAATATTGTGGTGGGATGATTTTCTTGACACAAACACATAAACAGGCAAAGCAAAATATCATTTTGAGGCAAGCCCTGCTTGCCTTGCTGGTGATATCAATGACTGCCTGTGGCTTTCATTTGCGTGGTGCTTATCAGTTACCGGACGCAATGGCTAAAACCTATGTCCAGGCCGCTAATCAGAACAGTGAACTGATTCGTTCATTAAAACGCAGTCTAAAAGCTAATAATATTCTTGTTGTTGAAAATACCAGCGATGCTACAGCTGTTCTGAAGATTACTTCTGAGTCACAAAATAAACGTGTGCTATCGGTGGACTCAAAAGGTCGTGCGCGGGAATATGAATTGAGTTATGCCGTTGGTTTTCATGTACAAACCGGTAATGCCGATTTCAGCATGGCAGAACAGGAATTGAAGCTGGAAAGGGAATTCCTGTTTGATACTGAGGATGTTCTGGGTAAGGGCAGAGAAGAATCAACGCTGATAAAAGATATGCAGCAGGATATGGTGAGATTGATTTTATTGAGACTACAGTTGATAGGTAATCAATAATAGATGGCTATTGTTGATCCAGTGTGTAAGTCCCGTTAGTTAAAAATAAATTAGAGTTACTCAAAGACGATTTATGTGTAATTAAATAGCTATATGAAAATCAGAATTGATCAGATCCAGCAGCATTTGAAACAGGGATTGAAAGCCATTTATTTTGTCAGTGGAGATGAGCCGCTGCAGGTGATGGAATCGACAGATACAATACGCAATGCTGCACGCCAACTGGATTATACAGAACGTGAAGTGATGGATGTGGACAGTCATTTTGACTGGAATCAGTTGCTGGATGCGGGCAATAGTCTGTCTTTGTTTGCTGAAAAACGCATTATTGAATTACGTTTGCCATCGGGTAAGCCTGGTAAGCAGGGTTCACAGGTGCTGATTGAATACGCACAACGACCGGCAGAGGATGCAGTGTTAATTATTACTGCGGGTAAACTGGACTCGAGTGCTAAAAATACAAAATGGTTTAAAGCACTGGATCAGTTGGGTGTGGTCATACAATGCTGGCCGATTTCAGTACAGGAGTTGCCTCGATGGATTGAGCAGCGCATGCGCCAAAAAAATCTTAAACCAACGACAGAAGCAGTATCTTTACTGGCGGAT
This sequence comes from Gammaproteobacteria bacterium, assembly GCA_029881275.1. Lineage (GTDB taxonomy): Bacteria > Pseudomonadota > Gammaproteobacteria > SZUA-229 > SZUA-229 > JAPHQX01. The sequence goes on along the minus strand of JAOUMX010000005.1, from coordinate 21,673 downwards.
AGAATTGAAGGCAACATGCTGGCAGCTGCACAGGAAATTGACAAGTTATATTTACTTTATGGTGATGCAGTAATTGGCATAGAAGAAATTGCATCTGCTGTTGCAGATAGTGCCCGTTATAATATTTATGATCTGGTTGATAGTGCCCTGACAGGTGATGTGGTTCGTGCGGCAAGAATTTCCAGTGGATTAAAAAATGAAGGCATTGAACCAGTGCTGGCTTTGTGGGCGCTTTCGAGAGAAGTAAGATTACTGGCTGGCTTTTCTGAGTCTAATATTTCCATGGATGCGGCCATGACTCAGGCGCGCATCTGGGATAGCCGTAAACCTCTGTTGAAAAAAGCATTGAATAGACACGGTGCCAGACGATGGCGTGGATTTCTCAGGCGTTGTGCGCGCATTGACAGGGTTATAAAAGGAATAGAGCCGGGACGTCCCTGGGATGAGTTACTGGCTTTGACAACGCAAATTGCGCAGACGCGATAACATTTTTGTTAATTAATTTAAAAGAATACTGGAATGAATATGAAAAAATATCATGTGTATGGTGTAGGTAATGCATTGGTCGATATGGAGTTTGAAATTGAAGATGCTTTTCTTCAAACAAGTGGTATTGAAAAAGGTGTTATGACACTGGTCGATGAACAGCGTCAACATGAACTGATTGCTCATCTTGATGCTTTTGAAGGTAAAAAAGCCAGTGGTGGTTCTGCCGCCAATACTATTATTGCGGTAAATTATTTTGGCGGAAATGCTTTTTATTCCTGTAAAGTGGCAAATGATGAACTGGGTGACTTTTATGTCAATGATCTGCTGGCTGCGGGGGTGGATACTAATATTGGTGATGGACGAAAAGAAGGTGTCACTGGTAAATGTCTGGTTATGGTGACACCTGATGCCGAGCGTACCATGAATACTTTTCTGGGAATTACGGAAACCTTCTCTGTCGATGAATTACATCAGGATGCCATCAAAGATTCGGAATATTTATATATCGAGGGGTATCTGGTGACATCTGAGACTGGACGTCATGCTGCGATTGAGGCGCGTAAAATTGCTGAAAAATTCGGCGTTAAAACAGCGCTGACATTTTCTGACCCTGCCATGGTTGAGTATTTTAAGAGTGGTCTTGCTGAAATGCTGGGAGAGGGTGTGGATCTGTTGTTTTGCAATGAGGCAGAAGCCAGGAGCTGGTCCGGTAGTGATGACCTGAATCAGGCGCTGGAGTCTTTGAAATCAGTGGCTAAAACATTTGCCGTCACCCTGGGTGGTAAGGGGGCCATGGTATATGACGGTCAGCGAATGATTGAAATTTCACCCCATCCGGTAAAGGCGGTTGATAGCAATGGTGCGGGCGATATGTTTGCCGGAGCTTTTATTTATGGCATTACCCATGGTCATTCATTTTACGAGGCCGGTAATATCGCCAGTCTGGCTGCTGCCAGGGTAGTCAGTCAGTTTGGTCCTCGTCTGAAAGCTGAGGATCATAAAGATATTCTTGGAATAGTGCTGGGTTAAGGCAGCTATGACTATCAAAATTCAGATTTAAAGCTATATTCATATAAATAAATCTTATTTCGACATATCTGGAGCTGTCGAATGCATAGCCACAATAGTTGGCCTAATTTGAAGATAATAAAATGGAACAACGTAAATACCCACGAAAAGAAATAGATCTTGAAGTTGAGCTGTCATACCTGGATGCAGAACCGGTTATTGTTCATACCCGGGATATCAGTGAAGGTGGCTTATTTCTAATTATGGATAGCGTGGAAAAACGACCTGTTATTGGTGAGCTGGTATATGTATCACTGGTGGGGGAATCAGCAAACAGGGAAACATTACCAGAAAGCGCTGCTGTCGTGGTTCATCAGGATGCGATGGGGATTGGCCTGGCATATGTTGAAATGGAGCTGGACGACTAGAAGTCGGGCGTAATAAGTTGTGAAATGAGGATAATATTCTGTGAGTGATCAGCAAGATCAAAATCCAAATTATGCTGAAGTAGTTGAAAATATACGTTCAGCACTGGCATCGTTTTTTTCCAGTCATATGACGACGCTTTTTGAAAAAGCAGATGACTTTTTATTTGAATCTGTCAATTCAGCAAGTAATATTGCAGAACAGAATAGAATGTTTGAATTTATGAATGCTCTACGTGTTGATCGAAAAAAACTGGAGCAGCATTTTAATACGGAATTAAGTATTTACTTTAAGCCGCTTTCACAGCAAAAAGAATTACCTCGGAAAAAACATCATAAAGATAATCAGCAGAATAGTGATGAATTAAGTCTTGTTGCAACAGACGAAATGGATGAAATGGTGACCCTGTCGTCTATTAGTGGTAAGGCTGCCATGAATATGCAGGAAGAAATTTCCCATCTGGAAGCACGCCTTGATGAACTGGGTTTAAAAACAAAAGATATTTTTCATTTTGAAGCGTTAAAACCGGTGCGTATTTGTGACGCTTTTCAGGATGCCCTGACGTGTACTGATTATGACCGCAAGAATAAGTTGCTGCTTTATAAAATATTCGGTGATGAAGTCATAACGCCATTGAAAGAAATATATGATGAGTTGAATAAGCTACTAATAGAGCAGGGTATTCTGCCAAAGATTGAGTATCGAGGTAAGGTTAATAAAAACCGTGCCGAGCGTAGAGTGGAATCCCATGATGAACTGCGTGAAGACGATGTTGCGGGGCCAGTCGGTAGTGGTTCTACTGGTGGAAGAAGTGGCGGCACTTCAGGTGGCACATCAGCCGGTGGATCAGGTGGTGGATCAGGTGGTGGATCAGGCGGTACCTCAGGCGGTGGCAGCACTGGAAGCGCTTCACAGTCACAGGTTCAAGGTGATCGGGGTGCTTCTCCAGCTTATTCTGCCAGTCATGTACAACAGGCGATTCATGATTTTCTTGGCGGTGATCCAAGTCAGTCAGATGCAGGTGATGGGCCATCTGAAGGTCCGGGTGGCGGTGGTTTTTATTCCCGTCAGGAGGTGGTTGGTGCCTTATCCAGTTTGCAGTCACAGGTTCAGATTCAGCCCGGTGGTAAACTTGAGTTCAATGCAGCAGCTATTAAGCGAGCTGTTCTGTCGACCATCGGTGAGCAGCAGGGCGGTGTTGTTAATAAAGCCGTACATCAGATATCTGAAAAGACAATCGATTTTATTAAATTAATTTTTGATGCCATTATTGAAGATAAAAGCATTACGGATGCTATCAAAGCTATTTTGCTGAGTTTGCAGATACCGGTTATTAAAGCCGCTATGCTGGATGCCGATTTCTTTGTCGATGATAAACATCCTGCACGTTTATTACTGGATAAGCTTGCTGAGGCAGGTGTGGGTGTTAGTGAACACAGTGATGAAGTTTATATTGCTATTAATGCGATAGTACAAAAGTTATTGAAAGAATTCGAAGAAGATATTACTGTTTTTAAAAATGCTCTGGATGAATTAACCGAATTAGTTGACGATATTTATCGTCAGGCACAGGAGCGTGAACAGCAATCCTATGAAGAAGTACAGCATGCGCATGCTCGAAATATTGTTCTTCAGGAAATACGCAAAATAACACTTGGTAAGGAATTGCCCCAGGGTGTTCATACGCTGGTTTTGAAAGTCTGGCCCAGTATGATGTTTAATTATTTTCTGAAGCATGGCAAAGCCAATGATGAATGGATTGATATGTTGATGATTTTGTCAAAAATTATCGACAGTGTGCAGTTGTCGGGTTCCATGTCTGAACTGGAAGAGCTGGGTTTTAGTTTTGATGATCTGGTAAAAGCGGTGCGACAAAAGCTGGAAGCGAATTATAAGAAAAAAGGTTTGATTAAAACTGTGATTGCCGATTTGTGTTCAACTTATGAGCAGGTAGCTGCGCAACGAAAAGAACATGAGCAACAACAGCAACAGCTCGAAGAACAGTCCGAAGAAAAAATGGAAAATGTTGTACTCGCAACGATGCTGGCTGCGCAAAGTAGAGAAGATGTAACGAGTGAAACTGCAGAGACAGTAGCAGAAGTTGAGGCAGAAATCGTTGATGAAGTGTCAGAAGAGGTGGAACAGGAAGTAGAAGAATCGGCAGAGGATATTGCCAGACGAAAACTTCAGAAACTACCCGATACCATTAAACCCGGTACCTGGTGTATTGTTTACAATGGCGAAGACCGTCCGGTTCGACGTTTGAAGCTGGCGATTATTCTGGTTCAGGATGCAACACTGGTTTTTGTCGATCATATGGGTAACGTGGTTATTGAAAAAGATGCTGAAGTGTTTGCTGATGAGCTGGAGCGTGATCTTTCAGGTGTCATTATGCAGCATTCTGTTTTTGATCATGCATTGAATTCGGCACTGGGTTCGATTTCCAGTACCACCAAACATTAATTAATCACCCCCTTTTTTGTATTTGGTTTGTGTTTTATTGCACATCGATCTCAGGTGTGTGTTATTTATTGAGTACATCAAGCGCGCATCCTTTTATTTGTCATATCCAGGAAAGACAATTAAATACATTTGAAATCTGCCTTTTGCTGCGCTCTGTGGCAAAATAGCCTTAATTTTGTTAGTAAAGAACTCATTATGTCACTGGATATTAAAGAATACATGCAAACTGTGGGACGGCAGGCGCGTCAGGCATCTGTTGAGATGTCCCGTGCCGATACGAATATTAAAAATAAAGCGTTGCGGGCGATTGCAGATGCGATTGATGCAGCGGCTGGTACGCTCAAAACTGAAAATGCCAAAGATCTGGATGCGGGTCGTGCGAACGGTCTTGATGATGCCCTGCTGGATCGTCTGGCATTAAATGATGCTCGAATTGCCGGTATGTCTGAAGGTTTACGACAGATTGCAACCTTGCCTGACCCTGTTGGTGAGGTTACTGATATGGCTTACCGTCCCAGTGGTATACAGCTGGGCAAAATGCGAGTACCCCTGGGTGTGATTGGTATTATTTATGAGTCACGCCCTAATGTGACAGCGGATGCAGCCGGACTGTGTCTGAAATCCGGTAATGCAACGGTTTTACGTGGTGGTTCTGAAGCCATTTATTCCAATCGGGCGATTGCTGAGTGTATTCAGCGGGGTTTAGTCAGTAGCGGCTTGCCTGCGAATGCTGTGCAGGTTGTCGCCACTACCGATCGGGCAGCAGTGGGTGAGATGATTACTGCAAAAGACTATATTGATGTGATTATTCCCCGCGGTGGTAAGAGTCTGATTGAGCGAATCAGTAATGACGCCAGAGTCCCTGTGATCAAGCATCTGGATGGTATTTGCCATGTTTATATTGATAATCAGGCGGATGTGCAAAAAGCCATTAACATAGCTGTGAATGCCAAAACCCATCGTTATGGTGTCTGTAATGCGATGGAAACCTTGCTGGTTCATGAGGCTGTCGCGTCACAGGTATTACCTGAACTGGCACAACAGTATCTGGCAAAAGGTGTCGAGCTGCGTGGTTGTGAGAAGACGCAAAACATCATCAGCGGTATTTCAGCCGCATCTGAGGAGGACTGGGATACGGAATATCTGGCCCCGGTACTGGCAATTAGAATAGTGGCGTCACTGGATCAGGCGATGGCGCATATTAATCAGCATGGTTCGCATCATACCGATGCGATTGTGACAGAGGATTACAGTAAGGCTCGTCGTTTTCTGCGTGAAGTGGATTCCAGTTCGGTGATGGTCAATGCCTCGACTCGCTTTGCCGATGGTTTCGAGTATGGTCTGGGTGCCGAAATTGGCATTAGTACTGACAAGATACATGCCCGAGGTCCTGTTGGGCTGGAAGGCCTGACCTCACAAAAATATATTGTGCTGGGTGATGGCCAGATTCGTGAATAAACGGGTGAGGTAATGGCCAGATTGCTGGGTATTTTAGGCGGTACCTTTGACCCGATTCATTTTGGTCACCTGCGACCGGCTTATGAGATGATGCAATCTGTCGGGCTTGAGCAGGTGCGGTTTCTCCCTAATCGAGTTCCCCCTCATCGGCAGCAGCCCTGGCTGGATGCGAAAACTCGTCGCCAGTTGATTGAACTCGCCATTGCCGATGTAGACGGTTTTGTGCTCGATGACAGGGAGCTGAAACGTGATGGCCCCTCATATATGGTCGATACTCTGGCGGATCTAAAGCATGATTTTCCAGAGCACCAGTTATGTTTAATGATGGGTATGGATGCTTTTGCAGGCTTCATCCAATGGCATCGCTGGCAGGATATATTGAATCTTTGTCATTTGATTGTCGCTACCCGGCCGGGCATAGTAAAACCGGATTTTGCCGAATATCGTGATGAAATTGAGTCCCGCTTCTGTGCAAAACCCGAGGCATTAGTTGAGGGCCAGTCGGGTCAAATCCTGTTACAATCGGTTACATTGCTGGATATATCTGCGAGCCAGATTCGTCAAATTTTGAGTGCAGGTTCCAGTATTCGCTATTTAGTACCTGAATCCATTAGAGAGAGATTAGAAGCCGGGCAAAGTTAATTTGTCAGCTTAAAGACAATATGCAAGCTAAAGAATTAAAGAAGTTGGTTATTGAGGCAATAGAGGACCTGAAAGGGGAGAATATTGTGGAAATGGATGTCACAGATAAAACCAGTGTGACTGATGTTATGATTATTGTTAGTGGTACGTCCAGTCGTCATGTGAAATCCATCGCTAACAACGTCGTTGAAGAATCCAAAAAAGCCGGTATTAAGCCACTGGGTGTAGAAGGTGATGTGCAGGGAGAATGGGTACTGGTTGATCTGGGTGATGTGGTTGTACATGTTATGCAGCCCCATATCAGAGATTTTTATGATCTTGAAAAACTCTGGTCAGTTGATACGGTTAAGGAGCGCAGCGTTAGTTAGTTAATGAAAATACATCTTTTAGCCGTTGGTCAGAAAATGCCTGTCTGGGTTGAGCAGGGTTACACTGAATATGCTCAACGACTCCCTGTTGAAGCGAAACTGGAACTAAAAGAAATTGCCCCTGGAAAGCGGGGTAAAAATGCGGATATTAAACGCATTATTCAGGAAGAAGGTCAGCGACTTATTGCCAGTGTCCCAAAAAATTCACACATTGTCATTCTGGATGTCAAAGGCAAGCACTGGAGTACAGAACAGTTATCAGAGCGATTAGAGAGCTGGATGCAGTCAGGTCAGGACGTCGCACTTATGGTTGGAGGTCCAGAAGGCCTTTCTGATGAATGCCGTGCGCTTGGACGCGAGTACTGGTCATTGTCAGCACTGACATTTCCTCATCCACTGGTTCGAATTATTGTTGCCGAGCAGCTATATCGAGCCTGGACTGTGTTAAAAAAACACCCTTATCACCGAGCCTGAATTATGCAGCCGCCGCAAATTATTCTGGCATCAGCATCACCCCGACGTCAGGCCTTGCTGGATCAAATTGGGGTCAGTTATCAGGTTTTACCCGTGGATATTGATGAAACGGTTAAACCGGGTGAATCAGCAGAGGATTGCGTCATTCGACTGGCACTGGAAAAAGCGGTTACCGGGCTGAATAAAAGTGAAACAAAGCTCCCGGTGCTGGGGTCTGATACTATAATTTTATTAAATAAGCAGATACTGGGGAAACCTGAAAATAGAATGCATGCAATACAGATGCTGTCCAGTTTGTCAGGTCAGTCACATCAGGTATTAACAGCAGTTGCTATGGTTACTAACCAGAAGCGTGAGTATTTAGTTAGTAAAAGTAATGTATATTTTCGAGAACTGACTGGAAACGAAATACAGGCTTACTGGGAAAGCGGCGAGCCTGTTGATAAGGCCGGGGCTTATGCCATACAGGGATTAGCTGCGCAGTTTATTGAACGACTTGATGGGAGTTATTCAGGCGTGATGGGATTGCCATTATTTGAGACGGCTCAATTATTGAAAACATTTGGCGTGGCCATTGGCCAGTTCCAATCTAAGTAAGCAGATATGTTATGAGTAAAGAAATTTTAATTAATGTTACTCCACAGGAAACTCGGGTTGCCATTCTGGAAAATGGTGTCTTACAGGAGTTGTATATCGAACGCAGTCGTAATAAAGGTCTGGTGGGTAATATTTATAAAGGCCGTGTCTGTCGTGTTCTGCCTGGTATGGAAGCTGCCTTTGTTGAAGTAGGCATGGAACGAGCCGCTTTTCTTCATGTTTCTGATGTCATCGGATATTCATTGAATAAAGAAAATAGTCATGAGACAAAAATTTCCATTTCTCAATTATTGAGAGAAGGTGAAGATATTCTGGTACAGGTTATCAAGGACCCTATGGGCACGAAAGGGGCACGATTAACTGCACATATTACCATCCCTTCGCGTTATCTGGTGTTTATGCCCAATTCAAATAATGTCGGAGTGTCTGCACGCATTGAAGTTGAAGAAGAGCGTGATCGTCTGCGTGAGATGCTAATGCAGCATGAAGATGTTCTGGGTGATTCGGGTTACATTATTCGTACCGCGGCTGAATCCGCGGAACCGGAATCGATGCGTCAGGATATTATTTATCTGAAAAAACTATGGGAGTCGGTAAGGGAAAAATCAAAAGAAATAAAGCCGGGTAATGTCGTGCATGAAGATCTGCCATTATCAATGCGTGTTTTACGCGACATGATTGATTCAGATCTGGAAAAAATACGTGTTGATTCAAGAGAAACATGGCGTCGCATGGAAGAGTTTTCAGCAGAATTTATGCCAGAAGCATCAATGATTATTGAGCATTATCCGGGTGAGCGTCCAATCTTTGACCTCTATGGTGTTGAAGACGAAATACAGAAAAGTCTTGATCGTAAAGTGCATCTTAAATCCGGTGGTTATTTAATTATCGATCAAACCGAGGCGATGACAACCATTGATGTAAATACCGGCGCGTTTGTTGGCCATAGAAATCTGGAAGAAACTATTTTTAAGACTAACCTGGAAGCTGCGCAGGCAATTGCCAGGCAGTTAAGATTGCGCAATCTCGGCGGCATTATTATTCTTGATTTCATTGATATGATTGAAGAAGATCATCGGCGCCAGGTATTGCGTGCACTGGAAAAAGCATTGGAAAAGGATCACGCACGTACCCATGTATGTGAAGTATCATCATTAGGTCTGGTGGAGATGACACGGAAAAGGACTCGAGAAAGTCTGGAGCATATTTTATGTGAGGTGTGTCCGGCCTGTGAAGGGCGCGGCTCTGTAAAAACATCAGAAACTGTCTGCTATGAAATCTTCCGGGAAATATTACGTGAGGCGCGTCAATTTGATGCAAAACAATTGCTGGTTCTTGCAGCCCAGGATGTTATTGATATGCTGGTTGATGAAGAATCTAATAGCCTGGCAGAGCTTGAAGACTTTATTGGTATCCCGATTAAGTTACAGGTAGAGGCATTGTACACTCAGGAACAGTATGATGTCGTTATTATGTAATTCATTTCTTTTTTGATATATAACATTGGCTATAAAACAACATAAGCTTCGTTCCAGGATTGTAATAGTTGTTGCTGTCGCTGTTATTTTTTCTGCTCTTGTATTCAGTCTTTTTCGTGCGGCCATCCCATACATCACTAATTATGGTGCTGATATTGAACGTGAGTTAACAGCGCAGCTGGGGAAGCGGGTAGAAATAGGTATGATTGATGCGGACATCAGTTGGCTGGTGCCTCGTCTTAGACTTCTTGATGTATCTGTTTATGATGAGGAAGATAACAGGCATCTAATACACTTTATGGAAATCAGTGTTAGCCTGAACTGGATAGAATCAATAAAGAATTTAAAGCCTGAACTGGGTGATGTTTTTCTGTTTGGAATGGATTTGCAAATAGAGAGAAATGAGAACGGTCAGTTTTTAATTCAAGGTATAAATATTTCTGAATCAGCTAATGCCGATGCTTCTGATTCAGGTGGTGCGATGAAGTTTCTATCAGAAACATCATTCTATCTGGTTGATAGTACTATCCACTGGATTGATCAAATAAATAATTCACAAAGACTGGATTTAACAAAAGTTAATCTTGCCATGATTAATAATGGCATCGGTCATAAAGTGTCAGTGGGAATGGATCTGCCAGCCGCCTATGGTAGGCATCTCCAGATTATGGGTGATTTTGAAGGTGACATAGGGAATTTGCATTCATGGAAAGGAATTGCTTATGTGAATGCGGAGAAGATTCAGCTTGATGCCTGGTTGAACGATTACTGGGCACTTGTCGGATTTCCAGGATCGGGTCAGTTGACTGCAAACGCCTGGGTTTCATTTGATGGCTTGTCTGTAAAAAATGTGAGTATTGAATTGTCTGCAGATGATCTTGTTATCTACCATCTTGATGAAGATATAGAGGCATGGAAGCTGGATCATATTTCTGCAGTGACAAAGTGGTCACAAACTGACGAAAGCATGATGCTTAATATTCGTGATCTTCATGTCCAGCGTAATAATGAGGCCTGGTCAATAGCTTCAGCAGCGGATCTGGAAATTTTTAAAAGTCAAAAAATACAGGTAACAACAAATTATGCAAGGCTGGAGGATCTGCTTTATTTTACGGGTATTGCGGATGTTATCCGGCATGGCTCAGTATTAGATGCTTTACCTGTTGCTGATGCGCGTAGCGTTAGAGGTGATTTATATAATGTGAATTTGTTAATTGATCTTGATCGTCCAGACGAAATAACTGCGAGTGCTTATTTTGTTGATTTTGGGTATCAGTCAATTTCTAGTGCCCCATCTATTTATGGCATGGATGGTTATTTGAAAATAGAGCCTAATCAGGTCGTAATTGACATCGAAAGTAATAATGTTGCCTTTGAATTTAAAGATTTATTTCGAGATAAGTTAAAATTTGAATATCTGACGGGGTCCGTTGAGGTAAGCAAAAAATTAGCTGACTGGATTATAGAGTCAAAAAAAGTTATTGCTCGGTCGCCTCATATAAAAACAGATTCATCGCTTAAAATTGTTGTGCCTGAAAATGGTTCTGTATTTATGGATATTGTGACCACTTTTTATCAGGGGGATGGTAGCCATGTCTCAGAATATTTGCCAGCAGGGATCATGGGTAAAAAAACTGTTGACTGGCTAGATCATGCCATTGTTAGAGCGTCTATTCCGCAAGGCGGTTTTCTTTTTTTTGGTGAAGTAAACGATTTTCCATTTCACAAAGGTGAAGGAGTGATGGAAGTTCTTTTTGATATTGAAGATGCAAGACTCCAGTATCTGCCTGACTGGCCTGCCATCACCGGTTTAAAATCAACATTACTATTTTATAATTCCTCATTTTATATCAATGGTGCGACAGGTTATGTTTATGGTGCTGATTTGTCTGATGTGAATGTCAGTATAGAGAATTTATCTGAACCGCATTTATCAATTGATGGTGATATAGTCTCACCATTGTCAGATCTTGTTTTATTTGTTCGTAATAGCCCGCTTAAAAATATACTGGGTTCTTTTGTTGCAGGGTTAAGGGCAAAAGGTAGCTCCAGTCTTGACTTGGATTTGCAGATACCACTGGATAAAGGCGACAACCTGAAAGTGAATGGGTTGCTGTCATTTGAAAATAATGAAATTTTCTTACCAGATCAGGGGTATTTGCTGGATACTGTCAATGGGCAGTTGTTGTTTTCTGAGGCTTCAGTGAGTGCTGAAAAGTTACAGGCTAATATGGCGGGTTATCCTGTTAATGCCATTGTCGGTCCTTATGTGGTTGCTGATAAATCGGTAACACGTATTGATGTCTCCGGGCGTTTACCTGTTAAAAATATTCTTTCAGCTATGCCTGTGTTAATGGATTATATGGATGGTATTGCCGACTGGAATGTGAATATCGATATTCCTGTCTCTAAAACTAAAAAACAGCCATCAGCTATCATTTCTATAATGTCTGATCTGCAGGGCGTTTCGTCAACATTGCCGTTGCCATTTAAAAAAGCAACTGACTCTTCAGTGCCATTTAAAATGACGTTAGATGTATTGCCGGATAATGCGCTAGCAGTTGCGATCAATTATGATAAATCAAATGGATTGCAGGCTAATTATGCAGATCATCTTTGGGATATCAGTCTTCAGTCTTCGCAATTGAAGGGAGCAATCTTGTTTTCTGCAGAATCCCCTCTGGGATATCCCGTCAGAGTAAATCTTGATTATCTCAATTTGTCGGCATTTATGGGGGAAACAAAGAAAGCAGGCGAGCAATCTATATCAGTCGTTGAATTGCCGTCGATAGAATTTAAGGCAAAAGAAATTGCCTGGAATAATATTAGTTTTAAAAATATAAGTTTAAAAACACATAAAATTAAGTCCGGTATGATGATTGATGTATTAAAACTGGATGGTCCGGATATTCATTTGACAGGCAAAGGTTCCTGGATTTCAACCTGGCGACATGAGAATCTTACAAAGTTTGATTTTCAATTATCCACGGATAATCTTGGTCGTTGTTTAACAAATCTTAATTTAACCAATGGTATTGAGGATGCGAAAGGAACTGGCGATTTTAAATGGAAATGGTCAGCCGCACCGTATGAGTTTAAATGGGATCTTCTTGAAGGCATGTCAACCCTGATACTGGAAGATGGTAAGCTGGTTGATATTCAGCCCGGAGCAGGACGCATTCTGGGCATATTTAATTTTGAAACATTGTTGTCTCTTGATTTTGGTAAGCAGATGTCAGGTGGTTTTGCGTTTGATGAGATTAAAGGCGCATTTACTTTTGCGAATGGTAATGCCTATACAGAAAACTTCAAAATAGAGGGTAAGGTTGCCGATATTAATATAAAGGGCAGAGTGGGTTTAACAGCAGAAGATTTTGATCAAACCATATCGGTTATCCCTGGTGTCGGTAGTACGCTTAGTGTCATTGGCGCTGTAGCGGGTGGTGCAACGATTGGTGCGGCTATATTATTCTTTCAGAAGATACTGGGGCTTGATAAAATTGCAGAATATAAATATTCAGTGACAGGACCATGGAGCAATCCGAAAGTAACATTGTTGTCAGCACCAAAAAAAGAAAAGAAACTGGAAAAAAATAGTAATGATGATTTTTAAATATTCGATATTATTTTTTGTTTTGATTCTATCTGGAGCAGGTGCTAGTTTGGCTGAAGAATTATCGGCAATGAATCTTCGATTTGAGCAATGGGAGATATCACGACAGGGTGAAAAATTAGTTAAAATACCAGAATTGACCGAATTAGTCAGGTTATGGTCGGAAAATACCGAGAAAATTATTGAAATGCGCTATCCGGGTGGTGAGGAAGGTGAGCTCTGGGTGCAGGAGTTTATGGATTGGCTGATTGCACTGGGTGTGCCATCCAGTAGTATGTATGCTGTTCCTGGTAGTGGAAATGAGGATATAATAAAAATAGTTCTGGTTCAGGGGAAACAATCGAATGAGTAAAGTTGCCGCCATTCAAATGGCATCAGGTCCTAATGTGCAATCTAATTTTGATAGCGCAGCAAAATTAATTGATGTGGCAGTAAAAAAGGACGCCAAGCTGGTTGTATTGCCTGAAAATTTTGCCTTGATGGCCATGACTGATGAAGACCGTGTGTCCCAGGCGGAACAGTCAGGTAAGGGTGTTATGCAGGATTTTCTGGCAAATCAGTCCAGAAAACACGGCATATGGCTGGTTGGAGGTACTATACCGCTGAAATCTGATGTTGATGGTAAGGCCAGGGCAGCCTGTTTGTTATTCAATGATAAGGGCGAGCAGGTGGCGCGTTATGACAAAATCCATATGTTTGATGTCGTTCTTGGGGATAATTCCGAAAGTTATAATGAATCAAGAACAACTGATGCCGGTGATCAGGCTGTGGTTGTGGATACGCCGTTTGGCCGATTAGGGCTAGCAGTTTGTTATGATTTACGTTTTCCTGAGTTATTTCGCACCATGAATGACTATGGTATGGAGATTTGTGTTTTACCTTCTGCTTTTACTGCCATTACAGGAAAAGCGCATTGGGAGCCGTTGGTGCGAGCCAGGGCAATTGAAAATCTCTGTTATATGGTGGCTTCTGCTCAGGGCGGGTTTCATATCAATGGTCGAGAAACCTACGGTCATAGTATGATTGTTGATCCATGGGGTAATATACTGGATCGTATGCCTGGTGGAACCGGGGTTATCGTGGCGGATATTGATAAAAATTTTCTAAAGAGAACCCGGAAAAACTTCCCTGTTTTACAGCATCGTCGGTTGAACTGTAAAATCAGTTAATTGATTTATATCTTGAAATGACTGATGGCATCTTCCAGTTCTCTTGCGTGATGTCCCAGTTCATCGCCGGTAATGGATAGCTGGCTAACGATATCAACTGTTTGTTCAGACATATTGCTGATTTTTACTATATTTTTATTGATTTCCTCAGAAACAGAACCCTGTTCCTCTGCGGCATTGGCAATTTGAATGCTCATATCATTGATTTGAGATACTGATTGGGTAATGGACTCCAGTGACGCATTCACGGTTGATGTCTGTTCCACAGCTGATCGTGCCTGCTGGCGACAGGTATTGGTCACTTCAACAGCCTGATGTGAGCCGGCCAGTAGTTTATCAATCATCTGATTGATTTCTTCGGTTGATTGCTGAGTACGACTGGCAAGCGAACGGACTTCATCGGCAACCACAGCAAAACCTCTGCCCTGTTCACCTGCACGAGCAGCTTCAATGGCGGCATTTAGAGCAAGTAAATTTGTTTGTTCAGCAACGCCTTTGATAACATCCAGTATGCTGGTGATGCTTTTGCTATTTTGTTCCAGTTGCTGAATGGTGGTGTCGGCATTTTCCAGTTCATTCGCCAGTTTGTGTATTTGACTAATGGCCTGGCTGACAATGCTTTTACTGGAGATGGCTTCATTATTGGTATTGCCAGCCGCTTCTGCTGCCATGTGAATATGATTGGCAACTTCCTGAATGGTGGCTGTCATCTGATTCATTGCCGTCGCGACCTGATCTGTTTCGGATTGTTGTTGCTGTGTGATGTTGGTGGTTTCTGCGACAATGTTGTTCAGCTGGTATGACGTTGTTGAAAGCTGGCTGCTGGTCTGTTTGATTTGTGAAATGATGGTGACAATTTGTACACGCATGGCTTCAACTGCGCTCAGCAGAGCGCCAATTTCATCGGTTTTTTTGACATTTAAATTGATACTGAGATCACCCGCGGATATTTTTTGTATACAGCTGATGGCTCTGGGCAAGCGGGATAATGACCGGTTAACCAGAAACATAAAAATAGCCATCATGATAATTATGATGCCTGCGCTGATCAGTATAATGGACCTGCTTGTTGTTGCTGCCTGTGCTTCTTTACTGGAAGATAGCGAAATTCGCTTGATAGTGTTCTCCAGGAAATTATCTACAGTACTGGACATATTGGCAGCGACTTCATCAAATTGTGACATCATCTGATTGCCACCTTCTGGGCCATAATCAATATAGCTCTGTGCCATTTTTTTGCCGGTTGTATAATAGGCATTAAAAGTGGGCAGCATGGCTTTATATTGATCGGTATTCCTGGCATCAAGTGATATCAGGTCTGTTATTAGTGACTTGAATAGCTGGGCGTTGTTTTCTGCTTCGTCAAAACCATCATTCAGTCCATCCTGGCCACGGGTTGCGCTGATGTCTGTGAGCCACTGCTGGACCTGAACCACCGAAAGTTTTAGTTGATGTGCCTTATTTAGAATTTCTAACTCGGTATCTTTTAGATGATTGGTCATCTTAATGATGTCAGTGCTTCTGGCGAACATGAGCATGTTCTGAATAATGAGAATGGTCGTCAGTAAACCTGTAAGTATAAAAAAACCTTTTATTAATCCGATGTTTTTCATTTCTGGTTCCTGAGTAGGCTTATCCATAAAGTATAGTCAAAACACTGTAAATGTCATGGTCAAATATGATCTGAAACAGGGTGGTTTCCAGGATGGCTGGCTGTGGCTGGTATCCTGATGGTTGTTGATCCAGGTGTCTTTTAATGCTGTGTGTATCCCGCTCTGAGGATAATAGTTGGAGCTGTATTGCTTTAGATGGAGTGAGCAATATCGTACTTTAATATGTAAATTGAGGTGTGCTTAGTTCGCTCAGGTTAGTTCAGCACGGGTTATTATTCGTTGATTTTGTAGCGATTGTTTTTGCCGATATATTTTAGAGCGTCTTTGATGGATTTTTCGACTTCATGAGATATCTTGTCTCTTTCTTTGGAGTCGAGATAAAACGCCATGTCGATTTCATGGCGCATATAACGTGCAGGTAGTTTGCTTAGCGCATAGCAGGCTACATCAAGTAGAAATTCTTCATCTCTATGTTCCGTTTCAGGAATGACTTTGGTTTGAATATAATCTATAACCAGATGTTCGTAGTAGTTATGAATACTTGTAAAATCCATGGTTATTCTCTCGCAAGGTAAAAGATGAATAATGAAACAAGTATAGGTTAGTTCTCCGATAAATCTCGTAGATATTTAAAGATTTGTCTGAATGCTACCGGCGGTTTATTCTGCTGTTTTTCCTTTTGTGCATTGCGTGACAGTTGCCTTAAATACTGACGATCTGCGTGGGGTATTTCTTCCATGATTTCATTTATTGCGGCATCGCCATCATTAATAATCTGGTCACGCCATTTTTCCAGTTTTTTAAACAATGCATTATTCAGGTCATCTTTATGACGAATTTTTTGTAGTTGTTGTTCTATCGGTTCCGCATCAATATCACGCATTAGTCGCCCAATATACTGGCGGTGACGCTTCAGTGCGCCGTGTTGACGAATTTTTCTGGTTTCTTTGATGGCAGCATATAATGCATCAGGCAAATTAAAGCTGTCCAGTTCATGGTCTTTTAAAGTAGCCAGCTCTTCGCCCAGTTTTTGTAGCGCATCACATTCTTTCTTGCGTTGCGTTTTACTAATAAAATCTTCGTCATCATCAAGATCGTGCATGTTTAGTTCGCTTCTATTTTGATGTCTTTTAAAATCATTCGTAAATGAATGTCTTTGTCTTTATGTTGTTCGATGATAATGGGTAAATTGGCTAATTCAGTTGCCAGCCATATCAGGGTAGTGCGTTTTCCTGAGGCATGTATGCGCTCTATTTTTTTTGTCAGGTAGTTATGGTCGTTAAGGGTAATGTTTTCATCGCCCAGGTATTTGAAATTGTAATCGGTTAGTGATTTTTTTTCGACCACTCTATAGTGGAGGGTGTCATTTATTTTAGCGGTGTTGATATCACTCATTAAGGCCAGTTGAACTGAATGGTTATCCCATACTGGATGAGGTTCATTGAATTCTGTATGGTTTTTTTTATATTGACTGATGATATTGGCTGTATTGTTCTCGTTCCAGGCTATTTTTATAGTCTGGTTCTTTTCAGGTTTTTGTTTGCGAATATAGTTGTATTCAATAAGATAGGGTGAATTATTATTTTCCGATAGCTTTAATTTGCTGCTTTCAGTGATTATGTCGCTGGTAAATATGGCTGCCAGGCCTTCAGCTTTTGAGCTTGATGTGAAGTTAATGTGCTCGTTTGTTTTTTTGAGTGCCATTGTTGTTTGTGCAATGGTGCTGTCATATTTTTTAATCAGGTAGGTTGCTGTAAAAGCAGGAGGTGTTTCAAAAGCCAGTGATTGATAGCTTAGAAAGCAGCATAAAAGTGTTATCCATTTCATGTGTTTTGATTCAGCAGTGTATTGTTTTCCCAGATCAATGGTGATGCCAGGGCCTGGTCATCAAAAAACAGTTGATTGTTTTTGCATTGTAAACGTTGCTCGGCCAGCCACTGAATAGTCATTGGATAGATAATGTGTTCCTGTTGATGAATTTTATTTGCCAATGACTCAGCGGTATCCGTTGAGTCAACGTTAATGATTGCTTGTATGACCAGCGGACCGCTATCCAGTTCACTAGTAACAAAATGCACGCTGACGCCGTGTTTATCTTGTCCTGCTTCGAGTACGCGCTGATGAGTATTCAGACCACGAAAGTCCGGGAGTAGTGACGGGTGAATATTGAGCATGCGATCCTGATAATGAGCTACGAAGTTATCTGTCAGGATGCGCATGAATCCGGCGAGAACCACCAGTGCGGGATGGTAGTTATCGATGATCTGTATCAGTGCCTGATCAAAGCTCTCACGATCCGGGTAGTCTTTGTGATTCAGAACATGTGTCGTGATGCCGGCTTTTTGGGCGCGTTGTAAGCCTGGAGCGTCCGCTCGATTACTAATAACTGCACGAACTTCTGCATGCAGCCGTTTGGCTGCTATGGCATCAATAATTGCCTGTAAATTTGAGCCGGATCCCGAAATAAGGACAACAATGGGAAGCGCAGGGTTAGACATTATTCAATAGCAATATCAGCCTGTCCTGTAGAACTGACGACGTCACCTAATTTCCAGGCTGTTTCACCACTGGCTTTGAGTAATTCCAGTGTATGTTCTGTGTCTTCCGCGTTCACCACAAGAACCATGCCGACACCACAGTTGAAGGTGCGGTACATTTCGGATTGTTTAACATTACCCTGTTGTTGCAGCCATTTGAAAACGTCAGGCATGTCCCAGCTGGATGCATTGATTCGAGCGCGGGTATTTTCTGGCATGACGCGAGGGATGTTTTCCAGCAGGCCACCACCGGTAATGTGTGACATGGCATGAATGTCCACCTGATCCAGTAACGGTAGTATGGATTTTACATAGATACGAGTGGGTGCCAGCAGGGCATCGCCAAGCTTCTGACCATTTAGATCCTGATTCAGGTCTGCCTTACTGATCTCAATAATTTTGCGTATCAGTGAATAGCCATTGGAGTGAGGACCGGATGAAGCAATACCAATCAGGGTATCGCCAGGCTGTACTTTTGAGCCATCAATGATGGCGTTTTTTTCGACGATACCGACACAGAAACCCGCCAGATCATAGTCGCCTTTACTATACATGCCGGGCATTTCAGCAGTTTCACCTCCGACCAGCGCCGCACCAGACTGGTGGCAGCCTTCGGCTATGCCCTTGATAACATCGGCTGCAACCTTGATTTCCAGGTGGCCAGTGGCATAGTAATCAAGGAAAAACAGGGGTTCGGCACCCTGAACCAGGATGTCATTAACGCACATAGCCACCAGATCAATACCAATGGTGTCATGTTTGTTCATTTCCAGCGCCAGCTTCAGCTTGGTGCCGACGCCATCGGTACCGGATACCAGTACAGGTTGTTGAAAACGGTTCAGTGGAATTTCAAACAGGGCACCAAAACCTCCCAGTCCACCGATGACTTCGGGGCGTTGGGTTCTGGCCACATGGGGTTTGATTTCTTCTACCAGCTGATTGCCGGCATCAATATCGACGCCTGCATCCCTGTAACTTAAAGATTTATTGGTTTGATCTGAAACGGACATTAGATACCTGAAACAAGTCTTGTCAAAGATGTGGTATTGTACACGCTCATTGCAAATCGAACGAATAATAATGCGAAGTAAATTAGTCTTTTTAATTACGTTATTGATGGGTTTGCCCGCGATTACGCAGGCAGAAGTCGTGAAACAACTGTTTGAGACCTCGTTGCCAGTGGTCAGTCAGGACCGAGACATTCGTCAGGCCGCTTTTGAACAGGGTTTTTTTGAGGTTCTGGTACGGGTATCCGGTTCCAGCCAGGCACCATCACATATTGATATCAGCACGGCAGCTCACTATGTGCAGCAATACCGTTATCTTGTGGCTGAGAACAGGTCGGGGCAGGTTGTGGGACCCGGGCAGCCAGAGGTGAAGCGTAATCTCTGGATTCAGTTTAGTGAATCTAAAATTAGAAACCTGCTGACTGAAAATGGCCTGTCTATATGGGGTGATCAGCGCCCCCCCGTATTACTCTGGTTGAGTGTAAAAGACGGTCGAAATCGATATATTCTTAGAAATCAGGATATTTCGGTAATCAAGGATGCCGTTGAAAAAGCGGCGAAAAGACGAGGGTTGCCGATCGTCTGGCCATCATTTGATGAAACTGATCAGAAACAGGTGACTTATCTGGATGTCTGGGGCCAGTTCTGGGGGCCCGTGGTCGAGGCCAGTAAACGTTATTCAGTGGATACTGTGATGTTGTGCCGTATGAACTGGGATGGGGTTAGCTGGCAGGTTGACTGGTCGCTAATGCTGGATAAAAAACTGGAAAGCTGGCGCTTTCGTTCGCCTGAGATAGAGCAGCTGATGGTCAATGGTATTGATTTTGCCGCTGATCAGGTTGCCAGTCGTTTTGCAGTTGTTAATGATCTGACTAGTGACGGTAAAATCATCATTCATGTGAATGGTATTCAGCAATTGAGTGTGTATTCAAAAGTGATGCATTATCTGTCCTCTATTACATCTGTGAAGCAGGTGTTTCCAACAGAGGTTAATCAAAACTGGGTCCGTTTTCATGTCGATATGAGTGGTGAGAAAGAGGATATTCAGCGAATTATTGCCTTGGGTAAAGTGCTTGTTCCAGATAGCCTGCCTAAAGTGGATAGTCCATTACCTGTGAATGCGGTGGTGCCACACACGTTGCCTGCTACGGAAGACGATAATCTTTTAATTTATAAATTTAATCAATGATCCTGAATGATTCGCAGAAGTGGCTGTTGTTTGCCGGGTTGATCAGTCTGGTGCTGTTGATTTATTTGCTGGCTCCTATACTAGCCCCCTTTCTTGCGGCGGCATTACTGGCTTATCTGGGCGACCCTCTGGTAGATCGATTAGAGTTAAAAAATTTATCACGGACACTGTCTGTGAGTATTGTTTTTGTCAGTATATTTCTTTTATTAACCTTAATTGTCTTTCTATTGGTACCCATGCTGGAACACCAGTTGTCATATCTGCTGGGTAATATCCCTCGTTATATTGATCTTTTACAAACTGACATATTGCCAGGCCTTGCAAATAAACTTGGTATTGATGCAGCACAATTTGATTTAAATGAATTAAAAAAAGCCATGAATCAATACTGGAAGCAGGCAGGTGGTCTGGCTATGACCGTGTTTTCTTCGGTGACAAAATCAGGGCTAAGTATTATTGCCTGGTTGGGTAATCTGGTTTTAATACCGGTAGTGACATTTTATTTATTGCGCGACTGGGATGTTCTTGTTTCACGCATACATGAATTAGTGCCAAAGCAATACCAGCCGGTTATTAGTAAGTTGTCAAAAGAATCTGATGAAACTCTGTCCGCTTTTCTTCGCGGGCAATTTTTAGTGATGCTGGTATTAGGTTTGATATATTCCATTGGTTTGTGGGTGATCAATCTTGAACTTGCATTATTGATTGGCTTGATGGCAGGGCTGGTGAGCTTTGTACCTTATCTGGGTTTTATACTGGGAATCGTTGCAGCATCTATTGCCATGTTATTACAAACCCATGAGTTACTTCAGTTAGTGCCTGTGATCATTGTGTTTGGTATAGGTCAGGCACTGGAAGGTATGTTACTAACACCATTACTGGTGGGCGATAAGATTGGCCTGCATCCTGTTGCTGTAATATTTTCCATATTGGCCGGTGGGCAGTTATTTGGTTTTGTCGGCATTCTTCTGGCATTGCCGGTGGCAGCAGTGATAGCGGTTGTCTTGCGTCATATGCACGGTGAATACAAGGCAAGTACATTTTTTGATAGTGGTAGCCGTGAATGACGTCAACACAACTGGTTCTTGATTTAAAATTAAGGGACTCCTATTCATTTAATAATTTTGTTGTGGGCGATAATG
>JAOUMX010000075.1 GCA_029881275.1 Gammaproteobacteria bacterium | reverse complement strand
GCATGAGGGCGTGGAAAAAAACCTCGGATTTAATCCCCCTGTGCCATCCTATTGCGCTAACCCATGTGGATATAGAGCTAGTAGCCGATGAAGCCATGCCCGGTGTCCATTGTAAAGCCACCGTGGAATGCAAAGGTGTTACCGGCGTTGAAATGGAGGCATTAACGGCGGTGCAGATCAGTTTGTTGACTATTTATGATATGTGTAAAGCCGTTGATCGTGGCATGCATATGGAAGATATCGGGTTGTTAAAAAAAATGGGTGGCAAATCCGGCAGCTGGACGAAAAGTGATTAATGTTTTTTAAAGCAGCTCTGTTTATTGCCTAAACTTACACTAATAAAAATATACGGGCGAAAAAAATGTCAGAAGCATACGATCTTATCGTTATCGGCAGTGGTCCCGCCGGTCAGAAGGCCGCCATTCAGGCAGCAAAACTGCATAAAAAAGTTGCACTTATTGAGCGGGGCCAGGAAATCGGTGGTGTTGCGGTGCATACAGGTACCATTCCGAGTAAAACATTGCGTGAAGCTGTGCTTTATCTATCCGGTTATGATCAGCGTGGGTTGTATGGAAAAAGTTATAAGCTAAAACAGGAAATGACCATGGATGATTTAATGCAACGCGTTGCTATCACTATTAATCAGGAAGTGGAAGTGATGTTGCATCAGTTAAGTCGAAATGGTGTCAATGTAATTCAGGGTGTTGCCTCCTTTAAAGATGCACATACTATTCAAATTGAAAATAACAGTGGTAAAACCATCGAATATAAAACCGACAAGGTGGTACTGGCTACCGGAACAAGACCCAGACGACCTAAAGGTATTCCTTTTGATAGTGATGTGATTGTTGATAGTGATGATTTATTAAATATTAAAAAACTGCCCAGAAGTTTAACTGTTGTCGGTGCAGGTGTTATTGGAGTTGAATACGCATCGATATTTAGTGCAATGGATATAAAAGTAACTTTAGTTGATTCGCGCAATTTAATTATGCGTTTTATGGATAAGGAAATCATTGATGAGTTAACGCATATGTTAAGAGAACGTGGCGTTATTATGCGTCTTGGTGAATCAATAGAAAAAGTTATTAAAGACGGTGATGAAGCGATAATCAGTTTACAGAGTGGTAAACAGTTTCGTTCTGATCTGGTTCTATTTGCTGCCGGTCGTACTGGTTGTACTGCGTCATTAAAATTAGAAAAAGCAGGTCTGCAAGCCGATGATCAACATCGTGTTAAAGTTAATGAATTTTATCAGACAGATGTTGATAATATTTATGCGGTCGGTGATTTAATCGGCTTCCCCAGTCTGGCGTCTACATCCATGGAACAGGGTCGACTTGCGGCCCGTCATGCTTTTGGGGCCTCACTAAGTTCACGTCCGGATTTATTTCCCTTCGGGGTCTATGCAGTACCGGAAATGAGCATGGTAGGTAAAACAGAAGAAGAACTGACGGAGCAGAAAATCCCTTATGAAGTGGGTATAGCACGACTAAAAGAAACCGGACGTGGTAATATTATGGGCTTGCAGGAAGGTATGCTGAAATTAATTTTTAGTCTTGAAGATAAAAAATTGTTAGGCGTGCATGTGCTGGGTGAAAATGCAACCGAGTTGGTGCACATAGGACAGGTAGTGATCGCGCTGGAGGGTGGCCTGGATTTCTTTATGGATAATGTGTTTAATTATCCAACCCTGGCAGAGGCTTATAAGATTGCCGCACTGGATGCCTGTAATCGAATGGTGGTTTAGTGCGTTAATAATTTGATACAGGTCCAGAGGGCTGAATCCTGATTAGTTCGCGGTTATTGTCACCGAATACTGTTTGTTAATTTCGGCTTTATGTAAAAGTGTGAAGCATCTGATTGATGGTTTGTATAAAGCCGGTTTTAATATGTAAACGGATTTAATGCTCGTTCAGTTCAGCACATTCAACACAATGTTCTGCGTAAGGCACCAGTTGCAGTCTACCATCAGGAATTTTTTTACCACACGCCAAACAGTATCCAAAATGACCCGCTTCCAGACGTAGTAAAGCGTTATCAATTCGCATAACGGTTTGTTTTGCGTCATTATCAAGAGCAGCCAGTACATCATCATTTTCGCTTTGTACAACCTGCTCGGCAAAATCTTTTTCGACGGGTTGTTCTTCATGCCAGACATCAATATGTATAGCATCTCTGCGTTGTGTATATTGCCGACGTAATTCCTCCAGTTGTTTCTTGAAGTCCATGTGATGCATCCTGATTAGTGGCAGAACAATCGATGAAAATTTGTTGTTCTACATTTAGGGCAGGGTGGAATATGGCCGGCGTTGTTAAAGTGCAGTTGTTCACCGCATTTGTCACAGCTTAAAACTCCCGGTCCGGTTATTTCACCGGTATGATATTCAGCATTGGCAGCTTCTGCTTTTAGTTTCTGCAATTCAACAGTGGTTTGATCTGCGGCTTGTTTGAAACGATCAAGTAAAAAACCTTCAATGATGTCAGTATCAATGGCAAGCCATTTTTTAAAATCATCACCGGTGCTTGCCATATAGGTAGCAGCTTCTATCAGATCGCGTTTCAGGTACTGTGATACTTTTTCGGCCTCTATTTCTGTCAGCTCACCCAGTTCAGAAAGCTTTTCACTGCTGATATCGATGATTTTGTGCAAAGCCGGGCCGGTTTTTTCCTTAAGTTTGCGAGCATCTTCCAGTGCTTTTTCAAGCAACAGTTCGTAAGCCTGTCCCAGGGCTTCAATAGGGTCACGTGCTGGAGGTAATTTTGTCATTTCAGTTTCCTGCTTTTCTACCTTTAAAATACGCTTACTAATCTGTTGGTATGTTGATTTTGAGCAAGATCAGGGTAAAAAATTATTTCCAGTAAACAGGGGGCTTCGTTGTGATCAGGAAATGTTGAAGAGTGGGTGATGATTAAAATCTGAGTTATTAAGCGTTATTTTCTTCCTGTGGCTGGCTTTTTAATAAATAAAAAATCACCAGAAGAGCAGGTAAACCGAGGATTGAGGTATAGATATAAAAAGCAAAATATCCATAAGCATCAACAATGATGCCCGAAAAGCCGGCAATCAGTTTGGGAATCAATGTCATTAATGAGCTGAACAGTGCATATTGTGTTGCCGTATAGGCTGTGTTGGTGAGACTGGATAAGTAGGCTATAAAGACTGTTGTTGCAATACCGCCAGCCAGGCTATCTGCGCTGATGACAACCGCCAGCATAGTCAGTTCCGGACCTGTCTGAGATAACCAGGCAAATAATAAATTACTGGAAATTACCAGAATGCCGCCGAGCAAAAGAATTTTCATAATACCAAAACGCACGACAAGAATTCCGCCAACTGCGGCACCGATAAAAAATAGAATAACACTAAATATTTTTGTGATGCTGGCAATTTCAGATAAAGAAAAACCCAGATCAAGATAGAAAGGATTTGCCATAACGGCCATGGTGATATCGGTGATTCTGTAGGTGCCAATTAACAGCAAAATCAGCAGGGCGTATTTTCCACTGCGACGAAAAAATTCTGCAAAGGGGCTGATAACGGCGGAGATAAACCATTCTGTTAGCCGTTGAACTATTCCCTTGACGTGTACCTGTGCTTCGATTTTGTTAATCAGTTGTTCTTCATGGGCCAGTGTGTCGGCTTTAATGTGGTGTTCGGGTTCTCGAATAATTAAGGTCGTGATTATGCCAACGCCAGTGAGTGCGGCCATAGTGACATAAGCGACCTGCCAGTTTAAAAAATCAGCAATATAAAGTGCGCCAGCACCCGCAGCCAGGCTGGCAATTTTATAACCGTATACATAGGATGCAGCCATGGCTGCCTGATATTCTTTGTCCATGGCTTCGATACGGTAGGCATCAATAACCACATCCTGTGTGGCAGACGAAAATGCAACGATGACAGCGTAACATGCAAAAATAAGTAGATTATTTTCAGGTGTTGTGAAGGCGAGTAATAACAGGCCGGATGCAATACCGGTTTGTGCTACTAATAACCAGCTGCGTCTTTGTCCCAGTTGCCTGCCTAAAAAAGGTAATGGTGCACGATCGACTACCGGTGCCCAGAGCACTTTAATGGAATACATAATACCAATCCAGCTAAAGAAGCCGATGGTGGTGCGACTGACATTGGCTTCGCTTAACCAGGCTGATAAGGTTGAAAATACCAGAAGAAAAGGTAAGCCCGCAGAAAAACCCAGAAACAACATGCCCAGAATGCGCGGTTTTGCGTAAACGCGAATCGCTTCCTGCCAGCTATGAAAAGTGTTTAGTTCTTTAGTCATTTAAATTTATTTTTATATGTCGTAATCGTAATCAATAATTAAAGGTGCATGATCAGAAAAACGTTCATCTTTATAAATGCTGGCCTTTTTTACGGCATCTTTCAATTTGGGTGTAATAATTTGATAATCAATGCGCCAGCCGGTGTTGTTGGCCCAGGCCTGACCACGATTGCTCCACCAGGTGTATTGATATTCGTCCTGGTTGACGACACGAAAGGCATCAACGTAACCTGTTTCATTAAATAAGGTATCCATCCATGCACGTTCTTCAGGCAGGAAACCGGAATTTTTCAGATTACCGCGCCAGTTTTTAATATCTTTTTTGGTATGTGCAATATTCCAGTCGCCACAGATCACATATTCGCGACGCTTACGGCGCAGTTTAAGTAAATAGGGCATAAAACGCGCCATGAAATCAAATTTCAGCGCCTGGCGTTCTTCACTGGATGAGCCGGAATGCATATACAGGGAAATCACGCTGAGATTTTCAAACTGCACTTCGATGTAGCGACCTTCGACATCGATATCATGCCAGCCGATACCATTAATGACTTTTTTGGGTTCCTGTTTGCAGTAAATGGCGACGCCACTGTAGCCCTTTTTTTGTGCATCATGATAATAGCAGTGGTAACCACAGGGACAGAAAATTTCATCGGTGAGTTGATGTTCCTGAGCTTTGGTTTCCTGAATACAAATAACATCGGCTTTCTGTTTTTTTAGCCAGTCGAAAAAACCTTTACGGGCTGCGGACCGGATGCCATTGGTATTGATACTAATTATGCGCATTAACTGCCAATTTGAGATTGAGTGGGCTTATAATACATGACATTGAATGATATGACCTTTCGAATTGCTATTTATCGGAGTTAAACAATGCAGGCATACCAGAAACGTTTTATTGAACTGGCACTGGACTATGATGTGTTACGTTTTGGTAAGTTTACCCTTAAGTCTGGTCGTGTCAGTCCGTATTTTTTTAATGCCGGTCTGTTCAATACCGGCAAGGCCCTGGCAGAACTGGGACGTTGTTATGCTCAGGCGGTGATGAATAGCGGTATTCCCTATGATGTACTGTTTGGTCCTGCCTATAAAGGAATTCCACTGGTTGCGGTAACCGCGATGGCGCTATCAATTGACCATGGTATCGATGTCCCCTATGCCTTTAACCGCAAGGAACAGAAGGATCATGGTGAAGGCGGTCTGATTGTCGGCTCACCACTGGACGGGCGTATTCTGGTGCTTGATGATGTGATTACTGCGGGAACAGCGATTCGTGAAGCCATTGATATTATTGATCAGTCAGGTGCAACGGCAGTGGGTGTGGTCATTGCGCTGGATCGTCAGGAGAAGGGTAAGAATCAGTTATCGGCGGTCCAGGAAATCCACGATGAATATGGGCTGGATGTGGCCAGCATTGTCGGCATGAGTGACCTGATCAGTTATCTTGAAGAAAAGGGTGATCAGCAGAGCATACTGGATGCGATGAAGGTTTATAGAACCGAGTACGGGATTTAACCCAGAATTAGCTTGATACCCACCGCAAGGGTAATGATTTCGTATGTGCGTTTGATGAGCTGATTGCCCTTGATGATCGCCAGATGGGCGCCCAGATAGCCGCCTATGAGGGAGCCGAGCAGCAGTGTGGGTAGCCAGAGCCAGTAGATTTCACCCAGAATTCCCAGTGTGATCGCGCCGGTGCCATTCCAGAACATGCCCACCAGTATCAGCGTATAAGCCACCGCCATTTTGTAATCCAGGCCAAACCAGCGTACCAGCCAGAGAGTGACAAACAGGCCGGTGCCTGAGGTCAGAGATCCATTAAGGATACCGATAATAAAGATAACCAGACCACCGGTGGCCATGCCTGTGGTATGCCGGTTATCGGGATTCAGCTGTTGCCCCAGCTGGGGGGATAGCCATGAGTAAATACCCAGGCTAATGGTCAGTATACCGAGGGCAATTTCGGCCATGCGGTCGGGAATTTGCAAAATTATATTGGCACCGATAATGACCCCTGGAATACCACAGACAAGAATAAACAGGGCAAATTGACGTTCCAGGCTACTTTCTTTTAGATGTCGAAGTGTTGCACCCACGCCCAGCGCTACGCTGGCCACCTTGTGTGTCGCCAGAGCAATACCAAACGGCAGGCCGAGGAAAATTAGCGCCGGTAGCTGAATCAGCCCGGCACCGCCACCGGCCAGAGCAGAAAACAGGTTGGCAACCAGGGAAATAATAAATAACAGCAATTGGTCAGTAAAGTTCAAGGCGGTGTCCATCAGGTTTATTAGGGCTATTTTGCCATAAACAGGGAGCGGTCATATTTTTCCCTTACTTGGCAAATTGGAATCACTGTATATACTCTACTAGTAACGCGGTTTCAGGATTTTAATGTGTTTCTTATATTTCGTTCTTTAATAATTGTTTTTTTATCATTTTTGGGGTTTGCAGCCCATGGCGGTTTACACAAGTGGGTGGATGAAGATGGCGTTACCCATTATGGTGATCGAGTGCCTGCAAAATACCTGAAAGAAAAACATTCTGTGTTGAATGAGCAGGGTATTACTGTACAAAGAATTAGAAGTGTAGAAGAGTTAGAAGCAGAGCAGACGGAAAAGCAGAAGAAGTTAGCGATTGATAAGGAAAAAATGCTTGTTGAGCGAAAAAAAGCGCTCAGGGATCGTGTACTGCTGGAAACATTTACGACTGAACGCGATATTCTCATTTCCAGAGATGCCAGAATTGACGCCATTAATTCTCATATACAGTTAACAGAAACCATTATTAAAGATCATGAAAGAAAACTGGCTGAGTTAAAAAAACGTATCGATTCGCTGGAGAAATCAGGTAAGGATGTGCCTGAAAATATGCATAAAGAAGTTATTTCTGTGAGTCGGCAGCTGGAAACCAATTATCAGTATGTGGAAAATAAAACCACTGAACGCCAGGGTATCATGGCGGATTTTGATGAAGACATTAAACGGTTTCGTGAGCTTAAAGCAGAACAGCAGAAACAGCGTAACCATTGATTAAATCTGTTTTTAACTAAAATCAGGTATACACAATGCCAAAATAAAAAAGCCGCTTTTAAGCGGCTTTTTTATTACAACATCAACCCCGGTTTTATTTGCGTTTGCGAGCAAATCCAAATAAAGCGATGAAACCAGAACCAAATAACCAGATAGCTGCGGGTACCGGTATAACGGTTGTTGAAATTTCAACCCCGATACTGGCACCGGCGAGTGTTTTGTCGATAGATGCTGTGCTGAGAAGATCAGGACTGGTGGCATAAAGCCTGTTGGTCAGTGTAAGCCCTACATGATTAACGTCATTCCACATGGCTGTTGTCATGTCGTAATTAACTGTGCCTTGCCATGGGTTTGTACCGGTAGCGGATAAATCACTAATGGTCAGATTTTGAGTATCCATTTTAAACAGATTACCCCATTCCATTACACGCAGTGCACTTTGTACATCGACAGAGCCGTTCCCTGTGGTTGTGTAAGTGCCTCCTTCAACAATATTGATACCCTGAAAGCTATAACCACTTTTGGCGGTTACCTGTATCGTACCGCTGGCAGAAAAAATATCAGTTCCCGCACCGTTTGTTGATTCTGCTTTAAAGCCTGATGGTGTGGCAAAAATTGTGTCGCCTAAAACATACAGTGAACCATAGGCAATCATTTCTGGTGAGGCATCATCATAGAAAAAATCAACAGTATCACCACTCAGGTGAATAATGGCGGCATTGGCGGATATGGGGGCCAGTAGAGCAAGTGATAAAGCTGTGTAAGGTAAAGTTGATTTACTCATTTTAAAATCCGTAATAAATAGTATTTTTTATATTTATATCCAGGATTTACTTAAGCACATAATATGCCATATATATAACCCATTGATATTTATTGAAAATTTTAGTAAATCATTCGTTTGGGGCATAAAAAAAGAAAAAAGTGTCCAGAATTCCGACAAAAAGATTTTTTATATTATTTGCTGATTCAGGTTAGAGCGAAATAATCTTACAAAATCAATGGCTTGGTTCTGTAAGATTATCCGACTTCTGGGGTTTCTGATCTATGGCTGTTGTTTAGCCTTTGATCAGTGTGCCCACGCCTTCATTGGTCAGTAGCTCGAGTAGTACCGCATGTTCAACCCGGCCATCAATAATATGGGCGGTTTTGACGCCGGATTTTACTGCATCCAGCGCACAATTGACCTTGGGTAACATGCCGCCATGAATAGTGCCGTCGGCAATGTATTCATCGACCTGTTTAGCATTGATACCGGTGAGCAATTTTTCATGTTTATCCAGTATGCCCACGGTGTTGGTGAGTAGTAATAATTTTTCAGCGCCCAGTACAGTGGCCAGTTTGCCGGCTACCAGATCAGCGTTGATATTATAGGAAGCGCCATCTTCACCGACGCCAATGGGTGCAATAACAGGAATAAAATCATCGTCATCAAGCATGGAGACGACGGAAGGATCGATAGTGCTAACTTCTCCAACATGGCCGAGGTCAATGATTTCGGGGACATTAATATCAGCTGTTTTACGGGTGATTTCCATTTTTCTGGCGCGAATCAGGCCACCGTCTTTTCCTGTCAGGCCAACAGCTCGTCCACCCTGCTGATTGATCATGGTGACAATGTTTTTGTTTACCAGGCCGCCCAGAACCATTTCAACCACATCCATGGTTTCTCTGTCTGTAATGCGCATACCTTCAAAAAACTCAGATTTTTTTCCAATTTGTTCCAGTAATTTGCCAATCTGTGGGCCGCCACCATGGACCACAACCGGGTTAACACCCACCTGTTTTAACAGGACGATGTCACGGGCAAAACCCATTTTCAGCGTTTCATCCGTCATGGCATTGCCGCCGTATTTAATGACAATGGTTTTGCCATTTAGCTTTTGCAGATAGGGCAGAGCTTCCGATAATATTTTTACGACATTGCTGGCTTTGTTGTTGTCCAAGAATTTTTCCTCAGAAAAAATTAAAAGGGTAAATTAAGTTGGTTGTCCATGTTCAATAACTGAGTGCGGAATTTTTCCTGTATTTCCTTCAGTGTTTTTTCATTCTCAGCCTCAAACCGTAATACCAGGCAGGGGGTGGTGTTGGAAGGCCGAATCAGTCCCCAGCCATTGGGCCAGTTTACCCGCATACCATCAATGGTTGAAATATCTGCAGTGTCGAAACTGGCCTTCTGTTTGAAAGCGGCCATGAATTTATAATGTTCTCCTTCATGGGCAAAATTAATTTGCAGTTCCGGTGTGTTGAAACTGTCCGGTAATTTACCGAATATCTCTGCCGCTGACTCCTGTTTTTTGCTGAGTATTTCCAGCATACGGGCAGCACTGTACAGACCATCATCAAACCCGTACCAGCGTTCCTTGAAAAAGATATGGCCTGACATTTCACCAGCCAGTAAGGCGCCGCTTTGTTTCATTTTGGTTTTGATAAATGAGTGACCGGTTTTCCACATCAGAGGTTCACCACCCATTTTTTTAATGGCATGGCCCAGATGATAGCTGGATTTAATATCATAAATAATCAATGCGCCGGGATTACGTGAGAGTACGTCTTCAGCATATAAAATCATCTGACGATCAGGCCAGATGACATTGGTGTTGTTATCAATCACACCCACCCGGTCGCCATCACCATCAAAGGCGAGGCCAAGATCAAGTTTATCAGTTTCAATTTTTGTGCAGATGTCTTTCAGGTTTTCCAGTTTACTGGGATCGGGATGATGATTGGGGAAATTACCATCCACCTCACAGTACATGGGCGTGATGTTGCAGCCCAGTTTTGAGAATAATTCAACGGCGACCACACTGGCAACACCATTACCGCAATCAACAGCAATGTTCATGGGTTTTGCAAGTTTTACATCTTTAATAATGGTGTCAACATAAGCGGATAATACGTCTTCTTCGCGGTAGCTGCCATTGCCGGCATTGAGTTTCTTGTCTTCAATACGCTGGCGTAGTTGTTGAATGCTATCACCAAAAAAAGAGTTACCGGCAATAAGCATTTTAAGGCCATTGTATTCCGGCGGATTATGACTGCCGGTAATCATAATACCGGTACCGGTTTTTAAATAATGGGTGGCAAAATATAAAACCGGTGTCGGCACCAGACCGACATCAATAACATCACAACCACCGGCCTGCAATCCTGCTGCCAGTGCTTTTGAGAGTTCCGGACTGGATAAGCGTCCATCACGGGCAATAACCACGGTTTTGCAGTTTTGTTCTAATGATTCGGTTGCAAATGCCTGACCAATCTGGCGTACGGCATCCGGGGTTAAATCAGTTTTGACTATGCCTCGAATGTCATAGGCTTTAAAAATACTGGCTGTAATACTGCTCATGATGAATCCTGATTGACTAAAATTACTTGTGTCCTGAATGTCCAAATCCGCCAGCACCACGATCACTGTCTTCGAATTCTTCAACCTGTTCAAAATCGACCTGTACAACGGGAACAAATACCAGTTGTGCAATACGGTCCCCCATTTCTATGGTGAATTCGGTTTGTCCCCGGTTCCAGCAGGAAACAAATAGCTGGCCCTGATAATCGGAATCGATTAATCCGACCAGGTTACCCAGTACAATGCCGTGTTTATGACCGAGTCCTGAGCGAGGCAAAATGGTCGCAGCCAGACCGGGATCACTAATATGAATGGCCAGTCCGGTTGGGATCAGTTCGGTATCTCCCGGTTTGAGGGTAAGGGGGGCATCGATACAGGCGCGTAGATCCATGCCGGCAGAGCCCGGGGTTGCATGAGCAGGGAGAGGGATGTCATTACCAATGCGTTTATCGAGTACTTTTAATTGTATTTTTTTCATGCCCGTTTCTTTTTAATGTTTGTTTTTGTAGTGTTCAGCAATAATGTTGATGAGTTTTCTGGCCAGTTCAGTTTTTCTGGCTTTTTCCAGCTGGATATGACCGTTTGCCCAGTAAATATCCAGTGCATTGTATTCGCTGTTGAAGCCGGTGTCTTCATCAGGCCGGTCATGATTGGCAACCTGATTGGCGGCAATCAGGTCCAGTTGCTTGGATTGAAGTTTTTTTCTGGCATGATCTTCCAGCTGTTCAGTTTCTGCGGCAAAACCAACACTGAAGACTTTGCCCGTTGCTGCAACTTCAGCGAGAATGTCTGGATTGCGGCGTAGTTGAATGCTCAGGGTTTCTTCGGTTTTCTTTAATTTCTGGTCATGGGTTTGGGCAGGTGAATAATCAGCCACGGCGGCGGTAGCAATGAAAATATCGCAGTCATCTATCTGTGACATTACTGCCTGATGCATTTGTCGGGCACTTTCAACATCGATGCGATCGACTTTAGGCGGTGTTTTCAGATGTACCGGTCCGGCAATCAGGGTGACTTTGGCACCGGCTTCGATCGCCGCTTCTGCCATGGCAAAACCCATGCGCCCGGAACTGCGATTGCCAATAAAACGCACCGGATCAATGGCTTCATAGGTTGGTCCTGCGGTGATCAGTACACGGGTATTGCGCAATGACTCGTGACTAAAGATAGATGCCAGTTTTTCTATCAGTTCAGTGGTTTCCAGCATCCGGCCTTCACCGGTTTCGCCACAGGCCTGATTGCCAAAGGCAGGGCCGAATACAGCGATTTGTCGGTTTCTCAGGGTATTGATATTGTCCTGTGTGGCCTGATCTGACCACATGATGTGATTCATCGCCGGTGCTACCGCGATAGGCGCCTGGGTTGCCAGGCAGAGCGTGGATAACAGATCATTGGCGATGCCCTGGGCCAGTTTGCCAATCATATTGGCGGTAGCCGGTGCGATCAGTACTGCATCAGCCCAGCGTGCCAGTTCAATGTGCCCCATGGCGGCTTCGGCTTCGGGATCCAGCAGGTCAGTATGGACAGTATGTCCGGACAGTGCCTGAAAGGTGAGCGGTGTGACAAATTCAGTGGCTGACCGGGTCATCACAACACGAACCTCTGCACCTTCATCACGCAGGCGACGTACCAGTTCTGCGCATTTATAGGCGGCAATGCCACCAGTGACACCGAGAAGAATATGTTTACCGAGTAATGTTTGCATGGCGGGGATTTTATCAGATTGTTATCGGCTTTTTCTGACATAACAAGGTCTGATTGGCTGATATAGTGATTTATCTATCATGGGTAAACTCAATGTTCATGAAATGACAGGGAGATGTCATGGCAATCAACGACTGGCCAGTGGAAGAACGGCCGAGAGAAAAATTACTGGTCAGGGGCAGTGGGGCATTATCCGATGCCGAGTTGCTGGCTATTTTTTTGCGTACCGGTATTCGAGGTAAATCAGCAGTGGATCTGGCACGTGAATTACTAACTGCTTTTGGGAGTTTGCGAGAGTTACTCAGCGCCAGCCAGGTGGACTTCTGCCGTCATAAAGGCCTGGGAACAGCAAAATATACCCAGTTACAGGCTGTACTGGAAATGGGGCGACGCCATTTGTATGAGACGGTCAGTCGGGGTAATGCCTTAACCAGCCCGGGGGAAACACGGCAGTTTCTGGCGGCACATTTGCGCGATTTTCGCCATGAAGTCTTTGCCGCCCTGTTTCTTGATCAGCGACACAGGGTAATCTGTTATGAAGAACTGTTTACCGGTACCATAGACGGCGCATCTGTACATCCCCGTGAAGTGGTCAAAAAAGCCCTGTCCTGTAATGCCGCTGCAATTATTTTTGCCCATAATCATCCTTCCGGGGTGGCCGAGCCCAGCAGTGCCGATGAGCGTATTACGCGGCGTTTAAAAGATGCCCTGTCGCTGGTAGATGTGCGTGTACTGGACCATTTTGTGGTTGGTGATGAGATTGTTTCATTTGCAGAGCGAGGACTGTTGTAATGATGAATTATTCCGTGCGTTGAATGATTTGTCCCCAGGTAAAATCGAAGTAATCTGTTAGTTACTTGCGTTGAATGATTTGTCCCCAGGTAAAACCGAAGTAATCTGTTAGTTAC
>JAOUMX010000190.1 GCA_029881275.1 Gammaproteobacteria bacterium | reverse complement strand
AACAGCTGGCCGGTAATTGGACTGATTGCCAAAAAAGCAGGCACCTTATTTATTAAACGTGGTGCCCGAGGTGCTGCCGAACAATCCCTGAACGAAATTACACAGGCACTTAAAAATGGCGGCCATGTAATTATTTTTCCAGAAGGCACCACCACAGATGGCACCTCAGTAAAAAAATTTCACAGCCGATTATTTCAGGCTGCTATTGATGCCGAGGTGTCCGTACAACCCATTGCCATCCTCTACCCTCATCCCGATGGCGTACATCCTAATGCACCCTTTATTGGTGATACTCAGTTCCTACAATCAACGCTGGATATGATTTCAGAAACGCGCATGGATGTGGAGCTGCATTTTCTAAGCCCTGTAAAGGCCAAACAATACAATCGTGATGAACTGGCAAGCATTACACGTGAACAGATTCTGACCATTATTAACAAATAAATTTATCTATACCCGCAGTCGAAACCGTCAGCTTATGTTCTTGCTAATTTAATCCGGGTAACAAAAAACAGCATAACCGCTGCAACCACAATCGATGGTCCTGCCGGTGAATCCCACTGCATCGAGGCAAACAAACCTGAAACAACAGCAATCACACCAAATACAATTGAAATCAATGCCATGGCCTGTGGTGAATGCGCAAAACGTCGCGCACTGGCAGCCGGAATAATAAGCAACGCAGTGATTAACAAAATACCAACCACTTTCATGGCAACCGCCACCACCAGCGCCATAAGAACCATAAAACTTAAACGCACACGATCAACGGCAATACCTTCGCTGCGTGCCAGTTCTTCATGTACAGCAATCGATAATAATGATTTCCATAAATAACTTAAACTAACAGCAACTAGCAATACCAGCACCGTCATCCAGATAAGTTCATTATTGGTAACCGCCAGAATATCCCCTAACAGATAGGAAATTAAATCAACTCGCATACCCTGATTCTGCAATAGCGCCAGTAAGACCAGACCCAGGGCCAGTGCGCCGTGAGCAATAATGCCTAACAATGCGTCATTACTTAACTGCGGATTACGCTGCATCACTACCAGCAGGGTACTAAACAGTGCGCCCAGAAAAATCACACTGATGACCGGATCAACCTCAAACATGATGCCCAGTGCGGCACCCAGTAATGCTGAGTGCGCCAGGGTATCACCAAAATAGGCCATACGTCGCCAGACCACCACACAGCCCAATGGGCCTGAAACCAGCACCACTAATAAACCGGCAACAATGGCTCTTATAATAAAATCATCCATGATCATGCCCTTCATCACACACCACATCACCATGCAAATCATGCGTATGATCATGGCTGTGTGTATAAACAGCAAAACCATCCATCGCTGAACCAAACAGTTTTAAATATTCCGGATGCTGGGTCACCGCTTCAGGATGTCCGGTACAGCAAATATGCGTATTCAAACAGAGCACACGATCAGTCGAGGCCATGACCAGATTCAGATCATGGGACACCATGATGACACCACAACCGTATTCATCGCGAATTGCCGAAATCAACTGATAAAGTTTTTGCTGACCATTGATATCAACGCCCTGAGCCGGTTCATCCAGTACCAGTAAATCCGGTTTGCGTAACAGGGCACGTGCCAGCAATACACGTTGAAATTCACCACCGGAAATATTCTGTATCGGTTTTTGCAGCAGACTTTCAATTTCCACCTGTTTTAATACTTTATTAAAAGCCGGACTCTTAACCTGTGGAATCAGTTTTAAAAAGCCTTCAACAGTCAGTGGCAATACATTATCGACAATCAACTTCTGCGGCATATAACCAATGCGTAATCGGGAACACCGCTGAATGCGCCCCTGATCGGGTTGATGCAAGCCTAACAGCAAACGCACCAGACTGGTTTTGCCCGAGCCATTGGGCCCTATCAAAGTAACGATCTCCCCTTTTCCCACTTCCAGATCAATGTTATCCAGAATTTGCCGGCCTGCGATCTGCAGACTGACGCCCTGGATTTTGATCAAAAAATCATTATGACCATTGGCTATCGGGTTGGGGGACAAACAACACTCCTTTCTTTAAATCAATAATCGATTGCAGTCCTCGGTTAGCGACGTAAAATGCTCAACCTGAGGAGAACACAGATATTATCATGGTCACCACCACAATAACTGCTAAAAAACCCGCTTCATTAATCCGCGTATCCAGGCTATGCAATGCTCTGCTACTGAGCCTTTTTTATTTTGGCACATACTCTTATGCACATGCTGCATCGCCCCGTATCCTGGTCACCCTGAAACCGATACACTCACTGGTGAGCAATCTTACCAGAGGCATTAGCCAGCCTGAATTACTGATCAATGGCAGCCAGTCACCCCATGACTTTCAGATGAAACCCTCTGATCGCAGAAAAATTGCTAATGCCGATATTATTATTTATGTTGCTGACAGCATCGAAAGTTATCTTCCCGAAATCAGCAATACCTTTAAACAGCAGCAGGTCATTATTGAACTGGCAAAAGCACCGGATATCCACCTGCTAAAGGCACGTACTACTGACGGTCATGACCACCATGATCATCATGGTAATGACGATGGCCACCTCTGGTTATCCATTGAAAATGCCAAAGCAATCAGCCAGCATCTCTATAACGTATTTAGCCATCAGGATCCTGACCATAGGACGCTCTACCTGGATAATAAAACCCGGTTACTGAAACGCCTTGATCAGCTTAAACTCACCATATCAGACAAGCTTTCGACAATTAGCACAAAACCCTATTTAACTTTCCATGATGCTTTTCAATATTTTGAAACAGAATTCCATCTCACCGGCAGCCATTTTGTCACCAGCAACCCCGAGCACATTTCAGGCATACAGGGAATTCATCGCCTTAAACAGCTGATTCAGTCAGAACAGATCAACTGCATTTACTATGAACCACCTCACCTGCCTGGCGTCATTGAGACACTCAAGGAAAACACATCAGCCCGTAGCCTGCCACTGGACCCTGTCGGCACCCAGTTTCCCGCTGATGAAAATTTATATTTTGAAGTACTCAACACTATTTCAAATCAACTGCATGATTGCCTGAAATAATTTGAAAATTTCCTGTTATTGTCTATGTTTTAGTTAACCAGAATTAAAGACCACATCATGATACAAAGAGAAACCCGACAGGCCAGTAAAGGCGCACAGGTGAGTTTAAAAAAAAGCTCACCTGGATCAAACAATGGAATAGAAGACAAATACCCTGTCGACAATATTAGCCGTGGTGGTCTGCGATTTTCCTGTAACCAGACATTTGATATTGATGAACGGGTTGAACTCACCCTGTTTTTATCCAATGGACATGTCCATAATCTTCATGGTCGCATTTGTTATTGCCAGAATAACAACAAGAACCATGACTATGGCATTAGCTTTCTTGATCCTTACCTTGCATTTGAATAAAAACAAGACCGGACTTATTCACCTACATAAGCTGCCTTGCATTTAGGTAGCCAGACAATCAACTTCAACTGTTTAACCATCAAACCGGCTACTGGCATAATCTC
>JAOUMX010000189.1 GCA_029881275.1 Gammaproteobacteria bacterium | reverse complement strand
CTCTCGCTTTTGGCAGGCAAATTGATAAATTGCCATTACCTGTTAAAAGTACACCGGGCTTTCTGGTCAACCGAATTCTTATGCCTTATTTATTAGAAGCGGTTGAAATGGTTAATGAAGGCATAGCACCGGAAAAAATTGATAAAGCAGCCTTACATTTTGGTATGCCCATGGGCCCTATTGAACTTGCAGATACCGTTGGACTGGATGTTTGTCGTTCGGTTGCAAAAATCTTATCTGAAACGATGAATGTTAGTTTACCTGAAAAAATGGACCAGATGGTTGATAACAAAAAATTAGGTAAGAAAACCGGTGAAGGTTTTTATAAATGGGTTAAAGGTAAGCCTGTTAAAGACAAGAATGTCAGTTATGCTAACAGTAAAGATATTGAAGATCGTTTAATTTTCAGATTACTTAATGAAGCGACTGCCTGCGTAAGGGATCAGGTTGTTGATAATGAGGAGCTTATTGACGCAGGCGTTATTTTTGGAACCGGGTTTGCGCCCTTTCGTGGAGGCCCACTTCACCATATCCATGCAGAAGGTGTGGATGTCATGAAATCACGGCTAGAATCACTGGAAAGTCTATATGGCGAACGTTTTCGACGTGATGAAAAGTGGGAGACGTTGTAAGTAAATGAAAAACTCAATTCTTGGAATGCTGCTATCAGGCCTGGTTTTTCCCGGGCTGGGTCATGTCGTTTTAAAAGCATACAAACGTGGTATTGCCCTGATGGTAATAACTGCTGTCTGTTTTATTATTATAATAAAGACCGCTTTACAACAGGTGAATACAGTTATTGAAAAAATTCAGTCTGAAGGTGGTGTAATTGACCTAGATTCAGTTACTCAGGCAGCAAATCAGGCAGTATCTTCAGCCGATCAGGTCACATATAACGTTTTATACTTTATTATGATCTGTTGCTGGCTGGTGGGTGTTATTGATGCATACAGAGTTGGAAACGCAAAGGACAATAAAACATCATCAGCTGATTAATTTTCAGGAATCAGCATGTTGAATATTGAAGAATCATTTACCGGTAAATACGCATTTCTACAACTGGGCTTTC
Organism: Gammaproteobacteria bacterium; assembly: GCA_029881275.1. Taxonomy (GTDB): domain Bacteria; phylum Pseudomonadota; class Gammaproteobacteria; order SZUA-229; family SZUA-229; genus JAPHQX01. The sequence goes on along the minus strand of JAOUMX010000189.1, from coordinate 2,481 downwards.
GCCCATTTTTCAGCGCTGCTTTTGGCTTTGCTACATTTGGCATTTTGGCCTGGATGTTGATCTATTTTTCTGTCTGGTCATTGCCGGCTGAAAACTATAACGTGGTGTCATGGCATGCCCATGAAATGGTATTTGGTTATACACTGGCAGTGGTTGCCGGTTTTTTACTAACCGCCATTAAGAACTGGACCGGTGTACAGACGATTAATGGAAAACCATTATTAGTTCTTTTTTTATTCTGGCTGACCGCAAGAATTCTTCCTTTTATTATTCCTCAGACATTGTTATATCTGGTTGTCATTTTTGATTTGTCATTTAATCTTTTACTTGTTATTGCAGCATCACATCCTATTTTAAAAGCTCGTCAATGGCAAAATATAGCTTTCCCTGTGATTTGTTTGTTTTTATTAATCAGTAATTCTATTTTTTATCTGGGCTTAATGGATATCTGGGTACAAGGTATTCATTATGGTATTTATGCAGGATTTTATATTCTGTTGGCACTGATTTTTATCATGGGGCGTCGAGTCATTCCTTTTTTTATAGAGAAAGGCGTTGATGAGCCGTTTAAAGCCAAAAACTGGCCATGGCTGGATGTTTCCAGTCTTCTGTTACTGGTTATGTTTATTATTGCTGATTTAATAGATCCTATGGGTATGCCGTCATTACTGTTAGCAGCAGCCTTATTTATATTACACAGTATTCGTCTCTTTGGCTGGTACAGTCACGGTATCTGGTCAAAAACATTATTATGGATTTTATATATTGGTTATGCCTGGATCGTATTTGGCTTTTTATTAAAAGTGATTTCTATCAGCCATGGATTATCCGTTTTTCTCGCCATCCACAGTTTCGCATATGGTGGTATCGGCATGATTACCATCGGCATGATGGCTCGCGTGGCTTTAGGTCATACCGGTCGCAATGTGTTTGACCCACCCGCGATTCTAAAGATTGCTTTTTTAGCCATGCTGACAGGTGCCATTGTTCGTGTGATTTTTCCACTGTTAAATGCCAGTTACTATACATTATGGGTCGGCATTGCTCAGGCATTATGGATTTTAGCCTTTGGTACACTTTTTATCGTCTATTTGCCCATGTTGATTAAATCACGCGTTGATGGCAGACCAGGATAAGATAAGCAATCAGTTCATTGCATAATAATAAAACAATCATCCATTCTATCGGCTTTGCTGATTTCTGGCATAATTCGTTTTCATTTTTAATGGCCAGTCAATTTATGAATACAGAACAGGACTTATATGCACGTAGTCATTCTAGATGTGAATTATGTGCTGCCACAGAAAATTTAGTTGTCTATGAAATTCCACCCGATTCAAATGGCACTGCTGATCAGTGCATTCTTATTTGTGAAACCTGTCACCAGCAAATAGATCATCCTGACCAGATGGATGTTAATCACTGGCGTTGCCTCAATGACAGTATGTGGACTCAGGTGCCTGCTGTTCAGGTCATGGTCTGGCGTATGTTAACGCGTCTGAGTGCTGAAATCTGGCCGCAGGATTTACTGGATATGCTTTATCTCGACGATGATACCCTCAGCTGGGCAAAAGCAGGCACTAAAGATGTTAGTGATGACACGGTCAGGCATGTCGATAGTAATGGTGCAATTCTGCAGGCTGGCGATACAGTCACATTGACAAAGGATTTAAATGTAAAAGGTGCTAATTTTACGGCGAAGCGCGGAACTGCCGTTCGTGGTATTTCTCTGGTTGCCGATAATCCTGAGCATATTGAAGGCCGAATCAATGGTCAGCAAATCGTTATCTTGAGCAAATTTGTTAAAAAATCAACTTAATTTGGCTAGAAGAGTCGCTATTTCCGTTTTGGTGGCTTGAGTGCTAAGACGACAAAAAAAATCACTGCCAGTAAAATAAACAACTCTATAAACATTATTTGTCTTTGGTGTAATAGACACCTGGAATCCAGCTTTTTTTGATTTCTCGGGTTTTTTCCAGATCAACTTCATTCTCATTTATGAATGTAAATACATTCCAGCCTACCCTCAGGCTATCATTATGATGAAGTTCTTCTTTATCAATTCTAATTTCGTTAATAAACGTGCCATTGGTACTACCAAGATCCTGCAGAATAAAGGTTTCCTTACCCTCTTTATCTGTTTCAGAAAAAATTTGAGCATGTTCATTACTAACAGCCAGATCATCTATGTGCACCTGATTCGCGGGTGAACGACCAAAACCCAGGGGTTTGTCTGTGATTTCGAATTTATTAGCAACGACGCCGTCAACGGTTTGGAGAATCAGAGCCATTGGTTAACCTCATAATGATATAGCCTGCAAGTAACTAATAAGATTAGTGTCAACACTAGGTAAGCACAAGGTCTGAAACAATGAATTTATTCAAAATGCAGCTTAAAGGTTAATTAGACCTATAGGTACATAAAAAATATTGTTTATTCTAATATACTTATTTTTTGAATTGGGTGTAAAATTGACATTT
>JAOUMX010000188.1 GCA_029881275.1 Gammaproteobacteria bacterium | reverse complement strand
AAGTACCCATACTAATGCAACTCCTATCCATACTAGTGGTTCCTCATATGAATAGAGCAACAGAAGCACTGATACTACTGCAGCTTTTAGGAAAAAGTATTTTCTTTTTTTGTTTTTTATAGCTTTTCTATTTCCGATTTTATTTTATCAGCCCACTCTTTACGACGAAAAACAGTAAAGCGATATGACTTATTATCTGTAGTCAATACTATCATCGAGTTAGGCAAGATTGGTATAAAACCAAACAACTTTGTCCAACCTAAATGTATTTCTAAAACTGATGACAATAAGATCGAGACAGGTTCTCTTTGAACATTTATAGCATGCGGCTCAAAAACCAACTTATCTGAGTATAACTTCAGTTTTCCACCTACTGTTTCTATATTTTTTTGTAAATTCGCAGCACCTTCGTATATCATATTTTTCATATAATTTTCGCATTTAGGATTAACGTTCTTATTTTTCGCAACCGTCCTTATCACATTCATTTTTACAAGCATTGCTTTTAATTTGATCACAAATAGCAAACCCGCCTACCATACCTGCAATGCCCCCTACTGTTCCACCAAGAGCAGTACCAACACCAGGGACAGCTGAACCAATAGCAGAACCATGTATAAAGCCCAAACGCCCTAACCCAAAAGATGTAAAAGGACATAAAGCCTGAGCTTTAACTTTACATCTTGTACATTCAGTCAAAGGCTCGCTACCTGGATACATATCCTTAGCTTCAGACTCATTTTTAGGGACACCTGGAAAATAAAGCCCTAGTGGATCAGTATATTTCAGAGGATTTCCACCAACATAAGCATAGGTATTTATCCCGCCATCAAGCCCTATTGGATCTGAGGTGATATATCTACCTGTCTCCGGATCATAATACCGATAGTAATTATAATATAACCCTGTCTCCCGATCATAATACTGCCCAGGCTGACGAATATTTAACGTAACGCTCTGACCATCAGCATCTACATCATCATTCACACTGGCTTTACCAAACGGTGTTGCTGTTGCCTTCCATACAGCAATGCCTGCTTCATTAGACATAAGCCTTGGCGTTCCTAAATGATCCGTATGTATATAATAAATCGAAGTACTATAGCTTGCTGATTGACAACTACCAGGCACATCAACACAAGCAACGACCAAATTATTATCTGATTTTCTTACACGCCCATCACCATTTACATCAGCAAGAGGATCACCTACATCATAATAATTCACTTTCCAAATATTATAATCTTCGGCATTAACCGATCCATCTCCGTCAAGATCTGCATTCAGAAAATACTCACCACTGTCTGGCGTATAACCCAGCATGGCTAATGGACGGTCATTCATGTAGACATATTCTTTCATAACCTTGCCTGTTGGCCCTGTTTCAGCCAGCAATTCACCCTTCAGGCCATAAAGATAAACCACGCTTTGTACATAACCATGTGTTGCGGCACTGCCTGATGCTGTGACTTGCTTCATGCTTCTCTGGCCCAAGCCGTTATATTCATAAAACGCAGTAGCATTCACATTTTTGAGCCGGTTATCGGTAGTGAACCCCAGTAACATACCTCTTAACTGCGTTGTATTTCCATTCGCATCGATCACAACTGTAGAGCCTGCTAAATTATTCATACGATTTGAACTGAGATCATAAGTAATGCCTGTGGTGGTACCATCCTGAATAATTTGTGTTTTATTGCCTACGAGGTCATAGTCATAGTTAAAATCTCCTCTGACACCATTTGATGTATCAAGGCGATCATGAGCATCATAAAGATAATTCTGTATTTCACCGGTTTCTACTATGGATAATGGATTAGCATTTAAGTCATAGTTATTTATTATTTCATTATAGAAATTACTATCACCCAGATTAAAGGGTCGATAATCATCATAATAAAAGCCCGTTAAATTGACATAACTACCCACTGTTTGAGAAGCTACAGGACCAAATGGACTGTATATTACATTTTGTGTTAACAGTGTTTGCACACCATCTTTATCCAGAGTAACAGCACTAACCTGACCTGCAGCATCATAGCTATAAGTCACAACCGCAGTACTGGGATAAGTAATAGTTTTTACGCGACCAACACCATCATAGCTATACGTTATAACATTATCTGACTGATAATTATTTACAGAACCTGTTACGACACTCTGCTCAACATTAAGCACATCACCCATGACATTGTACTGATAACGTAGACTACTGTTCTTACGTACCACTTCACACAAGCGCCCAACACCATTTACACATGCATCATAAACATAGCTAACGTCATCATCAGAACCAGGTTCGTCTTTTGTGGTTAGACGATTATATGCATCATAGCTGTAACTAAATAACTGACCTTTAGCATCTATTTGTGTTGCTATGTTACCGGCTTCATCATGGGTGAAAATGGTTATACCTGTATCAGGGCTGGTCTGACTGATCAGGTTACCCAGATCATCGTAAATGTAACTTGTCTGCCCGCTATTAGCATCAGTTACAGAAATTAGATTATCCTGCACATCATAACCGTATTGAGTCAGTGCATTAGCTGTCGCGGTATCTGTACCGCCCTGATCCTGGATAACCTGTGTTAATCGCTTAAGATTATCATAGCTGTAATCTGTAACCACACCCTTACCATCAGTGGTGTTGTTTAGCGTGCCATCAGTATTGTAGTCCTTATTTTCTACACGATTTTGCTCGGTAAAATTATCCAGCCGATCATAACTATCAAACGTTTGTGTCAGGGTCTTTTTAAGATACCCCGTCACATCATAAATATTCTCTTTTTCAACATTACCTTCTGAGTCAAGAATATATTCAATGTAATTACCCAGACCATCGGTAATACGGGTTAGACGACGGGCAGCGTCATAATCTAATGTCAACGTCACTTCTTCTGTCGTATTTTTAGCCTGGCTGATCGTTTTTACTTCACCCGTAGGTAAATAAGTCCAGTCGGTAATACGCCAGTAAGCATTTGAAAAATCATATTCCAGCATACCGCTTAGACGATCTGTATCCAGCTCATAGGCATAACCCATATACAAACTATTTGATCGATATTCACTTGCCACTTTACCTGTTGCAGTGTAACTGATGTTACTGCGAAGTGTATTACCATCTGAGCCACGTACATTGCGTAAACGGGCACGGTTATTACCTTCTGAAACACTGTTGGCATAATATTCAAAATCAATAATATCGTTGACATCAGTACGAGGGCCATCAATCTGGCTTAGCTGTTGATATGGGCCGGTATATTGATAATTGCTGGTGCGACTTACGGCTGTACCATCGGGCCTGAAACCATCAATGGTGACTGATGTGACATTACCAGCACCATCATAGGTATATGAGGTAACTTTCTGGCTACCCGCAAATACGGATGGCTCAGTAATAGTAGCAATTTTATTGTGAAAACGAGGATCGTAGGTGTAATCTTTTCGTCGCTGATCAACGGTGCCTGCAGCTTGTATAATATAACCGGGATTACCCTTGGTATCGTAGTTGCCGTACTCAGTGCGGATGCCATGCTCAATCTTGAATTCCAGGTAACCGTTATCAGCTGAATACTCATAGTGAACATC
>JAOUMX010000074.1 GCA_029881275.1 Gammaproteobacteria bacterium | reverse complement strand
TAAAGAAATGCGATTACAAAAAATATAATAAATTACTGTTTAATTTACCTATAATACATAAGCTAATAATATTATGACACTGCACCAAGACAATTAAACTCAAGGCAAAACAATGGATATTCTTGGACCGGTCCGGGCTCGACTTTACAAACTCTATAAATGCATTGATGCCGTTATTGTTAAATATCATCGCTCTTATCTGGTCTTTGCCTGTCTGTTCGCACTCACAGGCTATGTACTGATACTGATATTCCCTGCACTTATAATAATATCCAGCAGCCAGCTTTATCAGAGCCTGACTGAAAACACCATGACGGACTGGCAACAAATATCGATATGGTCTGTACTTCTGGCACTTGCCACCCTGCTCAGTTATCGCAGCATCATAACAAAACCATTACAGCCTGCCGGACTGATCATAAACGACAAAAAACTACCCAAAATTTTTCATCTGATACAAAGTTTTAATCAGCACTTTAAACGCCCCATCATTCAACGTGTTGTTATCACCGAGCAATATGAACTTGATATTATAAAAACACCCAGATGGGTATTACCTTTCTGGACTCACAATACACTGGTGATCGGCCTTCCGGTTTTGCTTTGTCTTTCTCCAAAACAATTTGAATGTATGCTGGCACGTCGTCTGGGTCAGTTTTCAAAACACCATAATCGACTAACAAACTGGTTATATCAACTTCGAGCTATCTGGAGACAGTTTTATTTAAGTTATAAAAAACAGAAATACCCTGACAGTAAAATTCTGCAATGGTTGTGTGCCAGTTATGCCGCTATCTATGATACCGTGACTGTCTATGCCGCCAGAAAAGATGAGCTCTACGCCGATTTGTATGCAATGGAATTATTTAATCATGAAGATGTACGTGAAATGATAACCGCAGACATGGTATACCGCGACTATCTGAAAAATCATTTCTGGCCTGCAGTCGCCAAATTTGCCGCCACCCAGTCAAAATCACCAGCAGCGCCCTATCAGAAAATTACGCCAACTATACAGGCCCATTTAAAAACCGGAAAACTGAATGCTCTGGTTAATAAAATATTTACATCCTATCCCGGCTGGCAGGATCCAAATCCTTCATTACAAAAAAGACTGGAAAATATTGGCCATGATAGCCCGTATATGCCAGAACCTCAGGGCGCATCGGCAGCAACACACTATCTGGGGGCTGCACTGAACACCGTGATTGATATTATGAATAAACTCTGGCAGAAAAATCAGATGCAAAATAAAAAACATAATAAAACAGCAAAGTAATTATTAACTGCCATTTAATACGAACATTACAGTTAAGCAAACAGATAAAAATATTTACCGACAAAATAAATTACCGCAAAACTGTTCAGCCATTTATTGCAACGATCTTTATAGTAATAAACTTGCACTTTGAGCTGATCCTGCTTATTGTAAGACCACCATGTCAGCGGATAGCTTAACTATGCACCCTCATATCAGAACAGTTCTCATCTGGCTAGCAGGCGGTCCGCTTCTGGCATTGGTCATATCATTCGCCAGCTGGTTTGCAATTGATTATTTAACCCCTGATAAGCTCAACCATCCAGCAACATTAATTACCGCCTACCCCCTTGGCCTGGTAATGTCGTTATTAACACCCTGGGGCTGGTTAATGTATGGTGGATTTTTCCTTATGCAATCCCGCAAACTTAAACTCGGCCTGTCATGCACACTCACAGGGGCAATCATTCTCGGCCTGTTCTGGCCAATATGGTCTATTGATATGGTGAGCGCCTGATCCATTAATGGACCATTCCTGCTGGCATCATTTAAAAAACAAACTGACGATAACGGCATTACGCCAGTGCTTTATTAATTAAAGGCAACAGTGGCTCGGGTAATTTTATGGCGCCCGATAAAGCAAACTGCTGACCTTTTGCAGACATTTTTTTCCATGTCTTCTGGATAATTTCGATCCATTTTTCTTCACTGTACTCGGGGTGCCTGGCTGCAAATGCCAGCAGGTAGTATTCAATAAATGTCAGATCAACCACATCTTCGAGTAATTGTGTATCCGAATTGCTCTTGATACCTTTTTTGCCGACCATTTTTTTTGCGCGTTCAACTTCATTAATGCCATAGCCTGCCTGTGTCATCAATTCACCCATGGTATCAGCATGAAATTTATACAGATCGGTGCGCCACTTAAGATAACCGATACGATCCATGGGATAGTCGCTGCGGGGTGATTTCCAGCGCTGAATATGTTGCGAGCGTATAGCCAGTTTACAGATATCATCCGCTTCAGGTGCGAAGCGCTGCAGGACGTCGGACATACGATGAGAATAAAGCAGCTCCTTGGGCCAGGTTTTGCCCTGTTCATCCGTTTCCTGATTCGGATCTTCACTATTGGCAGCATCGATCAGACTGATAGCTTTTTCGAAAATGGACTGCGACATATTATTTCTCCGCTTGCTGCAAAATCACTGACTGCGACCCACAGGTAAATAAGGTTTACTGTAAAAGACGCTATTTATTACATGATACGCCCATATTGGGTATATCCGATCAGAGATACACATGGATTTATCTTCATATCTCATCACCTGCCCTCATCAAGACACGCCATAACGAATACTTATCCAATTGATTCTATTGGTTTTATATTTTATTTAAAAATAATTTAAAAAAATCTGTAAGGAATCCCTCTGCTTTGCGACTACCCGCTAAGAACAGAATTTCCACAGACCTGCTGGTTCTGGGTTCTGATCTGAAATCACTTTTTAATTATTTATATGGAGCGTCAATCATGACTCGCAACAACACTATCAAAACCCTATCTCTGGCTACTGGTGCAGCACTGGCATTAGGTGTTATCGGTAACTCTGCCATGGCGGCTGAAATCAATCCCTTTGGCATGACTGAGTTAACTCAGGGTTACACACTGGCTGCAGCGGCGGAAGGCAAATGTGGCGAAGCCAAATGCGGCGGCAACAAGGCAGCCGAAAGCAAATGCGGTGGTGATAAAGCCAAAGAAGCCAAATGCGGTGAAGGTAAATGCGGCAGCAATAAATCAAAAGCTACTGAAGGCAAATGTGGTGGTAGCAAAAACAAGGAAGCAGAAGCTAAATGCGGCGGCAACAAGGCAGCTGAAAGCAAATGCGGTGGTGCGAAATAAAATCAGTGATTCACTGAGTAATCGACTGATGTCAGCAATTACGCCAAACGAGTAAACAGGTTGCGAGTGCTATGACCAGGGAGGGTCAACATCAGTCAACTTTCGAACAGGATATTAATATGAATTTATCTGCTTTACAGGGTGCCGGACTGGGCTTACGTCGCAGTCTGCTGGATGAGATCGAAACCTTGGCCGAGGGTGAACTGGATTTTCTCGAAGTCACTCCGGAAAACTGGATCGGCATTGGTGGCCAGTATGGTCGGCAGTTACGTCGTCTGGCCGAACGTTATCCACTGGTATGCCATGGACTGTCATTGTCGGTTGGTGGACCCGCGCCACTGGATTTGAAATTCATTCGTGATTTAAAAACTTTTCTCGATGAACTGAATGTGGTCTGCTTTAGTGAACATTTAAGTTACTGCAGTGACCATGGACATCTGTATGATTTAATGCCGATTCCGTTTACCGAACAGGCGGTTGATCATGTGGCACAACGCATTATGCAGGTGCAGGATATTTTGCAACGTCGCATTGCGATTGAAAATGTGTCCTACTATGCCGCACCCTCACAACAGTTATCTGAAATTGATTTTATTAACGCCGTGCTTGAAAAAGCCGACTGCGATTTATTACTCGACGTTAACAATGTTTATGTTAACAGCATCAATCACCACTATGATGCTTACCAGTTTATTGACGCCTTGCCTGCTGCACGCATTGCTTATATGCACGTCGCCGGGCATTACCAGGAAAGCGAATCACTGATCGTCGACACCCACGGTGCCGAGGTAGTTGATAGCGTCTGGCAATTACTGGATTTCACCTGCCAGCGTGTGGGTTCAAAACCCGCCTTGCTGGAACGGGATTTTAATTTGCCACCCATGAATGAATTATTAAAAGAAGTCAATTTAATTCGTCATTATCAAACACAACAGAGAGCCGATGATGTACAGCTTAAAATTGCCTGAGCTAACCAGTTTACAACAACAGCAACTGGCTTTTGCTGCCTGTATTCGTGACCCGATAAACAGCCCGGCCATTCATGATGTGGCAGCAGATCGCATGGCACTCTATCGAGAGCTGTTTTACAACAACATTCTGGATACTTTATCGTCAGCATTTCCGGTGTTGCATCAGGTGCTTGAAGAAAAACACTGGCAACAATTGTGTCAGCAGTTTTTTGCCCGCCACCACAGCAGCACGCCCTGTTTATCCCGCCTGTCCGGTGAATTTGTAGACTACCTGCAGGGCAATCAGATTAACAACCCCGGCTGGCTAATCGAACTGGCGCAATGGGAATGGGCCGAACTGGATCTGTTTCTGGCTGCAGATGCGGATCTCTCATTGATTACGGGTGATGATGTTATCAATGAGATTCCGGTGTTATCGCCTTTGATTCGCCTGCATCATTTTGATTACCCGGTGCATCGCATCTGCAAAGATTTTATTCCCGAGATTCCGGATCAACAGAAAAATAGTTTACTCGCCTGGCGCAAGGCAGATGACAGCACTGGCTTCATGCAGGTCAATGCACTGAGCGCTGATCTGTTAACACGCTTACAAAGCAATCAGCAACACACCGGGCAACAGCTGTTAGCGATGATGACCGAAGCCCACCGCGAATTTGAGCCTGCTATGATCATGCAGGGCGGCAGTGAAATACTACACGCGTTCCATGACGCTAACATTGTGCTCGGTTCGCGCACTCTGTTTAACAAGGACAAAAATTAATGAAACATTTTTTATTCAAACTGCAGGACATTCTGAACAACACCCGCTGTGCAGATTTTCTGGCACCACTGGCGGTACGATTATATCTGGCACCGATTTTCTGGATGGCGGGCACTAACAAACTGGCCAGCATGGATTCGACTATTGCATGGTTTGGTAATAGCGACTGGGGACTGGGATTACCTTTTCCAGCGCTGCTCGCCTGGACAGCCACACTCACCGAAGCTGGCGGCGCCATCTTATTGCTGTTCGGTTTTGCGGTGCGCTGGGTATCCATTCCGCTGATGATTACTATGCTGGTCGCCATGTTGACCGTGCACTGGCAGAATGGCTGGCTGGCGATTGCCGAAGGCTCGGGGCTGTTTGCCAGCGACAGAACGCTGGGCGCGATAGAACGCCTTGATCGAGCCAAACAGATTTTACAGACCCATGGCAATTACGACTGGCTCACTGAAAATGGCAGCCTGGTCATTTTAAATAATGGTATAGAATTCGCGGCTACTTATTTCATTCTGTTACTGGTGCTGTTTTTCATCGGTGCGGGTCGTTATGTTTCAGTGGATCACTGGTTCAATCGCTGGCTACAAACACGTTAATCCTGCTCATCCACTGATCAGGGCTTTTCTATCGACCTGATACGCGTTACCTTATGCGGCATGTTCGTCATAAGGTTAACCTATGAACGCTGATGGCAGCGCTAAACAAAATCAGTCACTGGCCCGGGATCTTGACCCTGAACAACTCAGTGCCCTGCATGATGAAATGCTACGCTTTGCCACACTGCAGTTAAGAGATAAAACCCTGGCCGAAGATGCGGTACAGGAAGCCATAACAGCGGCACTCAAATCTGATAGCGGTGCTGAACGCGCCAGTCTCAGAACCTGGGTGTTTGCCATACTGCGCAACAAAATCATTGATGTAATTCGTGAACGCAGTCGGCATCCAACACAAAGCCTGATCGATGAAGACATCAGCGATCTTGACGAACAGTTTGATGAACGTGGTCACTGGCAGAAAGAACAGCAACCAGGCAACTGGGGACACCCGGAAAGTGTGCTGGCCAATGAACAGTTCTGGCCGATTTTTGAAGCCTGCCTGAATCATTTACCGGAAAACACCGCCCGGGTATTCATGATGCGCGAACACATTGGCCTGGAGATCAGTGAAATCTGTCAGGAGCTTTCCATTAGTGAAAGCAATTGCTGGGTAATCATGCACCGGGCACGCATGCGATTACGTAGCTGCCTGGAAAAAAACTTTTTACACGCAGGAGACGCATTATGATGAGCTGCAAACAGGCAACCAGTCTGATGTCACAGGGACAGGATCGGCAACTGACCCGCAGCGAACGCCTGCGACTGCGCCTTCACCTTTTTATCTGTAGCGGCTGCGCCAATTACAATAAACATCTGGGCATTATTCGCGAAGCGCTGCAACGCATGGGTGGTGGCAAGTCAGATAAATAAACAGTCTTAAAGAGCTATTGTTGCTGATATAACGTAAGCTTACAGCTGTTCCTGAGCGAAACATTGATTTAATATAAATTATTCCGACACCCGTACATAATCTACTGATTAGGCAACCGGCATACCAGATGAAAACTTTTCGCTGTCATTGTGGCAATGTGCTGAATTTTGAGAACAGCATCTGCCTGTCCTGCAATCGAAAACTCGGGTATTTACCCGATGAAAAACAGCTCAGTGCACTGGAGCCAACCGGTAAAGGCCAATGGCAGGCGCTGGTTAATAATCAGCATTATCGCCAGTGTAAAAACTATACAGATCATGATGTCTGTAACTGGATGGTACCGGTTAATGATCATCATGCCTATTGCGAGTCCTGTCGCCTTAACCACACCATCCCGAATCTCAGCGAAACACAGAACATCACTCTCTGGTATCGCATAGAATCCGCCAAACGACGTTTACTTTATACACTTTTCAATCTGAACTTACCGGTCATAGGTCGCGCAGAAGATCCGGCAAAAGGCATGGCTTTCGATTTTCTGCAGGATGAAATGGGACGGGATGAATTCAGCAATGAACTCAGCATTAAAAAAACCATTGCCACTGGACACAGTGATGGCACTATCACCATCAATTTACTCGAGGCCGAACACAGTTCACGAGAAGAAATGCGTGAAAAAATGAATGAGGCTTACCGTACTTTGCTGGGTCACTTTAGACATGAGTCAGGACATTATTACTGGGACCGACTTATCAACGGCACCGACAACATTACAGGTTTTCGTGAACTATTTGGTGATGAGCAACTGGATTATACTATTGCGCTGAACAACTATTATAACCAGGGCCCACCGGAATACTGGCAAAACGTCTGGATCAGCGCTTATGCCAGTGTCCATCCCTGGGAAGACTGGGCCGAAACCTGGGCGCACTATTTACATATGGTAGACACTCTGGAAACGGCACATGATTTTGGTTTTCAGATTCATGGTGTCGATATTGCCAGCCCTAACATTGATGGCCAGATGGCTAGCGGTTATCAGGCACCCGCATCATTTGATGAACTGTTTACTGACTGGTGCCGTTTATCAACAGCGCTGAATGCATTAAATCGCAGCATGGGTCTTGAAGATGCCTACCCGTTTGTTATTTCCATAACTGCATTAGATAAACTGCGTTACGTACATCAGATTGTAAAAGCTGCCACTAACTAATTATTATTCCTTCTCGTTCAGCTTCGCCTCTGAAAACAAAACCTGAGCAACTACTTCTTCTCTTCCCATTCAAAACGCGGCAGCCGATTAAAAGCCCGACGCAATCCTTCATTCCATTGCTTTTGCATCGACTTGTACATCGGTGAATTAAGCGTCAACTTTAAATAATAAGGTTCTTCAAGTTCATCACAGGTATGAATGGCCAGCTCAACCGGAGGCCCAACAGAAATATTACTGCGAATGGTAGAGTCCAGTGACACCAGTGCACAACGGGCCGCATCTTCCAGTGAAGTTGAGGGTGTAATAATGCGATCCAGAATCGGTTTGCCATATTTATTTTCACCTATCTGTAAATAAGGTGTTTCTGGCGAAGCACTGATGTAATTACCCTGAGGATAAATTAAATAAATTTCTGGTTCCTGCCCTGCGATCTGCCCACCCAGAATAAAATTACACTCAGCACTGCTGTTACTCTTTTCCATAGCGGCTGCATGCTGACGTTGCTCTTTCTGACTTAACTGACCAATATAATGTGCCACCTCATGCAAATGCTTACCACTGCGTAAATCGAACTTTGCTTTTTCATCTTCCAGATCATTTCTGATCAAATTCATGACCGCCTGGGAAGTTGCCAGACTACCGGATGTCAATAAAACACAGGTACGTTCACCGGGCCAGACAAAAGTATGCATCTTGCTATAGGTAGTTACATAATCGACACCCGCATTAGTCCGCGAATCAGATGCGAACACCAGACCTTTATTGACACTGATAGCAAGACAATATGTCATACACTTTTATTCCTGTTGATTACTTTTACTGTTTGCATTGCACTGTTTCATAGCGTACACAAACGTTTATGCACTGAAACTATGCGTCTATTGTGAATCTGTCGATTGATAAACACAAATGTTTTTATTATTTGCTTTTTCACATAAAAACACGTTATGGTATTAGAAATTATTATTTCAGGAAAACATTCAAAACATCATGACTATTCGCTGGGGAAGCTACAAGGTTAAAAACTTGTATGATGAACTGTTACGTGCCAGTGGCAAACCACGCACCTCGGCGAAAGCTATCTGCAATTATCTGCACTCCCTTAAAGACAGGGAAATCGAAGATTTCAAAGCTGCCGCGGAAACAGCCATACATGTCATGGGGATTACTTTTACCGTTTATTGTGAAGAAGAAGGTTCCATCGACCGCGCCTGGCCCTTTGATATTATCCCCCGCATTATTGATAAAAAAGAATGGTTACACATCGAGGCCGGACTTAAACAGAGAGTTAAAGCTTTAAACCTGTTTATTGATGATCTGTATCACGAACAACGGATCGTCAAAGACAATATTTTTCCTGCCGAACTACTGAAAGATTCTAAAAACTTCCGTCCAGAATGTATCGGTGCCAATCCACCGCTGGGTATCTGGGCACATATTTGTGGTTCCGATCTGGTTCGCGATAGTGATGGCACCGTTTATGTTCTGGAAGATAATCTACGCGTACCTTCTGGCGTTTCTTATATGCTGGAAAACCGCCAGGTCATGAAACGGGTTTTCCCCGATATGTTTGCACAACACAACATCCTGCCGGTAGATGATTATCCATCACAGTTATACGACATGCTGGCCGCTCTGTCGCCACGGCCCAGCGAACAACCAGAGATCGTAGTTCTGACACCAGGCATCTACAATTCCGCCTATTTTGAACATGCTTACCTGGCACAGCAGATGGGTACGGAACTGGTTGAAGGTACTGACCTGGTAGTGGGTGATGACGATATTGTCTACATGCGAACCATTGAAGGACTTTCGCGGGTGGATGTTATCTATCGTCGTATTGATGATCTTTTTCTTGATCCCGAAGCGTTTGATCCCAACTCTCTACTGGGTGTTCCGGGATTAATGCGTGCCTGGAAAGCCGGCAATGTTGCACTGGCCAATGCGCCGGGTGCTGGCGTTGCCGATGACAAGGTGGTCTATGCCTTCGTGCCAGAAATGATTAAATATTATCTACAGGAAGAACCGATTTTACCTAACGTACCCACTTATAAATGCGTTAACAAACAGGAACGCCAGTACGTCATTGATAACATCGATAAAATGGTAGTTAAACCGGCTAACGAGTCCGGTGGTTATGGCATGTTAATTGGCCCCCACGCCAGCAAGGAAGAACGTGAAAAATTTGTCCGCCTGATTCGCCGTGACCCGCGCAATTATGTGGCCCAGCCAATGCTGATACTGTCAACGGCACCCACACTGATCGGCAATCGTGTTGAACCACGCCATCTGGATTTACGACCTTTTATTCTCAGCGGCAAAGAGACTTACGTTACCACTGGCGGCCTGACCCGGGTCGCCCTGCGCAAAGGCTCAACTGTGGTTAATTCATCTCAGGGTGGTGGTAGCAAAGACACCTGGATCGTTGACACGGAGGTATCTTAATATGCTCTCCCGTGTAGCAAGTAACATTTACTGGATGGCGCGTTATATTGAACGCGCTGAAAATACGGCACGCCTGATTAATGTAAATACCCATCTCCTGCTTGATCTGCCCAAACACGTGCAGCCCGGCTGGGAACCCATTGTGGATATCACCAGTAGCCAGGAATATTTCTACACCTTGTATAAAGAGGCCGATGAACGCAGCGTTGTACGTTTTATGGTCGCTGACGTCAAGAACCCCAGCTCCATTATCAGCTCACTGAGCATGGCTCGTGAAAACGCACGTACCATTCGTGACATTATTCCCCGTGAAGCATGGGAGCAGATAAATGAACTCTATCTCTCTGCTAAACAAAACAGCCAGAGCGTGCTCACCCACCGCCATCGTTATGATTATTTACGCTCTATCATATCAGGCGCCCAGATGATTACCGGTTTACTGGCGGGCACCATGACCCATGATGAAGGCTATAGCTTTTTGCGTATGGGACGTAACCTGGAACGTGCCGATATGACCACGCGTATTATCGACGTCCGTTCTGCCACATTACTGCCACAGGTATCAGAAGCCCTGACGCCATTTGAAAACCTGCAATGGATGAGTGTACTAAAATCGCTAACCGCCTATCAGATGTATCGCCGTGAAATGCGACTGCGGGTACGTCGGCCTGAAGTATTAAAATTTTTATTACACGAAGAACGATTCCCCCGAGCTTTTAATCACACCCTGCACGAAGTAGAAAGCTGCCTGAATGGTTTACCTCGACATGAAAGGCCACTAGAGTTACTGACAAAACTAAAAACTGAATTACTCAGCGCCAAACCTCAGGAACTTAAACAGGATAAACTGCATCAGTTTATTGATGAGCTACAATTAGGGCTGATTAATATCAATAACAGCATTAGTAACACTTATTTTTAACATCGTATTTTGCGTAACATTACGCTGTCATAAAATACGACCATAATAAGAACACCGGTCAACACTGACCGTTCTCAACCCGAAAGAGATAAGACATTGGATTTTTCCCTGATAGCCATTACCCATTCGTATACCGCACTGATCGCCCTGGTGTTTGCTCTGGGCTTTCTGGCAAAACAGGTAGGCCTGCCACCACTGGTAGGTTTTCTGATTTCCGGCTTCATTATGAAAGCCATGGGTGTGGAAATGTTTGCCGGGCTGAATACCCTGGCGGATCTGGGTATCACCCTGCTGCTGTTTACCATTGGTTTAAAACTGGATATACGCAGTCTGATGCGCCCGGAAATCTGGGCGGTTTCAAGTTTACATCTAATCATGGTGGTGCTGTCGTTTGGTACCTTAATGACCATTATCAGTTATATCGGTCTGCCGCTGTTCCTCGATATCACCACAGAAACCGCGGCCCTGCTCGCCTTCGCACTGAGTTTTTCCAGCACCGTGTTTGCGGTAAAAATGCTGGAAGAAAAAGGCGAACTGAAGGCCAATCATGGTCGTATTGCCATTGGTATTCTGATTATGCAGGATATTTTTGCGGTACTGTTTTTAACCGTTTCCACCGGCAAAATACCGTCTCCCTGGGCGATTGTGGCGATCATGGCACTGATTGCCCTGCGCCCCGTGCTTGTCAAAATCCTGAAGCGCGTCGGTCATGGTGAATTACTTATCATTGCCGGCTTCATTCTGGCCATGGGCGGCGCCAGCCTGTTTGAACTGGTCCACATGAAAGCGGATCTCGGTGCGCTGGTCATGGGCATGGTGCTGGCACGCCAGGAACGCTCATCAGAAATGGCCACCTCCTTACTGGCATTTAAAGACCTGTTCCTGATTGGTTTTTTCCTCAGCATCGGGCTCAGTGCCACTCTAAGTCTGCAGGTGTTTGCCATCGCCCTGTTACTGGTGTTCATCATGCCACTCAAAGTGCTGATGTATTACTGGTTACTGAGTATGTTCCGCCTCCGTGCCCGTACCTCATTTCTGACCAGTTTAAGTCTTGCCAACTTCAGTGAGTTTGGCCTGATTGTCAGCGCCATCGGTTATAACAAGGGCTGGCTAACCAGTGAATGGCTCGGCGTGCTGGCCGTGGCTATGTCACTGACATTCATTATTGCCTCCCCACTGAATGTGGCATCCCATCAGCTGTTTGCCCGTATCGACAAATTCATGTCCCGTTTCCAGCGCAAGGTACGCTTAAGCGGTGAACGGGTAATCAGTACCGGCAATGCAGAAATCCTGGTGTTTGGTATGGGCCGTGTGGGTACCGCAGCTTACGAAACCATGCGCCAGCAATACGGTGACATTGTGCTCGGCGTGGATAATGACGCCGTTATCCTGCAGCAGCATCGACAACTGGGACGTAAAGTCATTCAGGGGGACGCTACCGATGTGGAATTCTGGGAAAATCTGCGCACCGACAAGGTACGCGTTATTTTACTGGATATGCCAAAACCCCAGGAAAATCTGTTCGCCTTTCAGCAACTGCAGGCCAACGGTTTCAAAGGCATGGTAGCGGGTACAGCTAAATACGATGACCAGGTAGAGATGTTAAAAGCCGCTGGGCTGGATGCCGCCTACAATATTTACGGCGAAGCCGGTGCCGGTTTTGCTAATCATGTCTGTGAACAACTCTGCCAGACAAATGAAAACATGGAACAGAAAGTACTGGCCTGATAGATGGTTGATGTTTTATTGATAGTGCAGGGATTGCTTCGTAACAGCTTCTCGCAATGACAGTAATTACACGGTCATTGCGAGGCACGAAGCAATCTCGGATTTGAAATTCTAAATCACATAAACAACACTTAGCCTGATAACCGCATCAACTTCACAAACGTTCTGATATTTTCTGTGCTGCCTGTTTCACCCGTTTCACCCATTCATCTTTACGTCGTTCAATGGGTGCTGATACAGATAAGCCAGCGACCACAGCATGACTCTTGTCATAAATCAGTACACCAATACAACCCACGCCTTCTTCGGCTTCTTCATTGTCATAGGCAAAGCCATCGGCCTTGACCCGATGCACAATGTTGATCAGATCCTTCTCTGTCGTGATGGTGTGAGGCGTATAGCGTTTAAGTCCGGTGCGATTCGCATACCCCTGAATAAAGTCATCACCCAGTTCCGCCAGCATCAGTTTACCCACTGCTGTGACATGTAAGGGTGCACGGCTACCAATCACCTGCTCGACCCGCATCATACGATTGGGCGTGACACGCTCGATGTAGACCACCTGATCACCTTCGCGCACGGTAAGGTTGACGGTTTCACCAATCTCATCTCGCAGGGCTTCCATAATATCCCGTGCTTCCTGCCGCAGATCAATGCCACCCCTGACCTTGCCTGCCAGTCGCACCAGTTTTTTACCCAGCAAATAATGACCGGCGGAATCTTTTTCCACAAAACCAACGTCAATTAATGCTGCCAGAATACGAAATGCGGTTGACGGGTGCAGCCCGGTATCTGCAGCGAGTAATTTCAAACTGACGGGT
>JAOUMX010000187.1 GCA_029881275.1 Gammaproteobacteria bacterium | reverse complement strand
ACCCTGAAGCGCTAACAATAGCGATAAACAGTATTGATTCATCATCTTCCAGAGTTAGAGCTATTGCAGCATATACATTATTACAAAGTCAGAACACGAACCAACGAGATGCGCTAAAGATATGGAGAGACCTGCTGAATGGTGACAAATATGACCAGTTGTCTTCATTGCTGCTTTTACCGTTAAAAAATCATGTCGATAATATACTTTTTACAGAATTGTCCGGACAGATCCAGGAATCCATACAAAGTCTTCTTACCGATGAGAATTTGTCACTGGTTGCCCGTACCTTAAAACAGCTGCCTGATGATTTAGCACTTATCGATCAAACCGTTATCTTAAATTGTGTGCAATTACTTTCTAATGAAGCAGACCCCGAGTTACGTATTTATACTGCCTATGGGCTGCGATTTCTGGATGATGTAACAAGATATAATATCGCCTACAACTTGCTGAGTGATAGCCATGTTGCGGTAAGATCTAAAACAATTTCAATGTTTGATCTGATTGGCAGAGATTATGAACAAGCAATCCATCAATGGTTAATTCGAGGTAAAAGCTCTCCAAGGGTGCAGTCAATTATTCTTGAGAATGTTATCAAGGAAGAATTGCTTTCACACGACATATTGAGTTCAATCGCACTGAATAGAGCATGTGATGCAAATAACTACGGCATATCCAGGAAAGTTATAGAAAATTCTAAGCGAGAACAGAGTCCTGATGATAGCCTGCTATTACTTGTTCTAGGCGAACGCCAAATACAATTAATCGATCTGGCTCTACAGGCATTGACACCCTTATGCGCTGAAGATCAGATTGCAGTTATACGAGCCGGGCTGGTAAGCAAACATAATCAACATATAGCAAATGCCTGTGAAATCCTGAATAATATAGAAAACCAGCCTGCAACTGAAATCATTAAGCTACAACTCGATAACAGGACTGCCACTAATCTGGAAAGTCATGCTAAAGTCAAATTATTCGATAAGAATGATGTCCTTCTATGGGCCAGTAATTTAGCTGATCACTGGGTTTCCGATATTGCAAATGTTGTACGAGGCAACACTATGGTTGAAAACAATTCCAGAAATCTGATAGAACGCATTGCTCTACTTAAACAGACTGACATATTTTCAGAAGTACCTACAGAGGATTTGCTTTTTGTCGCCAAAGAACTCGATGAAATCAAATTCTTTAACGGTGAGCGGGTATTTGATATTAATGACTCTGGTGACCGAATGTATTTTATTGTCAATGGCAAGATTGGCATTTCTATTTCACCTGATCCATCTTCCATGGAATTTATAGTTACTTTGACCTCAGGTTCCAGCTTTGGCGAAATGAACCTACTGGATAACATGCCTCGTTCTGCTACCGCACATGTGCTTGAGGATACATTTTTATTAACATTAGAAAAAAACAAGTTACTGGGTTTATTAAGGTCCTACCCGGATCTGGCGCTTGGTATTCTGCGAGCATTATCATTTAAGGTGAGAGAGAACCATGATCGAAATAACGAATTAAAACGGAGCATGGCAATCAATGACTAAAAGGATGAATGTCATAAGTAGAATCTTATATATTACACCTGTTGTCTTGTTCGCATGTCTTATGCTTTCAATGGATTTACTGGCACAAAGCAAAGATATAAAAAAATCACCTCATTATACTAAAGTTGGTTTTTTTGATATTCATGTGTGCAATTGGCCTGAGCGTAAGCTTTTTTTGATGTCACTATTTGCAACAACGCATTTTAATGAAATAAAATCTATCGATATTTTTTTCCCTGATGGAAAGTTGCTAACCAGGCTTGATCAGAATCGCTATAAATTAATATCTAAAAAAGGTACTCAAGAAAAACGGGCCTTTATTAACCAGACAGATGTTGCAGAAAACGCCCCTGATGGTTGGTATACGGCAAAGATACACATGAACAATGGTGATATTTATACTTCAAAAGATTATGTTGAAATAAAGAAATTACCCATGGTATCTATAACCCAGCCGCTAAATTCTGATTTACCGGCCCCGTATACTAACTTATTATCCTGGGAGCCTGTATCAAAAGATGCTTTTTATCAGGTATTTATTAGAGATATCTGGGATGAAGAAAAATTGGTTTTTAAATCAAAATTAAGTACTAAAACCTCAGTCACAGTACCTGATGGTTTGATGAATCCTGGAAATCACTATAAATGGGTAATCCACGCAAGGAACATTAATGAACATCCTCTATATGGGGATTTTAATCACGGATCCATGAGTAGCCCAATGCAGTTCAAGTTTGAAGAGTAGACTCTGACAAATATTTATCCAGAATATAGCATGTATGGTTTATCACCTAATGACGAAACAAGAATTAACCATACTAAATAGAGTACATGTAATATAAATATGTGAGTTTTACAGACAATGGAGACGCTTCACATGAATAACATACCTGATTTTATCAATCATCTTTCACCTGATATGGTAAATGAGTTTTTAAAACATACTACAAAAGTTGAGTATAAAAAAGATGATATCGTTTTCTCTGAAAATGACGATGGTGATGCTATTTATCTAATTGAAAATGGAGCATTTTCAATCACAGCCAGGAAAAATAGCAAAATAAAACACCTAAAAGACTTAAAAGATGGCGATTATTTTGGCGAAATGGCATTACTTAATCATGAAAAGCGCTCAGCTACAGTTACAGCTTCTGATGATTCAGTTGTCTTCCGCATGTTTAAAGATGATTTTGAATTACTTTCAAAAGATCATCCTGAACTTATTCAGGAAATAAAAGCACATATAATAGATCGTCAGAGAGAACTTTTTCTTCGCGAGGAACTTGTAGATTCAACCGGACTTGACCATGAATCTTTACATATTGCTTTTGGTGGCGATGCTTCCCTAAGAGAAACCGCCCTATATCGAGAGCGCTATGACAGCGCAGCCGATAAAAGAATTGAGGATCTTATTAACTCAACAAAAGATGTAATTATAAATCGATGTGCTCATCAGATCATGATAAATTTTAATAGCGGTGAAATACGAACCATGTCAATTTTTGATCCCTTCAGAGAGAAGGTTCATGTGGTTGATAAATTTGTTGAATCCTCTTATATCAACAGGCATTTTCAAGCTATACCATATGATGAAAAAGCAGAAATGGTACGTAATATTTATAAGTTCATTATGAATGAACCTGCTTTTAATAAACTTAATGATGATAAAAAAGAAATAATTACACGACCACTTGAAAACTGGAAGCCTCTTTCTAAAGAAAAGCTTGATAATATGATTTCAAAATTTGCATATCTCAGAAACATTGAAAGTCTTTACTTAAGAAATGTTAAAATCAGTATGATTCAGGATGCAGTTAGAATGCAATTTAATTGCGATGGAACTCACTTCATTGATTCAACAAATTATGATGAGTTTATTGAAGAAAACTTTTAGCATACCTGACAGGTGCAGATATTTTAGATAACAACGTGTGTCTATGTTGATTTAATACGCGTTGTTATTTCTGTTTACGCACGTAATCTGCAGCGGACTGAAGACCTACCTGCTCAAGTATAGCGGCCTGCTGTTCGTGTAAATCAGCATTCTCAGGAAACTTT
>JAOUMX010000186.1 GCA_029881275.1 Gammaproteobacteria bacterium | reverse complement strand
GAAGAACAAATCAACCTTTACCACCAGAAGCACCGGAATGGGTAAAACAACGTCAGGCAGAAATGGAAAAGCTGAGACAACAGCAAAATAGTCAATCAGCAGAAAGAATAAACCAGCCTCTACCACCAGAAGCACCAGAATGGGTAAAACAGAGACAGGCCCAGATGGAACAATGGATGAAACAATCAAATATGTCTCAGCCACAAAACAGGAATAATATTCCACAGCAACAATGGAATAATAATAACCAGTATCAGGCTATGCCAAATCCTGGTTATAACCCAGATGTTCAGGCAAACAGCCTGCATCAATACTTCCCATCTGCTCGAGGCCCTGTTTATGGTCCAGGCGTTCCACCACCAGGATATCAGAATCAACCAGGCTTACCACCACCGCCACATTACCGGAATGCGTATCCACCAGTATGGCGATAAATAAAATGTAAATGAAATAACCTAAATGCAAAACAGAGATCACACTATGAACATTATTAACAAACGCTACTCAAGACCATTACTTATATTGGTAACTGTTAATTGTGTTTTATTTACACAAACCACAAAGGCAACGGAATGGTGGGACAGTGTTGAATCACAATCTGGTTTTTCTGAATTTGCACCACCAAGTTCACTATCTGAATACAATATAAATAACAATAAAGGCAAAACACAGTGGAGAAGTGGCAGTTCATTTAATGATGATAATAAAGTTCGTTATCTTCCAGTGACGTCTAAGAACCCATGGAAGCCTGTTAAAACATCTCATTACAAAAAATCATTTAGTGGACAACGTCCATGGGGCAATGTCCCTGATAAAAGACCTGGCAATACCAGCAACATGAAATTGCATGATCAGCGTTTTAAGCAATGGAGCCATCAACTGGATTCGTCATTTCAGCAGCGTTTAATAGCATCTGATCCAATGGCTTCTTATGATCGTTATTCATTTCCATTTGTGAATGGTTATGGATACCCGGGTTCAATTTATAAAAGCCCGTTAATTACACCACCAATTCATCCTGGCCTTCTTGCAAATACAGCAGGCTATGGACTTTACCCTGGTGGACTTTACCCATATACAGGTTTATCCACCAGGCCATGGCTCTGGTAATAAAATTGTATTTACAACTGGTCATGTGCGTCGCTCTCTACGACTTGACCCAGTACAACATGACCAGAGAGTAAACAGGCCGACATAATGTCGATGTCGATAAAAACAACCTTCATATGAAGGGGAGAAATGATATGAAAAACTTTAGCAAAGTACTATGTGCAGCAGCAGTTGCAACTGCATTAGCAGCTCCTATGACTGCCAATGCATGGTGGGGACCCTGGAATAATAACGGCTGGGGTAATAATGGCTGGGGTAATAACAACAATGGCTGGGGCGATGGCATGGGCGATATGCTCGGTGACGGCGACATGAGTTTTAGCATGAATGCCCGTGGCTCTGGAAATGGTCGCGGCTACGGCAATAATCGTTATAACGGTTACAACAATTATAATGGTTACAATGGCTATGGTGGTGGCTATCCTGGCTATTATGGTGGCCCTGGTTATGGCTATCCAGCATACGGCCCAGGTTATGGTTATGGCGCTCCTTATGGCTATGGACCTGGCCCAGGCTGGGGACCACAGGCACCTGCACAGGCGCCAGCTGCAGCCAAATAAAATAGTAACAAAGCCTGAGTATTCACAGGGACGTGAAAAACTCAGATTTATACAACATAAACATAAACGGTGATGTTATGAGCTCTTTATATAAACCAATTATTGTGGGATGCGCAATAATTTTAAGCAGCTATTCATACGCAGAATCAATGACAACTGAATTTTCTGCTGATGCAGTCGTCAGCATTCCTCAGCAGCCGATTAAAGAAACAAAATTATTTGTAAGCAAAAAAGCAGTCAGAAGTGAATCAATAGTTAATGGACAAAATATAGTTGAGATAGTTTATCCTGATGAAGGTAGAGCAGTACTTATTAATCAACCTGTCAAAGCCTATCAGGAACGAACATTTACTGTTCAAAATAATAAGGAAACTAGCAGCAATCCATGCGCTCAAATCCTTCATTCAGAATGCAAAAAACTTGGTACAGAAACCATCGATGGACTCAAAACCGAGAAATGGCAGATTATATCTAATAATCAGGGAAAAAGATTACGTACGCTGCACTGGATCGATGTAAAAAGAAAACTGGCACTCAGAGAATTCTTTCCGGATGGAACTGTCGCCGAATTAAAAATGGTAAAAAAAGAAAAATTAAATGGTCGTGATACAGAAAAATGGGAACGGTCTTTAAGTAGACCCGATGGAACAACAACCAGCTCATTTCAGTGGTATGACATAGGCCTGGGTATCGCCATTAAAGAGGAGCTACCAGGTGGTTATATAAGAGAGCTAAAAAATATAAAAATTGCCAGTCAGCCAGGCAAGCTTTTTAATATACCTGATGACTTTAACAGAATCGATAACCAGCAGGGTGCAATACAACCCAACTATATAAACAGGTGAATCCGAATTGATAACCGTTGTTGCAAATCTTAAAGGTGGATCTGGTAAAAGCACTATTGCCTTTAACCTTGGAATCTGGTTGCTTACAAAAGGCGAAACTGTCATAGCTTATGATCTTGATCCACAGAAAACATTAACCGATGTATCCCTGGTACGAAAAGATGAGGGTATTAATCCGGAATTACACGTTAAAAACATTAATGGCAGCAATATTAGTGAAGAGTTAAGAAGTAATTTTTGTCATGTACTGGTTGATGTTGGTGCATCCAATATGGATGCAATGAAAGCCGCTATTAGTGTGGCAGACCGTATCATTATTCCAGTTCCGCCCAGCCAGCCTGATGTCTGGGCAACACAACGTTTTTTGATGATTATCCATGAGGTATGTGGTGAACGTGTTCCTGATTTAATTGCATTTATTAACAGGGCCGATACACATCATGCAATAAGAGAATCTGATGAAGCTGAAGAAGCACTAAAAATGCTGGATAGAGTGGATATATTGCCAGGCAGATTATGTCAAAGAACAGATTATAGACGTAGCTTGAGCGAAGGTTTGTCGGTATTCGAACTATCAAATAAGAGTAAGGGTTCGGAGGAATTTAAACTCTTTGCAGACACTTTATTTCCGAACTTAATAAATTAGCAATGAGGCAAATATTATGAAAATCATTAAATTTCTATACAAACCAATAAAATATCTTCTGCTTCTTTCACTGTTTTGTGCGCTAATATATTTTCGTTCTATTATATTTCAGCCCGAAATCAATAAGTATATAGATGGGGCAATAACATATATTGAGAATGAATTTGATATTCAAATACCAGAACATATAGCCGAACAGAAAAAAGAAACTTTAGCTATAGCAAACACCACAAGTCAGCCCGTAACAGAAGTAGCCAGTAACGAATCTGTAATTGAAAAACCAATTGAAGATTACAAACCCGTTAGTCCAGTAGAAACAGTCGAGATGACAGAAAGCGAACATTCGATGCCCGAAAAAACATCTTCAGTCATCGAAGAGATACAGGAAAAGCAGGCAACAATTATTGAAAAATTATCTGCAACAGTTGATATGATCAATCAGAAAGTAGACAAACTTTTCAATAAC